>JBDLUK010000134.1:0-12976 GCA_039805365.1 Bacteroidota bacterium | reverse complement strand
AGTATTATTTTGCCATGACCAACTTCTGCATCAAGGATTACGTGATGGCTGGATATTTTTTAAAATCATTCGCCAAGAACTATCCCAGACACGCCAAGGCGGAAGAATGTCTATTTAAATCCGCATACTGCAGCTATCAATTGAGTCCTGAGTACACATTGGATCAAACGGATACACACAATGCCATCAATGATTTTCAATATTTTCTTGACAAGTACCCGACTTCTGTTTTAAAGGACTCTGCCAACGTCCTTGTAGGTGCTTTGAATCACAAGTTAGAAGAGAAAGACTTTGAAAACGCCAGGATCTTTGTAAAGACTGAGCGATACAAGGCTGCTTCATTGGCTTTGAAACAATTTATCACAAAATACCCTACCTCTCAATACCGCGAAGAAGTGCAATACTTGATTGTTAAAAGCAATTATCTTTTGGCGGAGGGTAGCATCGAAACAAAGAAATTAGAACGTTTTCGTTCAACTATAGAATCTTATGTTAACTTTGCAAACGCTTATCCAGAAAGTGAGTGGCTTAAATCCGCTCAAGATTTCTTTGATAAGAGTGCCAAACAAATTGAAAAATTGACCCACTGATTGTTATGAGTAAGTTTAAAACTACCAATGCGGAGAAGAGTACCGTGACCCGCGACATGGATAAATTATTCTCTCAAGTTGACGGCAACTTGTTTGAAGCTGTTGTCCTTCTTTCTAAGCGTTCCAATCAAATTGGAAAAGAAATGAAAGAAGAATTGAGTCAAAAATTAGAGGAGTTCAGCTCAACGACAGACAACTTGGAAGAAGTGTTTGAAAACCGTGAGCAAATTGAAATTTCAAAGCATTACGAAAGAATGGCCAAGCCACATTCAATTGCCGTTCAGGAATTGGTTGATGGTGAAGTATACTGGAGATATCCAGATACAGAAAATACTGAAGCATAATCTTATTCAACAATAAGAAAGAAAGATGGCACTATCGCCATCTTTTTTTATTTTAGAACCATGAAAGGGAAAAGAATCTTGGTGGGTGTCACAGGAAGTATTGCTTGTATCAAGTCAACGCAACTTGTTCGTATGCTCATCAAATCAGGCGCTGAAGTCAAGGTAATCATGACTCGCTCCGCCCAAGATTTTATTCAACCCCTCACCTTTGCAAGTCTATCAGGGCAGCCCGTCTCTTCAGATTTCACAGAAAACAAAGACAGCGGTGAATGGACCAATCATGTCCATTGGGCATTGTGGGCTGATGCCATGGTGATTGCTCCTTGCTCGGCTCATACCTTATCCAAAATGACCTCCGGTCTTTGTGATAACTTTTTAATGGCCGTTTACATGAGTACACGGTGTCCCATTTTTGTTGCTCCAGCTATGGATCATGATATGTTTCTTCATGCAGGAACTCAGGAAAACATCGCCAGTTTGCTCAAACGCGGCCACCATATTCTTGAACCACAAGAAGGCAGCTTGGCTTCAGGCCTTGACGGCAAAGGACGAATGATGGAACCTGAAGATATTTATTCAGCCCTTCAACAATACTTTGCCCCACAACCGAAATGGGTTGGAAAAAAAGTGCTGATTACTGCAGGTCCTACCCACGAAGCGATAGATCCTGTTCGCTTCATTGGCAACCATAGTTCTGGGAAAATGGGATTTGCTTTGGCCCATAGAGCTGCCGAAGCAGGCGCTCACGTTATTTTGGTTACTGGCCCTACTCATTTGCAAATTCAACACCCCTTGGTGGAGCGGATTTCCGTGACATCGTCAGATGAAATGGCAGCTGCTTGTTTGAAGCATTTTACAACATGTGATGTCGCAATTCTAAGTGCGGCAGTAGCCGATTACAAACCTAAAAAACAGGCAGATCAAAAAATCAAGAAAAAAGACAACGACCTCATGATTGAGCTCGTACCTACCATTGATATAGCCCAAACTTTAGGAGGTCAGAAACAAAACCATCAGCGCATTGTAGGGTTTGCATTGGAAACGGAGCATCTTCTTGCCAATGCCACTGAGAAAATGAAGCGAAAAAACTTTGATTTTATTGTTGCCAATTCAGCCAATGGCGCGCAAAGTGGTTTTGGCAAAGACGACAACACCATCACAATTATTTATCCCGATTCCCGTTCCATTGCTTTTGAACCCATGCACAAAACCAAGGTAGCCCAAGAAATATTGAATCAGTTATGCGAAATTATATAGTCTATATCGGTCTCCTATTTTTCTTTGGAACCTTTACCTTGAACGGTACTGCGCAAGAACTCAATTGCAATGTTACCATTATTCCACCTCGTGTAATCACCGGTGATGCCGAGGTTTTTAAAACCATGGAAGGCGTAATTGAAGAATTCGTAAACAGCAGGAAATGGTCCAAGGACAACTGGGATTCAAAAGAGCGAATAGATTGCTCGATTCAAATCACTGTAGAGCAACAAATCAACAACCGCTCATTCAAAGGGTCCATTCAAGTGAGCAGCAGCCGACCCGTTTACAACTCGTCTTACAAAACAACGATGCTAAGCATCAATGACAAGAACTTTGAATTCTCTTACCAAGACAATTCAACCTTGCAATGGTCACAAGACCAGCACAGAGACAACCTCACTTCAGTACTGGCTTTTTACGCCAATCTCATATTGGCAATGGACTATGATTCATTTTCTTTGGAGGGAGGCACTGATTATTACCTCATGTGTCAAACCATTGTGAACAACGCCCAAAATGCGCCAGAAGAAGGATGGAAAGCCAATCAAAAAGGTCAGCAAAATCGTTATTGGATCATTGAAAATATTTTATCTCAATCATTCAAACCCTTGCGGGAAGCCTTTTACAATTACCACAGACAAGGACTAGACTTACTTTATTATGACATTGAAAAAGGTCGTAACAACATCGCTTTGTCTATAGAGGGACTTCGTGCTATTCACAAGATAAGACCTTCTTCATACAATATGCAAGTCTTCTTTTATGGCAAGGCTGATGAAATTACCCAGATATTCAAACCTGCTCCAGTCGAAATCAAACAACCGATTTACGACCTATGCAAACTGGTCGATCCGGGCAATATCACCAAGTACGAGCGCATTATGAATTAATTCGCATAAATGCGAATAACTCTTCGTTGTTGAGCACCACTTTCCTAGCTATTTTCGTCAAAAGTATTTGTTGTGCTAAAAAATATTCGTGTTCAAAATTTTGCATTAATCGACCAAGCTGAATTGCTTTTCGAGGAAGGATTCACCGTCATTACAGGTGAAACAGGTAGTGGTAAATCCATTCTACTTGGCGCGATTGGCCTGTTGTTGGGTCAACGTGCAGATGCAAAAATATTCAGGAACAATGAGCAAAAATGCGTCATTGAGGCGCAGTTCGAAATAGGTGGCAGAAACTGGAAATCATTTTTCAAACAACACGATCTAGATTGGGAAGATATACTCACCATACGGAGAGAAATTCTGCCAACAGGGAAATCCAGATCATTCATCAACGATACTCCTGTTAATGTCTCTTTGCTTAAAGACGCAGGACAGCGATTGATTGATATCCATTCGCAACACGAGCAAAGTCTCATTGGGCAGCGAAATTTTCAATTGGAAATTTTAGATGCCATTGCCAAGAATGAGCTACCCTTAGAAAATTACGCAACCTTATTTAAGAATTGGCAATCCACTAAAAAAACACTCGAAGAGAAAATTCAACTTCAAGCGGAATGGAATGCCACTGCGGACTTTATCAAGTTTCAATGGGAAGAATTGGAAAACTCGCCTTTGGGTAAGATCAATATCAAAGAATCTGAGCAGAAAGTGGAGACCTTGGAGCATGCCGAAGAAATTCAGTCTTGTCTCACCTCTACCCTAGAAATTCTAGATGGTCCCGAGGGAATCAATACCCGACTTCATTTTGCTCAGCAAAATATCCAACGCATTGCCAAATATGGCGAGCAGTGGGAAGGGATTTCGCAAAGAATCAAATCATTGATTATCGAAGTCAAAGACATTCATCAAGAAGTAGAAGGTTTATCTGAACAAGTGTCCGTAGACCCCAAGATTTTGAATCAACTACAAGAGCAGTTGGGTGAGGTATATCGACTTCAACAAAAGCACAGGGTTCAAGATGCTGAAGAACTCAATGAACTCAAGGACAAATGGAATGATCAACTTCTGGGTCTTGGCAATGTTGAAGATGAAATTGAACAACTCAAATTGAGCATCGCTGATTTGGAAGTACAGGTATTGACTGCAGGAAAAATCATTCACGAAAGAAGAAATGAAGCCGCTGCTTTACTCACTACAGAAATGTCGCATTGGCTCCATCAACTATCGATGGAACACGCTCAGATTCATGTTGCGTTATCAGCCACAGCGCCTAAAATGGACGGCTGCGATGATATCGCTATATTGTTCACTGCTAACAAAGGCATGGCACCACAAGCCATTCAGCAAGCCGCGTCCGGTGGTGAAATTTCACGTGTAATGCTCGCACTAAAAGCAGTAATGGCCTCACGTCAAAACTTACCTGTCATGATTTTAGATGAGATTGACCAAGGGGTAAGTGGAGATGTTGGATTGAAAATGGGTCAACTTTTACAAAAGTGTGCTGGTCAAATGCAAGTCATTGCGATCTCCCACTTGCCGCAAGTTGCATCCAAAGCCAATCATCATTTCAAGGTGTACAAAGAGCATGGAACAGACAGAACCCTAACCAAGGTCCAATCTTTAGATGCCAAAACGAGAATTCAGGAAATCGCCGAAATGTTGAGTGGTAAAACACCCACACCTGCAGCCATCGCCAATGCAGAAGAGCTATTAAAAGCTTAACTCCATACCAAATGTTGGCATGATGGGCAATTGATCTGTGCGCTTAGCCGTGATACGATCAATGTAAAATACGTTGGCTCTGTTGTAGGCATTGGTAACACCCAAGTTCCACTCCCAGTTGAAACGCTCACCTTTCAGTGTCTTTTTCAAATTCAGATCCAAACGGTGATAGTAAGGCAAGCGTCCACCGTTTAATTGAGCGAACTGAATGCCCATTTCGTTTGAATTGGCGTATACGTAATCTGTACTGATTCCACCTGAAGTCAAATTGGGTTGGTAATAACCTTGTGTTTGAGTAAAAGGCAAACCACTTCCCAAATTCCATCGTGCTGAAAGTTCCCAATCACGCTTTGTACCCATTTTGTGGGTAGCTACAAAGTTGACATTGTGACGACGGTCAAAGACTGGTGCATACCATGCAAAGCCATCCCAACGATCTACCTTCATGATGGAATACACAGCATAAAAATATTGTCGTTTTGTCTCATACTTCAAAACAATATCTGCTCCATAAGCACGACCCGTTTCCAAAATAAAGTCTTTGCGTAATAGCTCTGATTCATCTTGGTGATCGTTATCATCTGGGAAAATCTTGTTTCTGTTGATGTTCGTCAACTGACGAAAATCGCGATAGTACCCTTCCAAGTTGATATTGAAAGCATCGTTCACATCAAACTCCATCCCTACTACATAATGCAACGCACGTTGAAGAGAATTCTTTACTGGCTTGGATTCGAAATCAGGCGTAATGAATTCATTTTGCAATTCCTCGGGTGCTGCTAAGAATCCGTAGAATAAATTCACAACATCACGATCTGAATTGGTGGCCATCAAATTCTGAGAATATCTTCCAGCTGCAAACTTCCAACGCAAACGCTCTGTTTGTTTGTATTTGAAACCAATCCTTGGCTCAGGAGAAACAACCCCCAAAGAACTGTAATACTGCAAACGCATACCCGGCTCCAACAACCATTTTTTACGATTGATTTTGTACGTCACATAGCTATTCAGCTCAGTTGTGTTTTGGGCCAAATCAACCTTCACACCCAAAGAATTGAAAGTGTTGTATGATGTTGAAAATCCTACAACCTCCATTCCATAGTTCAAAACATCATCCTCAATGTTGTATTTAAAATCCAAACCAAAATTGAAACTTGAAATCCCAGTTTCGCGATTCGGAATGCTAACCTCTTCCAACTTACAGTTGTAATCAGAGAAAGCAAAATTACCGTTGATCAATACCGTTGAACCAGAAGGAGCCACGACGAAGTTTCCACCAAAACCATTGTTCTGCCAACTCAAATTGGACAAACTCTGGTATTTGGTTACTGCATCATTGAAAGAGAATCCAAACAAATTCAATTTACTCCCTGTTGCACCACCAAAAGAAACTTTACCATACATATCGCGGTAACGGAATGGAAGACCATTGCCATTGTTTACATAAGGATAAATAGCCTTGGACGATTGATCGAGGTATGAATTCTTCATGGAGAAAACATAAGAAATACCGTTTCCTTTTTCAGTCAATTTTCGCAATGGACCTTCCAAAAGAATTTTCGCTCCAAATGGATTAATTCCTACTCTACCCGTATTTTTTCTCTTATTACCGTCACGTGTTGTGATATCCATGACAGAGCTCAAACGTCCACCATATTGTGCGTTGAATCCACCAGTATAAACATCAGCCGTAGAAATGATATCCGTATCAAAAACGGAAAACAACCCGATGCTGTGGAAGGGATTGTATACAATCATACCATCCAATAAAACTTTGTTCTGAACCGGACTACCACCACGAACAAAAATTTGTCCTCCCTGATCACCCGTACTTACGAATCCAGGAAGAACCGTCAAATACTGAACAATATCCGTTTGCCCCCCAATTGATGGGATTTTCTTAATGTCTTGCGAGCGAATAGTTTCCGAAGAAATATTTACATTGTTCAATTGATCGGTCTTGCGCGAATTGATTTCCAACGTAGACATTTCTACGCCCTCCTTTTCCACCAGGTAATTCTTACTCAACACTTGACCATTGACAATGGTAATGGCCTCTTTGATGGCCTTGAACTCCATGGAAATGATAACCAAGGTGTAATTACCTGCAGGAACTTTTGTCAACGAATAATAACCGGAGTTATCAGTTGAACCTCCATACTCCGTTCCCTCAAGACCAACCGTAATTGGGAAAACAGGCTGCCCAGAATCCTTGTCTTTGATAAATCCACGCACTGACCCTTGCGCCAATGCCAATTGGGAGATGGCCACTAGGGTTAATATAAAAAGTAACTTCTTTGTCATTTCAATTTTCTCAGGTTCGTGCGAATATACAAAGAGCAATCCCCAACCTTTGCGTAATTTTCTGTATCAATGGCACTTTTATCAAATAAATGTTCTATTTTGGCATTGTTTTTAGCGACGAAAATAAAAACTGCAACATGAAAATTAAAATCTTCTCCTTCTTAGCCTTGATGCTCTTTGCTCAATTTGCAAAAGCACAAGAAACCGAATTCAAAGATCTTTTGTCTTTGTTCGTGGACCAGAAATATGAAAAAGTCTTGAATAAGGCTGAAAACTACACGGTAGGTGACGCTACCAAAAAGCACCCACTTCCCTATTTGTACATTGCCATGTCTCTTTATGAGATGTCGAAAATTGAGAAGTATGCACAGATGGAAGAATACAAAAACGCTTTCAAGGATGCAATGAAGTACACTTCCAAGTATGCAGCAAAAGACAAAGAAAAGAAATATGTGCAAGACTTCCCTGACTACTTCATCAATTTAAGAAAAGACTTGACTGTCGAGGGCGATATCCAATACGAAGCAGGTAAGTTCACAAAAGCAAAAGGCTTTTACGATTGCATGGTAGATTTCGATCCCAACGATGCGGGTGCTCATTTGATGTTGGGGCTTTGTTTTGCGCATTCTAAAGCTGTGAAAGAATCGGATACTGAGTTCGCCAAAGCCAAAGAACTTTTGGTTTCTCAAACTTATTCTACAGACAATGAAGAAGTAAAGAAACTTTTGAAATCTGCGCTTATCACCTACGCCAATGAATTGGGTGATGCCAATGACAAGAAAAAAGCTGCTGAATGGATGGGATATGCCAATGAATTATTCATGGATGATCCAGAGTGGCAAATCAATTACAATTCGGTTACCCAATAACCCAATTATACAAAAAAGAAAATGGCCCTTGCGGGCCATTTTTTATTTAAGGTATTTATTTACTTTCTAATCTTGGGCGCGGCATCATACATGCGCTCAATAATATCCACGACTTTCATTCCTTCCAATGCATTGGTTGTAATGATACTCTCTCCTTTCAAAGTCTCCACCACATTCTCGATGATGTAAACGTGATTGGCTGCAGAACCTTTGTACAATCCGTAATCGTTGGCAGGATTCCCTTCTGGCAAAACAGGCATTTCATAATCTTGGATGTGACAATACTGAACCTCATTCATGTATTGACCTCCGATTTTCACCGTTCCTTTTTCCCCGATGATGGTCATGCTACTTTCATAGTTTTGATCATATACGGATGTAGAGAAATTGAACGATCCCAGACCACCATTAACAAATTCAAAATTCACCATTCCTGAATCTTCAAACTGTGTGGAATGTCCGTGGTTGAAGTCCATCATGCGCGCTTGAATATTGGTAATATCGCCAAACAACCAATACATGATATCAATGAAATGTGAGAATTGGGTAAACAATGTTCCACCATCGCTTTCCAATGAACCTTTCCAATGACCTTTCTTGTAGTAACGATCATCACGGTTCCAATAGCAATTGATATTCACCATGTAAATCTCACCCAACTTGTTATCCTCTAAAATCTGTTTGATCCATTGAGATGGGGGGCTATATCGATTTTGCATTACACAAAACACCTGTCTGTGCACCTGTAAACTTTTGAATATAATCTCTTCACAAGCTGCCTTGGTTAGAGCCATTGGCTTTTCGACTACCAAATGCTTCTTGGCGTTTAATACTTGCATCGATTGCGAAGCGTGCAATCCGTTTGGCGTGCAAACGCTCACTACTTCAATCTCAGGCAAAGCCTTGAACATTTCTTGCACATCATGAAAAAGTGGAACCTGAAAATCGACGATGTTACATTCTTCCTCAGAACGAACATCACAAAATGCTAGAAGTTCGCAATCTGGATTGCGTTTAACCATCTCAGCATGGCGTTTTCCAATATGGCCCGCTCCAATAACTGCAAATTTAATTTTTGACATTTTTCAATGGGTTTTGAAGGACAAAGATAAAGAATCAATCCCGTGGTGAATCATTATATAAGATGTATCCAAAATGAATCATCAAAGAGAAGGGCTCCGCCTTGCGCTCATAATAGTTGAGTTGAAGTGATAATGGGCCCGCTAATGTTTGATAAACCAAACTTGTACTGTAAATTCTATTTCTTTGAACATCCCTATTCAAAACTGCTTTGCTAAAATTATCTTGAGCATAATAACGATAAGCATTCATTTGATAGCCTTCTAACCGCCAATGCAAATTACTGTTGATTTGCAAAACACTTTTAACACCCGCTCCAACATAGGTAAGACCTCTAAACTGATCCATAAAAAAGGTGGAACTCTCCGCTATGGGGTGAAAAGCCTGCTGCTGAATCACTGATGAAGCGTAATTATTAAAAACCTTTTGGTTGCTGTGCACGCCTTCCAAAGCGTAACCCAATGACCATGCCTTGTACATTTTTAAATAACCCTCACAACGAATTTGAATCGACTGCCAATTCTGATGGGTAAGTGACGAATCACGTATCAAATTGGTGGTGCCAGGAATGGTAAGCTCTGTACCATTTACATTCTTTAATTGAATCATCCATCGGTTTCCTTCTGTAGGATACTGAATTGCATTTAACGTATTAAAATCCCAAGACAACTTATTTACCCATCCTTCCAAATCCGTGACATCTGCTGTATCTACACTCAAAAATTGTTTGGTCTGGTAATAACGGTCTCTTTGATCTATTGCAAATGTCTGGAACTTAACCACCGAATGCTGCGAAGATGCCCAACGCCATTGCGCTTTAAGATATCTATCATAATTGACGACAAAAGAAGGCTTGGTATCTTCAAAAAACGCAGATACACTTCGATAATAGTCCCATCTATTTTGACAATATTCAATGCTCACTCCTATTGGTATTCGATAACTACGATTGCGGTATTCAATTCCCAAGAGAGCCGAACCATAAAATCGCCCAAAATAGCTATTGCCGTACCACATGAAATTAAATGACTTCAATGGTCGCTGAACGACACTTACCATTCCTGTATTAATGGATCTCGAAGAAAAATTACCCCCGAGCGATACTTGGATTGGTGGAGATTTCTTCACCCGCAACTCCAACATATACCCATCTGGATTGTTGGTGTCTGGATGAACAACAGGGTATACAGATGATATTCCCGGCTCCTTCCAAAATGAATAATAACGAGGTTCGAAATGACCCAAGCTCATCTCTTTCAACCCGACCAACAATGAACTTTCCAAATGCTCATTCTCCTTAGCAGATAAGCCTTCTACAGATAGGGATGTTAATGTCTTCGGAAAAGGTAGATTCAGAAAGTTTTTTCGTTTGATTTCCACCTCCTGCTTTGACCTCCTAACGGGTGTCGTCTCCAAAATCCTATCCAAATATTTCAATGCCTGTTGATAGCCCAATTCCACAATTTCAGGTGCCATACGAAAATCAAATGTTCCACCTTCTACATTCAACTCAATGTTCACCCAATGATCACAATTGACCGTTGGATTATCTCGATAAACAATCAAATTTTCCAGTTGTGACATTACGTCTCCCTCATCCACTTTGCTTGAGCTGTGCGACACATTTGACCCAATGATGATGTCGGGCATAAATTCGTTGTACAAAACATCAACAGGAAAATTGTTGTAAATACCTCCATCAAAAAGCAATTTGCCATCAACTCGTATAGGTGGGATATAAAAAGGATAGGTCATCGAAGCCCTTATCGCCTCTGATATCGAACCACTTTTAAAAATCACTTCTTGTTTGTTTTCAACGTCAGCCGCAACACAGCGAAAGGGAATCATCAATGAATCGAAATTCTCTTTGCATCGCAATGATGAAAATGCCAAGCCTTGCATTGTCTCCCAATCCAAAGGCTCTGAATCGATATAGTGAGTTGGCAAAACAACCTTCAATCCGGAACCTTTCTTCACATTGATGCGCAACATTCCTGCATCCCGAAGTGGCTCACGGTAATAAAACCTAAATTCGCTGCCCACATTCCCTTCTGACATCCTCCAATATTTCTCGGTAGAAACATAGGCAATCATCTCCTCAACAGACATTCCTGAAGCATACATAGCGCCAATGGCCCCTCCCATGCTGGTTCCAACAATATAATCAATGGGGATTTCTCTTTCTTCTAATGCCTTGATAACACCGATATGGGCAAGGCCCTTTGCTCCACCACCACTAAGAACCAATCCAACCTTTTGTCCATTCAGACAAATGGGAATCGAAATCGATAACAAAATGATGGTGAGCCACTTTTTCATGCGTCAAAGTTAATCACCACAAGCTCAATTCAGCGTAATTTCGCACTATGTTCCAACGCAAGTTCCGACAACGCCTTTTGCACATCCTTTTTGTATATGTGATCCTTCAACTTTTTTGGTGGGGAGTACAACTTTACAGGAGCTACAAAATCCTTTACCCCAATGAAAATCAGGCTTTCAATAAATTGGGAATGATCGTTGGCGAAGGAGCTGTATTCTCCATTCTTCTTTTTCTTGGATTTAGATGGATCAATAAAAGCATCAAAAAGGAAATGGAATCCGCAACCGTAGAAAAAACCTTTTTGCTTTCTGTAACCCACGAGCTTAAAACGCCCATTGCATCTATAAGATTGATGTTGGACACCCTGACTCGGCACAAAACCGAAGAAGAAAAGCAAAAGATTATTCTTTCACAGGCTCAAGGAGAATTAACACGTTTGCAAAAGCAAATTGAAAATATTCTTTTGACATCCAGAACCTCAACAGGCAGATTTGAAAATCATGATCAATTGATTCAACTTTCAGAATTTGTAGAGATGGAGTTAAAGAAAATTCGCAAATGGTATCCTGATCACGAATTTGAGATTCAAATCGATGCCGCTTGCAAATTGCAAATCGACCCAGAGCTCTTGGGTTCTGTATTCTTTAATCTCATCGACAATGCATGCAAATACAGTCCCAACAATAGCAAAATCATCATCACCAGCAGACGAATAGAAAGTAATATTTCGATTCAAATTTTGGATGAAGGAAAAGGTGTCTCTGAGGAAGAGTCAAAATTGATGACGCAAAAATTCTACCGCAATGCACAAGTAGCTGATCAAATCAGCGGGAGTGGATTGGGCCTTTATTTGGTGAGCAATATCGTGCGATTCTATCGCGGAAACATTTCATTTTCAAACAGAAAAACCGGAGGCACATGTGCCGAAGTAATATTACCCTTATGACAAAAAAAGCAGCATTGATCATCCTTGATGGATGGGGAATTGGAAAAAAAGACAGCAGCGACGCCATATTCAGCGCCCATACTCCTTTTACCGATTACTTAACACAAACCTATCCTCACGCTACTTTAAGAACAGATGGGGAAAACGTTGGTCTGCCAGAAGGACAAATGGGCAATAGTGAAGTTGGTCACATGAACATTGGCGCAGGCCGAATAGTATTTCAAGAATTGGTTCGCATCAACAAAGAAATTCGTGAAGGTGACTTTTATAACAATGTCGTTATCAACGAAGCCTTTGCAACGGCTCAATCCAGCAATAAGAAAGTTCATCTCATTGGTTTGATCAGCGACGGAGGCGTACATTCTCATTGGAAGCATGCTGCAGCCATTGCTGAAATTGCGACCAAATATCCCTCGGTAGAAACTTACGTGCATGCCATTACAGATGGACGTGACACTGACCCCAATAGTGGTTTGGGCTTTCTACAAGATTTCGAAAATGCTATCGCTCACACCCATGTGAAAGTAGCATCCGTCATTGGCCGATACTTTGCCATGGACAGAGACAAAAGATGGGAAAGAGTGAAGAAAGCCTATGATCTTTACGTGCATGGCAATGGCCATAATGTTCAATCCGCGCATGAAGCCATTC
>JBDLUK010000133.1:0-8164 GCA_039805365.1 Bacteroidota bacterium | reverse complement strand
CATACTTTATCAAAATAGGGTTTTATTGCAGATGTACAATTCCAATTACTGGTCCTCTACTGAGCTGAGCATATATGATGGCGGAATCTATAATTTCGTTACGGGCAATCCTGGATCAAGTAGTAGGCAACTTTTTGTTAATGGTGTCAGACCTATTAGGTATTATTAGTTTTACATTTTTGCACTCATCCCCTCCTTTCTCTGGCTTCACTCATGGAAGAGACGAGAATTGCTTCACCAATTTCCAATCATTTTTACAGCCTGTTCTGCAGTCCAAATGGGAAGTTGGGATTTTTTGAAGTCCTTGGTATTGCGCGTGATAACGGCATTGATTTTTGTATGCCTGTGGCTCGTAGAAATTTGAAGGGCATCCTCGAAATCCTTGTTGCTGCTGTCCAATGCATCTTGCACGTCGCTCGCGGTGGTGTCCAATACTGAAATGAATGTTTGTAGCTTTTTCAAAATGCGAACGGCCTCTGTATGGCTTTTGAGTTTTTGAAGGATGTAGTACAAAGTGTTCATGGATATGGCAGATATGTAAAGTTTTACTTTTCCTTTCACGGCAAAATCAAACAACTCACTTGCACTTTTGGAATGAGGTTTCCTGTCCAACAATAGATCAAGGAAAATATTGGTATCCACAAAAAAGTGTTTCATCGCAAATGCTTTTGTATCATGGCATCTCTCATTTCTTTCTTTTCGTCAAAGTCAGGCCCTACTTGCGCAATTCCCATCAGACTTTGTATCGTTGGCGAAATTTCATGTGTCGCTTCTTCTTTTGTGACGATAGTTTTCAAATAGCTTTCAATCATCGATGATAGACTCTTGCCATTTTTTTTTGCATGTTTTTTGGCGGACTCGATGACTTTTTTATTCATCGTTAAGGTGAGCTTGGTGATCATGGCACGTGTGATTTGTTTTTCAAAGATACGTGCTGAATAAATGTTATGTTGCATGTGATTTGAATTATTCTGAGCAAAGGTGTCCAGATTCATCTGTATAGGCAACCTATAAATTATGCGCATATTGGTGAATCTGTAGATCGGTGAATCGGTTGTTTTAGTATTCATTTTCATTCTGCTTCTCTTTCTCGTTCTGTTTCCAACCACCCCGTCCAGACAGCGCTGGCGCTCGTCTGGACACCCCTCCTATCGCTGCGCGCAGGAGGGGAGAAACAAAAAAAGGCGACCCATGGGATCGCCTTTATTATTGTATTTCGTAGCAATTAGGGCTTCAAGCTAGCCGCCAAATATTCGCGGTTCATGCGACCGATGTTTTCGATGCTGATGCTCTTTGGACATTGTACTTCACAAGCGCCAATGTTGGAACAGTTACCAAATCCTTCTTCGTCCATTTGCTTCACCATGTTCTCTACACGCTCCTTGCGCTCAGGTTGTCCCTGTGGCAACAATGCAAACTGAGAGACCTTGGCTCCAACAAACAACATCGCAGATCCATTTGGACAAGATGCGACGCAAGCTCCGCAGCCGATACATGTTGCAGCGTCAAAAGCCTTGTCTGCATCATCCTTGGGTACGGGAATCGCGTTAGCATCCATTGTACGACCTGAAGTATTGACAGAGATAAATCCTCCTGCTTGTTGAATGCGATCAAAAGCGGAACGATCTACCATCAAATCCTTGATTACTGGGAAACCAGCACTTCTCCATGGCTCGATGAAAATGGTATCGCCATCCTTGAAAGAACGCATGTGCAATTGACACGTAGTCACACCGCGGTTTGGACCATGGGCCTCTCCGTTGATGAACATGGAACACATTCCGCAAATTCCCTCACGACAGTCGTGGTCAAAAGCGATGGAATCTTCTCCACGACGAATCAATTCATCGTTCAAAACGTCCATCATTTCCAAGAAACTCATGTCTGGAGAAACGCTGCCCAATTTATACTCCACCAATTGGCCAGGAGTTTCTGCATTTTGTTGACGCCAAACTTTTAGGGTCAAATTCATTCCGTTTTCCATGTTGTTATTTATAGCTACGTGATTGTACTTTAATGTTTTCATAAATCAACGCTTCCTTGTGAAGGTTTGGCGCTGATGGATTACCAGTGAATTCCCATGCTGCGACGTAGTTGTACACGTCGTCTACACGCAATGCTTCACCATCTTCCGTTTGATATTCTTCGCGGAAGTGACCGCCACAAGACTCGTTGCGCTCCAATGCGTCTTTGCACATCAACTCTCCCAAATCGATGAAGTCTGCTACGCGCATGGCTTTTTCCAATTCAGGATTCATGCCATTGATTGCGCCTGGGATACGAACGTTTTTGAAGAAGTCTTCGCGGATCTTTTGAATCTCGCTGATAGCAAATTTCAAACCTTCCTCGTTACGCGCCATGCCACAATAGTCCCAAATGATCTTTCCTAATTTCTTGTGGAAATGATCTACAGGAATGGTTCCGTTGTTTTGGGTCAAAGATTCAATTTGCTTTTTAACGCGCTCCTCTGCTTCAGCAAATTCAGGTGTATCAGTAGAAATTTTACCTGTGCTAATTTCATCGGCCAAGTAGTTACCGATGGTGTATGGAAGTACAAAATATCCATCGGCCAAACCTTGCATCAAAGCAGATGCACCCAAACGGTTGGCACCGTGGTCAGAGAAGTTGGCCTCTCCGGCTGCATAGCAACCTTTAACCGTGGTCATCAACTCATAATCTACCCACAATCCACCCATCGTATAGTGAACAGCTGGATAAATCATCATCGGTGTTTCATATGGATTCTCAGCAACGATTTGCTCGTACATCTGGAATAAGTTTCCGTATTTCTGCTCTACCACTTTTTTACCCAATGCGATGATTTCTTCTTGAGTAGCATTGTGCAAACCTTTTACAGTAGCTTGTTGCTTTCCGTATCGCTCAAATGCGCTAGCGAAGTCCAAGTAAACCGCTTCACCAGTTGCGTTTACGCCAAATCCCGCATCACAGCGCTCTTTGGCTGCGCGAGAAGCAACGTCACGGGGAACCAAGTTTCCAAAAGCTGGGTAACGGCGCTCCAAATAATAGTCGCGACGGTCTTCAGCAAGATCGGTTGGCTTTAATTTCTTTGCGCGAATCGCTTCTGCATCTTCTTTGAATTTGGGAACCCAAATACGACCATCATTTCTCAACGACTCTGACATCAAAGTCAATTTGGATTGGTGGTCACCGCTCACAGGAATACAAGTAGGGTGAATTTGAGTAAAACAAGGATTGGCCATCAAAGCACCACGTTTGTGGGCTCTCCAGGCTGCAGTGACATTGGACCCCATCGCATTGGTTGACAAGAAGAATACGTTTCCGTATCCACCAGTGCACAACACAACGGCGTGAGCAGAGTGACGCTCAATAGCACCTGTTACCAAGTTACGAGCAATTATTCCACGCGCTTTGCCATTTACAACAACCAAATCCAACATCTCATGGCGATTCAGTAGCGACACATTGCCTTTTCCTATCTGACGACTCAAAGCAGAGTATGCCCCCAAAAGCAACTGTTGTCCAGTTTGACCTTTCGCATAGAAAGTACGAGAAACTTGTGTACCTCCGAAAGAACGGTTGTCCAACAATCCACCATAATCGCGAGCAAAAGGTACACCTTGCGCTACGCATTGGTCAATGATGTTGGCGCTTACTTCTGCCAGGCGATGCACGTTGGCTTCACGAGAGCGGTAATCACCTCCTTTGATTGTATCATAAAACAAACGATAAGTAGAGTCACCATCGTTCATGTAATTCTTGGCTGCATTGATACCACCTTGTGCCGCAATCGAGTGCGCACGACGAGGTGAATCTTGAAAGCACAACGCTTTTACTTTGTAACCCATTTCAGCAAGAGAGGCAGCAGCAGAAGCTCCTGCTAAACCTGTTCCTACAACGATTACATCGATGTTGCGCTTGTTTGCAGGGTTCACCAAACGCGCTGTGTTTTTATACTTGGTCCACTTTTGATCTAGTGGTCCGTCTGGAATTTTATTGATTAGTTCCATAATTCTTTATTTAGTGAACAAGGTTTAAGTACATAGCAATTGGCATTGAAGCAAACAATGCACTGATGATGACAGAAAATGCATCTCCTGAAAGACCGATGATCTCCTTGTATTGCCCTTGGCTCCAACCCATTGATTGGAAGGCGCTACGGAAACCATGTAACAAATGCCAGAACAAAGAAAAACATCCCAACACGTATATCACAACTACCCACAATTCACTGAACACCAAACGCATTTCTGAATACAAATTTTCCATCCAAACGCCATTGACGTACATGTGTTTGTTACCAGTCAATTCCGTGATACGGGTCTTCAACCAAAAGTCTTTTAAGTGCATTACCAAGAACAACAAGATTAATGTTCCCAAGATGGCCATGCTGCGCGAATACCATTGGCTGCTTGCACTAGGTTTTTCGTAAGCATATTTGACCGGGCGTGCCGCACGGTTTTGGAAGTAAAGTACAAGACCATCAACGATGTGCAGAATCAAACCTGCAAATAGACCAATTTCCATGGTGCGAACAATTAAGTTGGTTCCCATGAAATGTCCCCATTCATTGAAAGTTTTTCCTCCATCATTGAAGAAAATCATCGCGTTGATTGCCGCGTGCACGACCAAGAAAGAAATCAGGAATAGCCCCGTAAGTGCCATCGTGTATTTCTTGGTTAAAGAAGATTTAAAAATTCCTTTTGCCATAGTTTTGAATATTCGCCACGAAAATAATATCTACAAACGCAAACAAGCGAGAATAAACAAAAAAGTAGATTATTTAAAATCGTTATGAATAGAGGCTAAATCTCTTGATACAGCCGATTTTCCTTGATGTAGGATAGCGTAATAGGAAGGACATCGGAAACGGTTGTGGGGTCAACGCCGGATTGAATTTGATTTCTGATTGAAGTGCTGGATATCGGCAATGGGGTATAGGCCAAATTATGGTGTCTGCCTTTTCTCCATTCTAAGCATCCTGGTCGACCATACACCCAGATGTCAAATTGGTTTTCTATGGCATCTCCGCATTTCCAGGTGGGGAGGGCATTCCAGCTGTCTTGACCCATGAGGATTTTCCAATGATGCGATGGATATTTCTTTTTTAAAGCAGACAATGTATCGATGGTGTACGATGGTGAAGGGAGGTGGGATTCAAAGTCTGAAACAGTAAAATGCGGTTCTTGAACAGCATCGCGAAGCATGTGCATGCGGTGTTCAAATGGGGCCAAATCCATGGGATTTTTATGTGGATTTTGTAGCGAAAGGATCCACCACAACTCGTCCATTTGGGTTTGCTCGAAAAATGCTTTGGCCAATTGCAAATGCCCGATATGAACGGGATTGAAAGAACCAAAGAATAATCCGATTGTCATTTATTGTTGTACAAATTCACCAACAATTTTTTCAGCCTCAGCGAGAGCGATATCTAGTTTTTCATTCAATAATTGAATATCAAACTTGGGGGCGAATTTCATTTCAGAACCTGCCTTGGCAATGCGCATCGCAATTTTCTCCGGACTTTCCGTGCTTCTATTTCTTAATCTAAAATTGAGCGCTTCAATACTCGGGGGTTGAACAAAAATGGATAGTGCATCAGCCCCAAAAATCTTTTTTAGATTCATCCCACCTTGCACATCGACATCAAAAATGACGTTTTTTCCTTCTGCCCAAAGGCGCTCTATTTCTGCTTTTAAAGTCCCGTAGTACTGATCCTTGTATACTTCTTCCCACTCAAGGAATTCACCAGCTTTGGCTTTGGATAAAAACACTTGGGGAGAGAAAAAGTAATAGTCTTGGCCATCGACTTCGGTTCCTCGCTTGGCACGGCTAGTGGCGGAAACGGAAAACGCCAAATGCAAATTTTCAAGGGTCATCAAATGTTGCACAATGGTGGTCTTTCCTGCCCCACTGGGCGCTGAAAATATAATTGCCTTTCCCATGCTGAAAGATAAATCAAATTAAAGTACGTTGTTGATTTGCTCTTTGATTTTTTCCAATTCATCTTTCATCATCACCACAATGCGTTGGATATCGGAGTCGTTGGCTTTGCTGCCAATGGTATTGATTTCTCTACCCATTTCTTGGGCGATGAAACCCAATTTTTTTCCTTGACCCTCACCCATCAACTCTTCTTCAAAGTGCTGGCAATTGGCCAAAAGGCGAGCATATTCTTCTGAAATATCAAGACGCTCTAGGTAGTAGATGATCTCTTGTTCAAAACGATTGGGATCAATTTTATCAACGGGAACCAATTCTTCCAAGGAAGATTTTAATCGTTGACGAACATTGGCATCTCTGTTTTTCAAAGGTTGTTCCAAGGCGATGCGTCCCTCTAGAATACCGTCCATGCGCAGCTTTAAATCATTCCAAAGTGTATTTCCTTCTGCTCTTCTGTATTGGTCTAGATTTTTTAGGGCTTCTTGAAGTAGGATTGTCACTTGATTAAGTGCGCCTTCTTCTAGCTCAGTTTCCTCTGCCTTCATCACTTCAGGCATACGCAGAATGGCGCTCAAAAGATCAGATTGTGGAATGTCATTTTCTGTTGTAAAGCTTTTTAAAACCTCAGCATATTGCTTCATGAGGGTGACGTTCATCGCAGGACCTGCGGTTTGCTTCATGTTTTCAGCATGAATAAAAATGTCCACTTTTCCACGAACGACCGACTCTGCTGCCATGCTGCGGTATTGCATTTCTTTGTCACGAAGGAAATAAGGGATGCGGGCGTTCAAGTCCAGTTGCTTGCTATTGAGACTGCGCACCTCAACGGTAAACTTTAAATCGGCAATGACAGCTTCAGCCTTGCCGTATCCTGTCATGGATTTCAGATTTTTATTCATTGTTGCAAAGATAATGCTTGTTGAATTGTAGTCTTTTGTTCCTTTGCAGAATGAAGAAAACAGCAGTATTGTTGGTCAATTTGGGTTCACCGGACAATCCTTATCCCAAGGCGGTGTACCGTTATTTGACAGAGTTTTTGAATGATGAGCGCGTGATTGATATCAATCCCATTGGTCGTGCCATATTGGTAAATGGAATCATTGTTCCTTTTAGACACCGCAAGTCGTCTAAGGTTTACCAAGAGTTGTGGACAGAAAATGGATCACCATTGATTTATCACACCAAGAAAAACGCAGAGCAGTTGCAATCGCGTTTTGATATAAAAGACACCAAGGTTTTTTGGGCGATGCGTTACCAGAATCCATCTTTGGAGAAAACCATGGAGGAGATTTACGATTGGAATCCTTCCAAGTTGGTTATTATTCCTATGTTTCCGCAATATGCATCGGCATCCACGGGCAGTGTGATACAGAAGGTGATGGAGTTGATGAAAGGTTGGTGGAGTTTCCCAGAAATTAAAATTGTTTCTCAATATTTTGATCACCCATTGTTTGAAAAAGCATGGCACGAAAGAGCGGCACAGTTTGATTGGAAGGAATATGATCACGTATTATTCAGCTACCACGGATTGCCCGAGCGACAATTGGACAAATTGTATGATGATAACAAGTGCCGCAACCACAGCTGTGAGCATGAGATTAACGATGAAAATCATTTGTGCTACAAAGCAACTTGTTATGCCACGACAAGAAGTATTGCCAATTCGATGGGGATACCTGAAGACCACTACACGGTGGCTTTCCAGAGCAGATTGGGCAAGGGATGGATTGAACCCTTTTCAGATGTGGTGATTGAAGAATTGGCGAAAAAGGGTGCAAAGAAATTGTTGGTTTTTTCACCAGCGTTTGTAGCGGATTGTTTGGAAACCACCATTGAGATTGGTGATGAGTACCAGGAATTGTTTGAGGAACATGGTGGTGAGCACGTTCAGCTTGTGCCGAGTTTAAATGATTCGGAGGCTTGGGTCGATTGCTTGGAAGCGTTGGTAAAGGGATAAAAAAAAGGGCGGAATTTCCGCCCTTTTTTATTGAATAATTGTCAGGATTTATGCAAACAACTGCGCCATTCCCACTTTCTTGGCAATGATGCTGTGTAGATCGCTGATGGCCACTCGTTCTTGTTGCATGGTGTCACGATCACGGATCGTAACGGTGTTGTTTTCTAAAGTGTCGTTGTCTACCGTGATGCAATAAGGAGTACCAATGGCGTCTTGTCTTCTGTAGCGACGTCCAACGGCATCCTTGTCGTCGTATTGTAAATTGAAATCCAATTTCAATAGATC
>JBDLUK010000132.1:0-4024 GCA_039805365.1 Bacteroidota bacterium | reverse complement strand
CAAGGAAGAATTACTGATGCCTTGACTGGAAATGTCATGGGTGCTGTTCCTGTGAAGGTTGAGGTGAAACGGATGGTAAGTGGTGTTTACAATGATGTCATTGAGACAGCAGTCGTTGGCGCCAGTGAGTCGGATGGACATTATGAAATTACTTGGGATCGCGACAATATTTCCTACTTGAGAGTGACAGCACAAGAAGATCAATACTTCGATGCGATTGTGGAAGTAAGTCCTGATGCTTTGCAGCCTGGTGAGTTTTACACACAGAATTTGAAATTGACACCAAGAGCAGATGTGGAGGTTTTATTGGGCTCATCTGATGTTGCATCAGATGTCAAAGTAACTTTCTATTCAACAGATCCATATTGCACCTGTGATGATGAAGGAGAATGGAGAATTATAGGAAATCAGGACACAACGATCAATTGCATGGCATCTGGTGGGAAGTGGCTAAAGTATAAAATTGATGCGACGGGATCCAATGGAACCTATTCTCATTGGGATAGTTTGTATTGCCCACCATTTGTTACCACCAATTTCACCTATATATATTGAAGATGAAGAACAGAAGAAATTTTCTCAAAGCCATAGGAGCTTTGTCCGCATTACCATTGTTGTCTTTTGTTCCTGAGCCCAAGAGAAAGGCTGAGCGTTATAAGAAGGGATTGGTGATTAGCACTTGGAATTTTGGTTTAAAGGCCAATGCAGCAGCTGCGCAGAAATTTTTGGATGGCGGAAAGGCGGTGGATATGGTAGAAGCCGCGGGAAGAGAGATGGAGTCGGATTTGACGGAGTTATCCATTGGATTGGGCGGTCTACCCGATCGCGAAGGCCATACAACATTGGATGCGTGTATCATGAATCACGAAGGCAAGGCAGGGTCTGTTTGCTTTTTGGAAAAAATCATGCATCCGGTTTCTGTGGCACGCGCCATTATGGAGAAAACACCACATGTTATTTTGGTCGGAGATGGAGCACAGCAGTTTGCAATTGAGAACGGTTTTCCGAAAGATAGTTATGTGAATCCAGCGGCCGAAAAGGCTTGGAAAGAGTGGTTGGTGAAAAGTGAATACAAGCCTGTAATCAATATCGAGAATCATGATACCATTGGAATTTTGGGTCAAGATGCTGAGGGTAATTTGAGTGGTGCTTGTACAACGAGTGGTTTGGCATTCAAGATGCGCGGCAGGGTTGGAGACTCGCCAATTATTGGGAGTGGATTGTATGTAGATAATGAAGTTGGTGCAGCGACGGCAACAGGCCTTGGTGAAACCATTTTGCGTTCTTGTTCGTCTTTCCTAATTGTTGAATTGATGCGCGGTGGAATGAGTCCTCAGACAGCGTGTGAAGAGGCCATTAAAAGATTGGTGAAAATCAATGAGCACATTTTAAAAGTCCAAGATTACCAAGCGTGTTTTTTGGCATGTAATACAAGTGGAGAAGTAGGCGCGTACAGCGTCCACCCCGGATTTACTTATGCCATTTGGAAAGATGGAAAACCAGAGGTCTTACCAGCCAAGAGTTTATTGAGCTGATTGAAATTTTTCTTGAACTTCTTCTAGAACCGTAGCTGGACCGCCGTGGTGTTCAAATATCAAGGCGTTGGGGAATTTTTCATCCTTCCAAGCCATGAGTACTGAATAATCACTTGGATTTACTGCACCCGTGAAAACAATCATGTCCAATTGTGATGGCTGATACTCTTCGATAATATTTTCTACTTGATCAAATCCATTCACCTCATATCCGCCTTTAGACAGAATGCCTTGGATGTTGTCAACCATGTATTGATGTTTACCTAAGATCAGGATGTGCTTTACACTATTCTCTTCCATACCCTTTTTTGTGCGGTGCGAAATTACAAGGTTTAATCCCAATTTTCTGCTTAATTTGTAATTCTTCTAAACATTAACATGCAAAATTTAAGTATAGTTCGTCCTATCAATTTGATAATCATTGCCTTGAATATTGCGATTGTTGATTTTTTTATTTCGCAAGGGGTGCATTGGGACTTAAGCAGAATTTCGATTTTGCTTTTGAAAGTTCTCGTAATGGTTTTGCTTGCTGCTGGGGCCAATGTGATCAATGATTATTTTGATCAAAAGACAGATGCCATCAATCGCCCAGATAAACAAGTAGTGGGAAAATCGATGTCACCGAAAAGTGCCATACGATTGCATTTGATACTCACTTTGCTTGCCCTTCTTGTTGCATTTGTACTGACGATAATGGAGCAAAGATTTTTCTATCTGGTCATTGCTTTGATTTATGCAGTTGTGTTATACTTCTACACCCCTTTTTTGAAGAGAATTCCTGTATTGGGCAATTTGACCATTGCCAGTTGTGTGGCCTTTCTGCCCATTTGGGCCGTCGATGGTTGGTCGTTGTTGAATCCTTTGCAGCTTTCAACAGTTCTTTGGCTGGTCGCATTTGCTTTTTTGTCTAATCTCATACGTGAATGGGTAAAAGATGTTCAGGATGGGGAGGGAGATAGCAATCAAGGCTATGATACCGCACCCGTTAGATGGGGGGCAGAAAAATCTATTCAGATTTTAAAGGTGATGTGGTGGATGCTTGCGACTTTGGCAATGGCTTATTGCTATTACCATCACTCTTGGTGGAGTTGGCTTTGTGTATTTTTCCCTCAGCTTTTGGGATGGTTTCCACTTTGGATTGCCAAGGGTGATGTGGATATGGCTCGAATTTCTTGGATTTTGAAATTCAATATGGTGCTGGGAATGTTTGGCATTCTGATCAATTATCTGCTGTTTTCTGGATCATGGTTTTGATCATCTGATACAACATATGGGTAGGCAAGCCCATCACGGTATAGAACGAACCTTCAAGTTTTTTAATGCCTATCAACCCAATAAAATCTTGCGCCCCATAGCTCCCTGCCTTATCAAAAGGTTGGTGAACATCTATGTAGTATTGAATTTCTTCATTGCTCAAGTTTTGAAAGGTAACTTGCGTGCAATCACATTGAGTGAGTATTTCATCGCCGATTAATACCGTAACAGCGGTGTAAACTTCATGTGTGTTGCCGCTCAATGCATGCAGCATGTTTTCAGCTTCTTCTCTAGAAGTAGGTTTATTCAATGCCTGATTATTGAGCCACACAATGGTATCGCTGGCGATAATAATGGTATTGGAGGGATACAGATTTTGAAAATGTCGGGCTTTTTTTTCGCTTAAAAAACTTGGGATTTCTGCAGCTTTGAGAGTAGGATCAAATGATTCATCCAAGTCTGCTGATGCCGCATCGAATTCAATACCCATTAGTTTCAACAATTCTCTTCTTCTGGGCGATTGAGAGGCCAATACTACTTTGAAATTTTTTAAGTCGTTTAAAATCATTGCGCTAAGTTATTGCGGCCCTCCTTACCTTTGCACATGCATCAACAAATTTTAATTCTTGACTTTGGGTCTCAGGTTACCCAGTTGATTGCGCGTCGATTGCGCGAGTTAAATGTTTATTGTGAAATTCATCCTTGGAATAAGATTCCAACGCTTCACGATGGAATTCAAGGGGTAATTCTTTCTGGAAGCCCTTTTTCAGTTCATCAAGAGGGCGCTCCCTTGCCTGATTTGACTGCTATTTATGAGCAGTTTCCGGTTTTGGGCGTTTGTTATGGTGCGCAATTGATGGCTACCCATCATGGTGGAAAAGTGATGCGATCTACGCATCGTGAATACGGTCGAGCTGTTCTTTCTGAATCTCATGCTGATCATCCCTTGATGAAAGGTGTTAGCGCCAATAGCCAAGTTTGGATGTCACATGGAGATACGATTGAATCTGCTGGAGAAAATGCTTTGGTATTTTGCTCCACCAGTGATGTTCAATTTGCAGGTTATCAAATTAAGGGGCATCACCGTTATGGTGTTCAGTTCCATCCTGAGGTTTATCACAGCCTAGATGGCACGCAGATGCTGAAGAATTTCGTTATGGATATTTGCGGCTGCACTGGCGATTGGACGCCGGCTGCTTTTGTGGAAGAGACAATTCAAGGCCTTCAATCAAAGT
>JBDLUK010000131.1:0-2611 GCA_039805365.1 Bacteroidota bacterium | reverse complement strand
TAAAGATGGAAGTAAGGCAAGAAAATGTTTTTTGACAAAGGCGATCGAATCTCTTGGATTCTCAAAGAGCAAGGGAAAGGCGGCAATAATTAACGCGTTGACGGGTCGGGTAATGGTGATCATCCCTAGAATGAACATGGAAAGGAGAAGCATTTTTTTACTGCATTGTTGCACAAATAAAGTCGTGCTCCAAAGCCACATATTGATCCAGAAAAAAGAATAGACATGGGACATTCCGCCTTCGCCAATGATATAGTAGAACAGGTGGGTACCGAATGCACAAATGACCATTGCCCAAGCGGCGTTGTTTTCTGAAATGTTCTTTAATCGCAGCCATTTGTACAGAGCTAAAAGTCCCAGCATTCCATAAAAGATAGCTGCAATATTCACAAACACCGGATACCAATAGGAATAGCCATCGGGATCCTTACCTGTTGCATGGGTGAGTCCGTGCGCCATTAAAAAGAAAGGCGATTGAGCAACGGCCACGCCGATGTAATATTTGTCAATGACTTTATTCTTCCAGCCAATTCGGTAGTCGTAAAATGTATTGACGTTGTAGTATTTCTCTTTTTCGATTTGATCAAAGAATCCGAAATTAAGATCTTGATAAATGAAAATGGCAGGCAGGTATGCATAGTAACCCTTGGCATCGGCCTCAATGATGTATTGCCAGTTTTTTCTTCCGAAATTGAGGTTGGAAGAAACCCAAACGAGCACCAATCCGATCAACAGGAAAATAATTTTAATCTTCTTTGACATCCAAACAAAAGTACGTAGTTAAGTCCTAAAGGTGATGTATTTTAGTGCCATTCAAAATTTTATGAATAAGAGTATTTCCTTTATCGCTTTAGCAATTGTTTCCTTTGGGATAATCGCATTTGGATTGACCAGTTGTGGTTCATCTTCCTCACCTGTTTCTGTTCAGAGTAAGAATGGTCCGGATAGCTTGTTAGAGGTGTTTAACCAGCAGATACTTGGAGATCCTGATAATTACGTTCATTATGTTGATAGAGCGCGTTATTTGGGTCAAATCAGTCAGTTTGCAGATGCCTTCAAAGACATTCAACGTGCTATGGAATTGGACAGCAATAAGGCGATTGTGCATTATGAAAAAGGTGAATTGTATTGGAAGCAACAAGATGTTGGGAATGCATTTGAATGTTATAAGAAGAGCATTGAAAAGGAACCACAATATGTTGATGGACTAATCAAAACGGCAAGTATTGAAATCTTACTGAATAATTTTGATGTAGCCATGGGGCATTTGGACAATGTACTAAAGGTTGAAATGACCAACTCGCAAGCCTATTATTTCAAGGCGCGATTATTCAAAGCAAAGAAGGATACAGTTAATGCCATTTCTTCTTATCAAACAGCCGTAGAGGTGGATCCAACGTATTACGATGCCTATATCGAACTTGCTTTGTTGATGGCTGAGCAGCGCAATGATTTGGCTGAGGAATATTACAAAACCGCTATTCAATTGCGTCCGCGTAGTATTGAAGTTTGGTACAACAGAGCCATGTTCTTGCAGGAGAATGGTTTTAGGAAGAAAGAGTACTATCAGCAGGCTTTGAATTGCTACGATACCATTGCCAAGATTGATGGAAATTTCTCAACTGCATTTTACAACAAGGGTTATGTATTTTGCACTTATTTGAACGAATACACGAAGGGCGTTGACAACTTCACCCAAGCCATCAAGTTATTTCCATCGTACT
Source organism: Bacteroidota bacterium (assembly GCA_039805365.1). Taxonomy (GTDB): domain Bacteria; phylum Bacteroidota; class Bacteroidia; order Flavobacteriales_D; family Sanyastnellaceae; genus CAMCTV01. The sequence goes on along the minus strand of JBDLUK010000131.1, from coordinate 887 downwards.
TTCAAGCATATTACAGCCGAGGAGTTTGTTACGAAAAAATGGGCAACAAAAAATTGGCCTTAGCGGATTATGAAATGGCGCTAAAGATCAAGCCTGATTACGATGAAGCTGCAATTGGTAAAGGCCGAATTCTAGGCAATTAAACCGACCACGTTTTTAATTCAAAACCATTGTTGTCCAAAACACCATAGGTGTAGTGGTGAAGCCAGTCGCCTAAATTCCAATAGGAGCTGGAATCGTTAACTTTCATTTCACCCGGAAAATGGCGATGTCCAAAAATGTATAGATCATGGTGTTTGGTTTTTTCCATGTCTTGGCAATATTGAAAAAGCCACTCTTGGTTGCCGTGAAAGATCTTGTCTTTCTCTACAGCCTTTCCTCTGCTGTAGCCTGACATGGATGAAGCCAGCCAAATTCCAAAATTGGGATGCAATCGAGCAAAGAGCCATTGACAAATGGAGCTGTCAAAAAAAGCTTTCATGAATTTGTAAGCATGATCTCCAGGTCCTAGTCCATCACCATGTCCGATGTAAAGTGAATGTCCGTATCGCTCTATGGATATGGGTTTTCTTAAAAGCGTAATTCCACATTCCTTGGGTAGATAATCGAAAATCCACATGTCATGGTTACCCGTGAACCAATAAATGGGAATGCCGCGATCGCTTAGTTCGGCAATCTTTCCCAAGCAACGAACAAATCCTCGCGGAACTGCGCGTTGGTATTCAAACCAAAAATCAAAAATGTCTCCAACCAAGTAGATGGCCTCGGCATCTTGCGCGGCATGATCGAGCCATTGAACGAAGGCCTTCTCACGAACCAAACTGGCTTCATGAGAAGGACTTCCTAAATGTAAATCGGAGATAAAATAAGTTTTCATTATTCCAAGT
>JBDLUK010000130.1:0-49672 GCA_039805365.1 Bacteroidota bacterium | reverse complement strand
AAGACAACACAAGATTGTTGGATAAAATGAAACGCGATGTCAATTCAACCACAGGCAAACCCACATTTACCTTGGCTACGGGAATGTCGTTGATGGTATTTTATGTTTTTGCGATGCAGTGCTTGGCAACATTTGCTGTGGTACAGAGAGAAACGGCATCTTGGAAATGGCCAGTGATACAAGTTTTGTATATGGCAGCCTTGGCATACATTGGTGCTTGGTTAACCTTTATCTGTCTGTCATGATTCAAAATACATTGACCATATTGACTGTGCTGGGAGCTCTTTCGTATTTGGTTATTTCTCAATACCAACATTTTCAGCAGAGCAAAAAAAAATGCACGGGCTGTGCCGTGCATAAAATTTATTTTGACTCTAAAAAGAATTAGATGCTGTTTAGCATCTTCTGAACTTCTTTGATGTCTTTCTTTAAATAACCCTTGGTATCATATTTTTTCGCCTCTGCCAGATGCATCATTGCCTCACGCTTTTTTCTTTTGTTGGCAGCCAATACAGATAGGTTAAGATAAACAGCAGCCTTATCATGATCCATTCTCAATCCGAATTGCAGCGCTGTTCTCAAATGCTTTTCGCTTTGCGCCATGCTTTGGTTTTGCATATCGGTTGTGGCAAGTAAGAAGTGGTAATATCCTTTTTGATTATTCCATAATTTGTTTGGATTGATTTTGGCCAACCAAGTTTTTGCCTTTTCTAAATTTTGACGTTGGATGTAATAAAAAACAACGATCAATCGTGTACTTCTAAAACAAACTAAAACAAGTACTGTCGTCACCAACAACATGAAAATCCCCATGCCCCAACGGCCATCGATAAATGTCATTACGGTGTAAGCAAGTGAGAGAGCTGCGATGATAATTTTAATTATTCTTGTGTCCATGTTATTTTTTTCTGTCACAAAAGTAACAATAATGAACCAAAGGTTTTCAATAACTCGGTGAATAACTATGTTGAAATGTCGCTAATGGGGTTTCGAAATAACCTTTGTTCACATGTCTATTTTTGAGAAAACCTAATGGTAACAAAAAAGTAAAGCCGATGTTACAACTTTTTGGAAAGAAAAAATTAAACACAGAGCGCGTTGCACATCACTTGGTGAATGCAATTTTGAATAGTGTAGATGAAGGATTTGAGAGTATTGCTGAGTATATCGCGTATTGTCCGGAATTTGTTACAACACCTCCGATTAGCAAATCGGATAGTGGGAAGTTTCTCATGGTTGTGATAGCCGGTAATTTTAGTGTCTTACCTCGTTTTTTTACAAATGGTCAGGATCAAGAGATAATGACTGAAGCTGTAAAAAAGCTTGCCCCAGTATTTGATTTGTCTGAAAGTCAGTTTAATGCTGTAGTTGGCGAGTACAAAGAAATGATGTCACGTGTGAACGCGCCGTCTAAAAACACTTTGTATGCTATGTCAAAAGGGGTGTTTCATAAATACAACTTGAATGAGTATCAGCAAGATTATTTCAAGATGATGCAAACACCGAACCCATTGTTTTTAAAGAAAATGGACGAAATCATGTCCAACTTCTTATTCAATTGGGAAAGTTTCAATGACAAGTTCAAGGTGGTTTCTCAAGCTGTAGCATAAAGCGAAAGCTTGTAGGTTAATAGATTATGAAAAAGAGGGCCGAAGCCCTCTTTTTTATTTCGATGAATGCAGTAATCCACATAAATGATAAAGCAGACGTGCTCCAACATTGCCATTCCAATCATCATCTCCAGGTGCTACTTCTACAAGATCAAATCCTATTAGTTCTTTGGTCTCAGCAGCGCGATTCAATAGATACAATGCTTGGGCATATCCTAAACCTCCGGGCACTGGAGTTCCTGTATTGGGGCAAAGTGTTGCATCCAATCCGTCAATATCAAAACTGATGACAATCTTTTCAGGCAGCAAAGCAACAATCTCGTCACAGATGCTTTTCCAATTCTCACCCTCAAAGGTTTTTGATTGAAGAGAGAAGTCCGTAAATACTTTCACGCGCTCACCCTGAGAATCAACCACTTCTTGTTCTTGAGCACAAAAATCACGAATGCCCACTTGAACGAGTTTGTTGATATTTTCAATTTGCAATGCATTGTACATCACTGATGCATGGCTGTATTGAAAACCTTCGTATGCAATGCGCAAGTCCATGTGCGCGTCGATATGAAGAATTCCGAAATGCGCATGCTCTTTGGCCAATGCTCTATAGTAGCCAAGTGGAGTAGAGTGATCTCCACCTACAACGGCTACTTTTTTGCCCATCGACTTCCAATGGTGAACGCGACTTTCAACCCATTGGTTCATTTTTTCACAGGCCGCATTTACTTCTTCTAGCAATTGCAAGGCCTCTTTGTTTTTTTCTACAACAACGCCGTCTTCATGTAAAGAGATGATTTTTTCGGCTTTGGGACGCATTTCTGTACTGAGCGTTTGGAGTTCTTCGGGAATATCATCCATGCCAATCCCGGCTTTCCATAGCTCTGGAAATTGTTGGTGGTGTAGATCTACTTGAAAACTTGCTTCGAAAATATGCGCTGGTCCGTCTGTAGCGCCGCTACCGTAGCTAACCGTAACTTCCCAAGGCACGGGTATGAGCATAATTTCACAATCTTCATTGGAAAAGGGAAGACCATAAATATTGGCATCTTTTAGTCCCGCACTATTGGGATCAAAGTTCTCGATGATTTTTTGTTTGGACATATTATAAATTCTGGTAGTTTGTTATTTCAATTCCATATCCACTAAGGGCGGTGCGCTTGATGGGATGGTTGGTGATCAAGTTCATTTTTCTGATACCAAGTGCACGAATGATTTGTGCACCTGTTCCATAGTCGCGATCATCCATGGGGATTTTTTCATCAGAAGCAGAATGCGCATGCATATAAACCAAAGCACCTTTTCCGAGGGTGCTAATTTTTTTCAACCCTTGACCCAAATTGGAGTTTTCACCATTTTGGATCCAATCCAAAAGGTCATGATCTGTTTTTCCGCTGTGTACGCGAACGGCAACCTCTTCATTCTCATTCCAACTTCCCAATACAAAAGCAAAATGTTTCTCTTGGGTAATGGATTGCGTGAAGGTGATATGCACAAATGCGCCGAAAGGATTATTGAAAATCGTGCGACTTGTCTCTATAACCAATCGTTCGGATTGCATTCTGTATGCAATCAAATCTTCAATGGAAATAATTTTAAGGTTGTGTTTTTTAGCAATTTCTAAAAGTTGAGGTAGACGCGCCATTGTGCCATCCTCGTTCATTATTTCTACGAGAACGCCAGCTGGCTCAAGACCTGCAAGTCGCGCCAAATCAATGGTGGCCTCAGTATGCCCTGGGCGTCTCAAAACACCTTCTGGTTTGGCGATGAGAGGGAAAATGTGTCCAGGGCGAGCCAAATCACGTGGTTGAGTTTCTTTTGAAATCAAGGCTTGTACGGTTTTGGCGCGGTCATGCGCACTGATACCGGTTGTACATCCATGTCCAAGCAAATCAACAGAAACAGTAAAGGCGGTTTTGTTTGGATCCGTATTGTGGGTAACCATCAAAGGCAAGTCCAATTCTTTGCAACGTTCTGGTGTTAACGCAGCACAAATGAGTCCTCGTCCTTCTTTGGACATGAAGTTGATGACCTCCGGAGTCACGTTTTTAGCCGCAGTAATAAAGTCTCCTTCGTTTTCTCGATCTTCATTGTCGACAACAATTACCACTTTTCCTGCTTTGATATCGGCGATAGCCTCTTCAATGGAGTGTAAAATCGACTCTTTGCTTGAATTACTCATGCCACAAAGTTACAGCCTTTATTACCTTTACAGCACGAAATCATTATGAATACAATCGTTGATCAAATCAAATTAGCATTGAAAGATGCGGGTAAAAGTCTTTACCAAGTGGACATCCCTGAAACGGCATTGCAATTTCAAGCAACGCGCAAGGAGTTTGAAGGAGACGTCACATTTGTCGTTTTTCCATTAACAAAATTGACCCAGTCAAAACCTGAAGATTTGGCCATGCGATTGGGCGAATTTATTCAAGAGAAAGTGCATGATGTCATTGGGTTCAATGTGGTCAAAGGTTTTTTGAATTTGGTTTTTAGCGATGCTTATTGGTTGAGCAATTTGACCGGTATGACAAAAGAACCTCATTGGGGTTTTTCAGCACCAGATTCAAAGCCTCGGATGATGGTAGAATATTCTTCGCCCAACACCAACAAGCCGCTGCATTTGGGACATTTGAGAAATAATTTCCTTGGATATTCGGTGGCTCAAATACTAAAGGCCAATGGTCACAAGGTAACCAAGGTGCAAATCATCAATGATCGTGGTATCCATATATGTAAGAGCATGTATGCTTGGATGCATTCTGGAAAGAATGAAACTCCAGAGTCTACAGGGATGAAGGGTGACAAGCTCGTCGGTAAATATTACGTAGAGTTTGATGCCATGTACAAGAGTGAGATTCGTGAGTTGATGGCCAATGGATCTTCAGAAGATGATGCCAAGCAAAATGCGCCTTCTATGAAAGCTGCTCAAGAAATGTTGCGTGCGTGGGAGAATGGCGATGCAGAAGTAGTGGCATTGTGGAAGAAGATGAACGGTTGGGTCTATGAAGGATTTGAAGCAACTTACAAGCGAATGGGTGTAGACTTCGATCAATTGTATTTTGAAAGTGAAACCTATTTGAAAGGGCGTGATGAAGTATTGAAGGGACTCGAGAAGGGAGTGTTTTATAGAAAGGACGATGGCAGTGTTTGGATTGATTTGACTGAAGAAGGATTAGATGAGAAGGCCGTTTTGCGCAGAGATGGAACCGCAATGTATGTTACCCAAGATATTGGAACGGCCATCATTCGATTTGAGGATTATCCGGATACGGCTTCTCAGATTTATACCGTGGGAAACGAGCAGGAATATCACTTCAAAGTATTGTTTAAAATATTGAAGAAATTGGGTTGGACGCAATCAGATGCTTGCTATCACCTGAGCTATGGTATGGTGGAACTCCCTGAGGGTAAAATGAAAAGTAGGGAAGGAACAGTGGTGGATGCTGATGATTTGATGGAGTCGATGGCCGCTGAGTCTCGCATTGTTGCCGATGAGCAGGGTAAGTTGGCTGATTTGAATGAAGAAGAAAAGTCCGAGGTTTACAATGTAATCGGTATGTCGGCCTTAAAGTATTTCTTGCTGCGAGTAGATCCCAAGAAGAATATGATGTTCAACCCGCAAGAGAGCATCGATTTCAATGGCAACACTGGACCTTTTGTTCAGTATGGTTATGTGCGGACACAAGCTGTTTTGCGCAAAGCAGGGGAGTGGCAAGCCATAGACGTTACTGGAGTTGATTTGAATGTATACGAGAAATCTTTGATTCAATTGTTGTTCTCTTATCCGCAAGTGCTGGCGCAGGCGGGGGCAGAGTATAATCCTGCTGTAGTGGCAGCATTTTCATATGAATTGACTAAGACATTCAATTCGTTTTATCAGCAATGTGGAATTTTGAAGGAAGAGGATGCAACACGTAAATCGTTGCGTTTACAATTAACTGCATTGACAGGGCAGTGCATTGCATCGAGCATGTCCTTATTGGGCGTTTCGATGCCATCAAGGATGTAAGTTTTATAGGGAAATAAAAAGGGCGACCAAATGGGTCGCCCTTTTTATTGTGTGAAGTTTGCTTATCGTGCAATGGTAATTGTTCCGACAATTTCTTTTCTTTCACCTGTAGATTTTGAGCGAATGGTAGCATTCCAATTGTAAACGCCGTTCGGTACATAGTATGAACCTTCTGGAGTATTTCCCTGCCAAGCCTCGTAAGGATCTGTGGTTTGGAATACGATGGATCCCCAACGATCGAAAATAGTTAATATGAAATTCTTCTCATCAATGTCGTTGGATACAAACTGAATGGCATCATTGATATTATCTCCGTTTGGAGTAAAGCCCGTCGGGATGTAGAATAAGAAAGGTTCAATTACATGCACTTCTCCAGTTGCAATATCGATACAGCCATTTACATCCACCACTTGCAATTGAACGGTATAGTCACCGCCTACTCCGAGAGGGAAGGTGTGAACAGGTTCATATTCGATCGAATATTCCTCGTTACCGTTTAAGTCGAAAGTCCAGTTGTAGTCTGAAATATTTCCTTCGCTCATGTTGTTAAAGTGGAATGTAGGTTCGAAAGAATCTACCTCATCTTCCTGAGTCATCCAGCCCGCAGTAGGCGGAGAGAATGAAGTAAGGTAGTTGTTGAAAGTTGAGTCGTATTGACAACCAAGATCATCAATCAAAAGAACGGTAACATGATAAGATCCTGGATTGTCAAAAGTTTGGTTGATGTTGACCATGTTGTCATATCCATCACCATTGCTGATATCCCAATGGTTCAAATCGTATAACGTAGGATCTGTTTGAAGTTCCAATGCCAATGGATCGGGCCAGCAAGCTTGTTGAGGCGTTGCTGAAATTTCAACCGGTACTTTAGGGCGAACGGTCAAATTGAAACAATTGGATGCGACATCGTTACATGCATCAGTGGCGTCTACGCAGAATTGTCCACTACTGGCAGGATCATATCCAATGATATCTTCAGTGAATCCTATTGGATTTCCTTCAAAACTCCAAGCATAGCTTACAGGCGCTAATCCGCCATTTGTTGTAAGAACTTCTGAATCGATTAAATCATACCAGCAAATTTCAGTATCCCCCGTTGTTGTAATGGTTACAGGTGTACTTTCTTGAATCGTAACTGTTGCAGAAAGTGAACATCCACCAGAAACCACCGTATGTGTGTAAACACCCGGTGTGCTTGTTGTAGGACTGAATGTAAGGTCAGTTGATAGTTCGCCTGCATTGTCTCCAAATTGTGAACCATCAGGTAAAGTCCAAACACCAATATTTTGCACGGGGTTACCATCTAACAAGTCAAACACATTGTACGTAGTGTTGTCGTTGTAACAATACACTGGAGGAGTTGTGCTGATTCCTGGGTCGCCCAGAGGATTAACCTGAACAGTTACAGTAGCAGTACTCGCACAGCCAGGATGTCCTGCAGGATATCCTGTTACGGTGAAAGTTGTTGTCTGATTGATTGAATTTACCGTAGGGTCAATAATGAATGCGTCATCTAAATCCGCAGATGGAGACCATTCCCAATCATAATCTGGACCTTGTGAAGAAAGCGTATTCCCTGAAGCAGGGTCAAACATATTCACCACGAATGGTAAGTTGTATCCAACTGAACCATCGCTTTCCATGTAAACTGTCAAACAGCCAGATGGATCAGTTGAAGTTACGGTTACAGGTGAGGTAATTTGAAAAGGTAAACCTGAGGTTGATCCTTGCCCCCAGTTGAAAAGGTTATTTGGTCCAGCAGGAAGGGTTGTGGGCAAAGGGGTTCCCAAATTAACAGAGCCATTATAAATACCTACCGCATCAAATCCCATTTCAATTTGTCCGGAGATTTGGACGGATACTTGATAACCTGATCCTGCAGGAGGACAAAGTACATCAGTATACAAAACGTTATTGTCGTAAGTCCCATTGCCATCGTTGTCCCCGAGGACACCGTCGGAACATACAGGACAAATTGGAATTCCGTCAAACCAAGCTTGCAATTGAACAGGTGCGCAGTCGTATTGAATTACATCTGGAACTGCAATAACCGGGATGGGGTCATAGAATTCTACAAAAATAGTAGTGTCGTTTTCACAACCGAACGAGTTGATGACGTGGTAGGTGAAACCATATGTACCTGGTCCTGGAGGATCAATTTCTAAAACGTCACTGTTAGTAGTTGCATCAATCAAATTAGAAAGGGCAGGATCTACGGTCCAATAAGAGCTATCAGAATCAATACCGATGCTAGGTGTGAATGTGGTAATGCCTGGAAACAATGCTGGATTGAGGTTCAATCCCCATTGGAAGATATATCCATTGTCAGCGGCTAAGTTGTCCAATACACTAATGGTCCAAGATCCATTCAAAGGGCAACCGACTAGATCACAAAGGTTACCTGTAGCAGCATAAGTTCCGGGTGCGAGTGCATTTGCACTTGGATTTCCAACATTTTGTACAAGATTACCACCTGCAACTCCCGCTGTGAAAGCGGCATTCCAAGTAGGATTTGTTGTGTTGGGTGCCCAAGTGTAATTGTATCCAATACCAGGATCCGTTGCTGAGACGCCATCATCGATAGCTTCTCCAAGATAAGTTCCACCTCCACCACTGGGGTAGGTTACCAAATCTACAATAGTTCCATTGGGGCATGTTATGGTCATGGAAACGTCACCAGAATAGGAGTGCTCCATGTTGACAAAAATCCCATATAAATCACTACAGTTGGTTAAAGTTGCTGCTGGATCGAAGAAATCATAAGTGATAGAATTTGAATAGGAGAATCCCGCACCATCAGCAAGATAAGATTCACCTGAAACCACTTGAGGTGGCAGAGAAGTCCATTGTATACTTTCAAAAGCGCCTTCAATTTGTAAATCATCCCCCAAACAAGTCATGGCAGGTGCATTCTCTGACAATTGCGTAAATACAGGTACCGTGGATACCCAAACACTTAGCGGCTCAAGATTTAAATTTTGACAACCATTGTTGTCTGTAACTATCAAAGTAACCAAATGCTCCCCAGGTACTGTAAAATCGTGAGATGCATTTGGACCTGAGGTGTTGTCGATGGTTCCATCGTCAAAGTTCCATTCGTATTCTACCAAGTTGAAACCAGTTTGGGCAAATGATGCTGACCCATTGAAAGTCACAGTCTCCCCGATACAAACATTGATATGAGGATTGTCAACGGGGTCAATGATAGTTTCTCCTACAATGGATGAAACGGAAGTGGGATTGGCACATGGAGTGGTGCAACTGATAGCAGCCTCAAAACCTGGAGAGGTAGTATTGGCGGGGCCGTTATCATTGAATTGTAAAGTAAGACAACCAGAGGTGTTATTCACAGTTCCTGTTACTTGATATCCTTGTAGCTGTGTCCCAGTGTAGGAACCCAATGAAGTTGCACCAATGCTGTTGCCATCATAGATCGCCAAGTAATCGGAGTTGCTTCCATTGGCATTGGTTTGTAAAGCAAATGCTGAAAAGTCCAATTGAATTACATCTCCCGGAGTGTCAGGACAAATGACCATTGTGTAATCAGTGGCTGTGTATACGCCTCCGCCACCATCGTCAGTTAAAATCTCTGAACAGGTATTCAATGGTGTGTTGGAAATGGGTACTTGGGAGAAAGCTAAAACGGGTCCCAGTCCCAAAGCCAAAAGTGTAAGTTTTAAATTCATTGCTTTAGTAGTAAATACGATACTTATAACAGACAAATATACGAAACGAAGAGTTGCATTTCGTAACGAAATTATTCAAAAAAAAAGGGAGCCGAGGCTCCACTTTCTTTTCTATCTAGGTTTTGGTTAAGGTCTCAGTAATATGGATCCGCTGTAATATTTGTCTTCACCGGTTTTTTCGTTATGAACGATTGCAATCCAAGGGTATTGTTTGTTGATTTCCATAGATCGACCTTTCGTATCTATGCCGTTCCATGCGCGCTTAGGAGATTTTGTCTCAAATATTTTTTTGCCGTTGTCATAGATGCTCAAGACAAAATTACCTTTCATTGCAATGAGTCCTTGGGGCATAAATTCTTGTCCCACATAAATGCTGCTGGGGGCATTGAGGTTGTAATCTGAATTGACATCCAAATATTTAATTTTCGTGTCGCGGCATCCATTTTCATGGATAGCTGTAATTTGAATGGCATGTTTTCCAGCTTGAGAAAAAGACTTCATTGGCGAGTCCCCATCTTGATGCAATCCATCATCAAAGGTCCAAGATGTGAAATGGCTACGCTGGCTTAAATTTTCGATTTGAATGGTTGGCACTTCATTGGGACCGTTCACAAATTTCCAATCAAATTCAGCATCTGGAGTAGTAAGGATGGTGATGGTCTCACTCATGTTCATCGTATTGATCTGAGCACTTTTGTGACCGGACAATGACAATGAAACAACGTAGGTTCCAGGCTTTAAATATCTGTGCTTTGGATCTCTTTCGTTTGAAAAACTACCATCTCCAAAATTCCATAAAAAACTCACATCTTCGGGAGCGGAAGGTGGATTGAATGAGATTTCAGCACCTACGCAATTTGTTCGCGTTCCGCCGGGTTGAAAAACATCTGATTTAGATGAATGACCATTGTTTGAGGGAGAATTTATAACATCGATTTGACCAGCATCATTAGCAAGTAGATTGACTTTCTCTTGCGAGATGCCGTCTCTTTTTACAACTGTTGGGTTGCTTGAGAAAGGTTCTTCTATAGATGTCTTTGCGGGCGATATTTCATTTTCTGAAATGACTGACTTATCAGAATCATCTGAAATTAAAACCTGCTTTTCGATTTGCTTTTCGGCAATTCCATTGGCTTCGGATTTTTGATTGAAATAGAGAACGGTAGATCCTATACCAATTCCAATCATGACTACGGCAGCTCCAATTGTTTTAAATAACTTTGAAGAAGCAATTGCCGCTGTAGTTGCGGAAGTTGCCATGCCTTCAGCGATGCCCGTCCACACTCCGGGACTCACGGGCATTTCGTGGTCCTTGAATGTTCCTCTTAATTTTTTTTCAAATTTATTTTCGCTCATTTCTTCAAATAGTATCGAGTAAAATACGTTGTAAGTTCTTCTTTGCTTTAAAGTAATTGCTCTTGGATGTGCCAACAGTTATACCTAATTTATCGGCCACATCTTGGTGCGTAAATTCTTCAAAGGCAATTAGGTTGAATACAGTTCTATAAACAGGAGATAATTTTTCCATAGCGTTTAAAACTTGCTCTGGAGTAAAATCAAAATCCACATCGTAGTCTTCGTGTTCATTCGTTATTTCTGATGGGATTTCATTATTGTCAGTTGAAACCCAACGGATACCCTTGTTTTTTCTCAATGTATCCAAACATAAATTGACAAACATTCTCCTCAGCCACCCTTCAAACACACCATTTCCCTTGAATTGGTGAATTTGTTGAAAAGCCTTGATGAACCCTTCTTGCAAAAGATCTTCAGCATCTTCCCTCGATTTCAAATAACGTACACACACCACCATCATTCTACCTGAAAACATCTTATACACGAGTTCTTGAGACCGCAAATCACCATGGATGCAGCCCATTACCAATTCGTTTATAATGATCGATTCAGGCACTCAACTAAAGTAATGACGTTTTTGTTTGTGCAGGTTGCCCCAGTGCAGAAAAAAAAGTTTTACTTTTGTTTTTAATGTCTCAGAAAAGAGTAGTAGTAGGTTTGTCTGGCGGTGTTGATTCGAGTGTTTCAGCCGCACTTCTTTTGGAACAAGGATATGAGGTGATTGGTGTTTTTATGCGCAATTGGCATGATGAGTCGGTGGTGATCAATCAGGAGTGTCCATGGATAGATGATTCCAATGATGCAATGCTCGTAGCTGAACATTTGGGTATACCATTCCAAGTTTTGGATTTGAGTGGCGAGTACAAGAAGCGGATTGTTGAGTACATGTTTGAAGAGTATAAAAATGGTTTTACGCCCAATCCTGATGTCTTGTGCAATAGAGAAATTAAGTTTGATGTTTTCTTGAAAGCAGCTGAGCAATTGGGGGCTGATTTTGTGGCTACGGGACATTATTGCAGAAAATATTGGAACGAGGCAAGTCAAGTTTTTGAATTGGTCGAAGGAGCAGATGCGAACAAGGATCAGAGTTATTTCTTGTGTCAAATCTCCCAAGAGCAATTGTCGAAAGCGATGTTCCCTATAGGCCACTTGCAAAAATCTCAGGTGAGGGAGTTGGCAGAAAAGTTTAATTTGCCAACGGCGCAAAAAAAGGATTCACAGGGTTTGTGTTTTGTAGGAAAAGTGAAGCTACCCGTTTTTCTTCAACAGCAACTTTCCCCCAAAGAAGGCAATGTGATTTATATTGCTCCAGAGGAGTATACCCGGGTGGCCGGAAATCGAACCATGGTCCAATGGTCCTGGGAGCAAGCGCAAGAAATAGCGCAAATGCCGAAATGGAACGAAATGAAGGGACGATGGATTGGGAAGCATCAAGGTGCGCATTATTATACAGTAGGTCAGAGAAAAGGATTGCAAATAGGAGGTTTCAAGGAACCGCTTTTTATACTTCATACGGATACCACAACCAATACAGTTTATGTTGGTGAAGGGGAGAACCACATTGCGCTTTATCAGAGTGTAGTTTTCGTCCCAAATGAGCACATTCATTTTTTACAGAAATACAATTCTGGAGAAAGTAATTTCATGGCGCGCATTCGTTACCGTCAGATTTTGGAAAATGTAGAGTTGTACCACAATGAGAATGGATATTATTTCTTTTTTCAACAATCTCAAAGAGCAATAGCTCCGGGGCAATTTATCGCGTGGTACAAGCCTTCCGATGGTTTTGAATCTTTGGCCATGCAGCTCATGGGAAGCGGAAGAATGTCGATGCGTTGAAAATTAAACTGTTAAAAAAGAACGGTTTAAGATTATTATCTCAATTTCCGAATATTTTAGCCATATGATGAAAAAATACTTTCTTGTTCTTTTGCTTTTATCCATTTTTGGAGGAGGAAAGATTTACGCTCAAGATCAGCCTTGTGGAGATACTTTGCATTATTTGCAAATGAATATTTCTTCTGGCTCTTGGGGTAGTGAGATGTCTTGGACTTTGCTCAATGAGGCCAATCAACCCGTTAATGGCGGTGGAGGTTATGGCAACAACCAAGCATTCACACTAACGCAATGTTTGCCTTCAGGATGTTACACCATGCATTTGCATGATTCCTTTGGTGATGGTTGGAATGGTGGCACCATGGATTTGATCTTAGATGGACAGTCTATTTTTTCTGGAACATTGGCTTCGGGTTCGGATATGGTTTTCACCATCGCAATGGATGCCATGGGATGTCAAAGTTCAATTCCTGTAGGTTGTTTGGATCCTGCAGCAGCCAATTACGATCCCGCAGCAATAATGAGTGATGGCAATTGTATTTACTTGGGATGCACTGATCCGTACGCGATGAACTACAATGCTTCGGCTACTCAAAATGACAGCTCTTGTGTTTATTGCAGTGAAGGTGCTTACGCGCATTTGTACATCTGCGCTTTTGCCAATGGAAACCAAATCAATCTCAGTATTTTGGATAGCAATGGTGTTTCAATTTTTAACTCTCCCATCTTGAACAATGGAGCTATTTATAATACCAATATTTGTCTAGAAAGTGATATGTGCTACACCGCGCTAATGACCAACAATGCAGGTCTTACAGGTTGGAACAATGGTTATTTTTGGATTACCGTTGGAGGTACGCAGGTGATCAATCAGTCTCTTGACGCAAATTCAACCAGCGAGGAGGCCAACTTCAGTATGTTTGGTGCTTGCAATGTTCCTATAGTTTTGGGCTGTACGGACACATGGGCGATGAATTACAATCCGCAAGCCAATTTGAGCGATAGCTCTTGTGTATACCCTGTTTATGGCTGTACGGATATGAATGCATTGAATTATATGGCCGAAGCCACAATAAATACCAATTGTTTGTATCCGAACATGTGTGGCAACATGAATATGATTTATTTTGAATCTACTGCTGAAAGTGGAAACTATTCTGATTACTACACCATCATAGATGAAAATAACGGTATGGTGGGCTATACCTACGTTGGTCAATCTAATTATGCTTGTGTCAATGATGGTTGCTTTTTTGTTCAGTTGAATACTTGGGATGCGAATCCTTCATCTGATACATTAACTATTCAAGTGAATAATAACGAGATTTACACTTTTACAACGTCTCAGTTGTTGTATTCAGTGAATACCTTTTGCGTAAATGATCCCACAGGTTTTGTTGTTGCAGGTTGTACCGATGTGAATGCGATGAATTACAATCCGATGGCAACTGAAAATGACAATACATGTGTCTTTTCTTCAGATTGTCCCAATGGATTTTCATATATCCAAGGTTCAACCGGTTCTTGGGGAAATGAAATGTCATTTGAAATTTTAAATTCACTCGGTGAGGCTGTTTACACATTTGAAGGAACTACTTCGAATGCAGCATTTTTGGATTTTGCTTGTTTAGCGCCAGATTGTTATACAGTACAAATGGAGGACAGTTGGGGAGATGGTTGGAACGGTGGCTATTTGATTTTATCTGACTTTATGGGAGTTACCAATTTTCAAGCTACTTTGGATTGGGGCAGTACAAGTTGGGGTAGTTTCAGTGTAGGTGGTATGTGTACCGAGGAGATTTGGGGATGTATGGACAGCACTGCATTGAATTATAATTCATGGGCAACCCAATCTGATGGCTCTTGCATGTTCAATGACAATGATACCATCAACTGGAATTCTGGAATGTCGTTGAATTCAAATTGGGAAGTGAAAGTTTTCCCAAATCCAAGCAATGACATAGTTTGGTTGAATGTCTCTGGATTGAATCAAAACGAGTTGGCAAAATATCAGGTGTTTGCAGCAGATGGTAGATTGGTAAGCGAGAAGTCATTCACAACCAATGGAAACGCTAATTTTATTGTGGAAGGAATCGAGAGTGAAACAGGAATTTTCTTTGTTAAGTTAATCATCCAAAATGAATCAAAATTGACCCGAGTCATCAAACTTTAGTTATAGAAGATTAAAGAAAAAAAGGAGAGCATTGCTCTCCTTTTTTATTTGAATAAGAAGTATATTGCGGTAATCAAATAAGTGAATATGTGTACTAATTTTTTAAAGACAATACTTCTTGTATTGTGTACATTGGGAACAACCTTGACATGGTCACAAGTAAGCCAAGGTGGGGAGCCTTTTCAATGGTCTGACAAGAGATTGTCAAATGGAATTTCATTTTTGGAAATGCCATCAATCAATCTTACCCAGCTGCAACAAGAGGATGCTGTGGTGGATCAAGTGAAATCAGCACCTTATCGTTTTGGGGTTGAGTTTGAAGTAGAATACAATACCGCGAATTCAGGTTCTTGGAGTTTTTTGCAAGACCAAGATTTGGCCATTTGGACAATGGGTGTAAAATGTTCAGGTGCGCGTACCATGAATTTTGTTTTCTCTAAGTATCATTTGATCAAAGGAGCGTCGTTGTTTTTATGGACTTCTAATCGCGACGAGTTTATCGGATCGTTCAATGAAAAGAATAATTCGGATGTCAATGTTTTGGGAACCACTATTCTCCACAGCGATGAGGTGATTATTGAATTACAAGTTCCAATTAGCAGAATGCATGAAGTTCAGTTAGAAGTCGGGCAGATAGTACATGGCTATCGTCCGGTGCTTTTGAGTCACTTTGATGATGATATTGCACAGCGGGGTCCTTATGGCACTTCAGGAAATTGCAATAACAATGTGAACTGTGCAGTTGGTGCGGATTGGCAAGTAGAGAAACGTTCGGTTGCGATGATTCTTTCAGGAGGGTCTGCCTTGTGCACAGGTTCATTGGTCAACAATACTGCCAATGATGGAACACCTTATTTTTTGACAGCCAATCATTGCTACAGCAATACCGTGGGCTCTTGGGTTTTTGTTTTTAACCACGAAACAGCGGGGTGCACAGGAACAACAGGTCCAACCAATCAAACCGTCTCGGGTTCTGTATTGCGCGCAAAGAATGCAGGTTCGGATTTTTGTCTTTTAGAATTGAACTCCATACCTCCGGCGTCTTATAATGTGCAATATGCGGGCTGGGATGCGTCGGACGCGACAAACGTTACCAGCGCTGTAGGAATTCATCACCCTTCGGGCGATTTGAAAAAGATTAGTTTTGAAAATGAAGCGGTGCCGCAAGGCACTTGGGCAGGCGCTCAGACATGGGATGTTCAACAATGGGATGATGGAATTACGGAGGGTGGATCTTCAGGTAGTCCATTGTTTGATCAAAATCACCGAATCATCGGTCAGTTGTATGGTGGATTGTCTGGATGTTCTGGTAATTCGGAAAATGGAGAAGGAGATTCTTATGGAAGATTTGGCGTGTCTTGGGATGCAGGAGCAACAGCAGCAGCTCGTTTGAAAGAATGGTTGGACCCAGGGAATTCAGGCGTTTTGGTTCTAGATGGATATCCTGACGGCTTCGTTTCAGCAGCTTTGGATGCCAATGCCTCCGCTATTGGAAATGTTCCGACCTCCACTTGCAATGCATCTGTTACCCCATCCGTTACCATATTGAATCAAGGATCTGCAGATTTGACCAATGTGACCATTCAATACCAATGGAACAATGGTGCATCGCAAACCCAATCTTGGTCGGGATCATTGTCCCAAGGGCAATCAGAAATTATTGATTTGCCGGCTCAGGCACTTGCATCTGGAAATAATACTTTGGTGGTGACTTTGCTCAATCCAAATAATGGAACGGATGAAAATCTTAACAACAATTCTTTGACTTCTTCAGTGAATTACATTAATGCAGGAGCTGCGGCAGCTCTGCCTTACAGCAATAATTTTACAGCAACTTCTTTTCCCTATAGTGGTTGGCAGTTGAACAACAATGACGGTGGAATCACTTGGGCTCAAACTTCTGTAGCAAATGGAGGCGGTGTTTTGAAATACGATTGCTTCAATTATGATGTTCAAGGAGAGGTGGATGAGTTTGTAACAACTCCTTTTGCTATAAATAGCAACTCGGTTTCTTTGAATTTTAAAGTAGCACATGTTAGATATAACAATCAATATTCAGATCAGCTTCAAGTTGCTGTTTCAACTTCCTGCGAAGGGCCTTGGGAGATTTTGTATGATAAGGCAGGCGCGACATTGGCAACAGCAGCAAACAGTACCCAAGATTACACAAGCCCAGCCGCTGCAGATTGGAGAACGGAGTGTGTGGATTTGAGCAATCGATTTGGTCAAAATTTGTTTGTGAAATTCATTGCAACCAATGGTTATGGTAATAATATTTATGTGGATGATATTTCGATGAACGAGGTTGATTGCAATGGCGGAACCCAAGTTATCGAAGCCCAAATCGAGGATGAATTGACCGTATATCCAAATCCAGCGCAGGATGCAGCTTACTTGATGATTCCTTCTTCATTTGGTGATGAGGTTCAAATTCAATTGATGAATGGTATTGGACAAATTATTTCTGTTTGGACCACAATGAATACCAATAAGATTCAATTGAAAACATCGTCTTTGTCAGAAGGCATTTACCATGTTCGCGTAATTGGAAAAACCACTGCTGAAACATTGCACTTGGTAATAAAACACTGATGGATTGTATTGTGAATAAAAAGGCCTTCTTTGAGGGCCTTTTTTTTTATACCACCTTGGTGAATGGGTAAATTTGCAAGAATGGAATCTAATTGGATCTGGATCGAAAAAGAATATGGATACTTCCCCTTATGGGCATGGTTCGTATTGTGTGGGATTTGTTTTTTTTGGTTGGTGCAGCTTTTTTATTTCATACGCTATTTTGCACCATTGGGCAAAATCAAGGCGGATGAAAGAGCTTTGAAACAGCCAGGAGTGAGTGTAATCGTTTGCGCGAGAAATGAGGAGAATAATCTAATGATCAATGTTCCTAGATTGATGGAACAGGATTATCCGAACTTTGAATTGATTGTTGTCAATGACTCAAGCTATGACGATACCGCTGACATATTAAAAGCATTGTCTATCAATTATCCCAAAATGCATGTGATTCATATCGATGAAGACAAACAAAACATGCAGGGAAAAAAGTTTGCTTTAACATTAGGCATCAAAGCTGCCAAGAATGATATTGTAGTTTTGACAGATGCAGATTGTTATCCTCGATCACAAGATTGGTTGTCGTCAATTGTTGCGAAATACAAAGATGGAAAGCAGGTAGTCTTGGGATATTCTCCTTTTAAAAAGCAGTTGGGCTGGTTAAATAAATTGGCTCGTTTTGACAATGTTTGGGTGGGAATGCAATATTTGGGTTTGGCCAAAGCTGGTTTGCCATACATGGGGGTAGGACGAAATTTGAGTTACAACACAGATTTGTTTTTCAAAGTAGGTGGATTTAAAAGTCATTACAGTCTCACGAGTGGTGATGATGATTTGCTGATCAATCAAATTGCTACCAAGGCCAATTGCGTTGTGGCCTATGACAAGGATTCTCAAACGATATCGCCAGCGAAGAAAACCATGTCAGAATGGAAAATTCAGAAAAGAAGACATTTCACCACCTCACCTATGTATCGTTCTTCGGATAAACGAAGGTTAGCAATGTTGCCATTTTCATGGTTCGCATTGCATGCATTTGTTTTGTCGTGGTTGATTTTGATGCCTCAATTTTGGTATGTCGCAGGTGTGTTGTTGCTTCGTTGGACGATTTTGGTAATGGTGACTTATCGATTTGCAAAAGTGTCGGATCAAAATAAGGATGTTGCATGGTTGGCTCCTATTTTGGAAGTGCAACTGAATTTTCTTCATGTAATTTTGTACATGAGCAATCTAATTCGAAAACCTCAAAAATGGAGTTGATAGCGCACCTTTCATCCAAGGCCCAAGAAGACTTTCATTTGGTGCAGAAGGCCAAATTGAAGGATCAGCAAGCTTTTGCTAAATTGATGTCTCGATACAGAGAATCTCTTTACTACACCATTTTTAAAATGGTTCAGAATACAGAGGATGCGGAGGATTTGACCATTGAGGCTTTTAGTAAGGCATTTGCGCGATTGGATTCTTATACTCCTCAATTTGCTTTTTCTACTTGGTTGTTTAAAATCGCCTCTAATCACTGTATCGATTTTCTCCGAAAGAAACGCATCAAAGCGATATCGATTCATCAGACTGGAAGAGGTGAAGACGGGGATCAATATGAGATTCCAATTAAGGATGATCAGCTTAATCCGGAGCAGCAAATGCAAAGAAACCAGAGCATCAGTAATGTTAGGGCGGTAGTCGATCAATTGAAACCTCATTACAAGCGAATGATTGAGTTGAGGTATTTTGAAGAGAAGTCATACGAGGAAATTGCAGAGGAAATGAAATTGCCTTTGGGTACAGTTAAAGCCCAATTATTTCGTGCCAAGGATTTACTTCAAGAATTATTGGGAGGAACAAAATAATGAAAGAGAATTTTTTAAAACAAGTCAATAAAATTCTTCCCGATTTGGACGAAAGTCAATTGAATCAATTGGTAGCTACGAAGGATTTATATGAAGTTTGGAATCAACAGATCAATGTCATTTCAAGAAAGGACATGGATTCGTTCTACATGCACCATGTTTTGCATAGTTTGTCTTTGGTGACATTATTAAAATTTCAGCCAGGTTCTCGAATTCTTGATTTGGGCACGGGAGGAGGTTTTCCAGGTATTCCCTTGGCTATCGTTTTTCCGGAAGTCCACTTTCATTTGGTTGATTCCATAGGAAAGAAGATTAAAGTGGTCAATGAAGTTTCCGCTGCGTTGGGATTGAAAAATGTCACTACCCAACATGCACGTGTTGAGGAAGTAAAGGGACAGTTTGATTTTGTCGTGAGCAGAGCGGTGGCTCCTCTTGCGGAATTATTAAGCTGGACCAAGGGTAAATATTCAGGTGCTCAAAAAAATGCCTTGCCCAACGGCTTGATTTGTTTAAAGGGAGGAGATCTGAGAGAAGAGATCAAGGCTGTATCATCATCGCATATCGTAGAACAGTATTCAATCTCTGATACTTTTCAGTTGGAATTTTTTGAAACAAAAAAAATCGTATACGCGGTTAAGCGTTAGTTGGGAATCAATTGCATTAACAGCAAAAGCAATCCGCCTGCTGCTAGATTTACCATTATCCCAATTCTGAACATCTCTTTGGATTTCACAAAACCACTGCTGTATGCTATGGCATTGGGTGGCGTGCTCATTGGAAACATAAAATCACATCCTGCAGCCAATCCAACAGGAAGCGCTAGCAACCAAGGGTTGATATGTAAGTCAATTGCAATTTGCCCAACAATAGGAATGAAAACAGCGATCATCGCCAAATTGCTCATCAGTGCCGTGAGCAAGATGCTAACAAATATGATGGACAATTGAAAATAAATGGAATCAGGAGATACACCATGAAAAAGTCCTCCTACCCAGTCCATCCATCCTGCGGCTTTACATCCTGCAGCCATCGTTAATCCGCCTCCAAACATCAATAAAATTCCCCATGGCAATCTTTCGGTATCTCTCCATTGAAGTAGTGCGTTTTCTTTGAATGGAATAAACAATGCTATGCCAGCCATCAACGCGATATAAGTGTCGTTAAACCAATGACCCAATAACATGGAAATGGGCTGCTGAAAAATCCAAAGACCTGCGGTTATAAGAAAAATTGCCATGGTCGCTTTTTGCTCAAAGCTCATTGGTGGGAGTTGATGATTAATCCATTGATCGGTATGTATCTTTTCATCCTTGTGCTTCTTGATGCCGCTTTTCAAAATGAAGTATGTAATAAATAACAACAAAAGGCTAAATGGTGTTCCCCACATCATCCAATCAAAAAAACTGACTTCTTGATTGAATTGGGATTCTAAAATTCCAGCAAGGGCCGCGTTAGGTGGAGAACCTAATATCGTTGCCATCCCACCTATGCTTGCAGCATAGGCAATGCCAAGTACCAATGATCGGGAGAAGAAATGGCTTTCTTTGGTCGAACTATTTGTAATACCAATGGCCAGTGGCATCATCATGATAGCAGTTGCAGTATTTGAAATCCACATGCTGATCAAATACGTGGCACACATAAATCCTAGCAGAATGGCCTGTGGACTCTCGCCCACTTTTGATAAAATGAAATGGGAAAGTCGCTCATGCAATTTACACTTCTCAAAAGCTAGTGAAAGCAAGAAGCCTCCAAGAAAAAGAAAAACAAAACGATCACTGTATTCTTTGTAACATTCTTGTACGGGTAAAATCCCTGTACTGCTCAAAATAAGAATGGGCAATAGCGCAGTGATTGACATCGGAATTGCTTCAGATAACCACCAAATCAGCATCCAAGACACCATGCCTGCGGTGATGCTCATGGGTAGCCCAAATGAGAGGTAAAGTGAAGAAGCAACCAAAGTGCCCAAAACAGGTCCAGATAGGAGAATGAGCAATTTTAAATTCATGCCGCAAGTTATTTGAAACTCGGTTATTTTAGCTAAATGAATCTAAGAAGTTGTGTTATTCTCTCGTTGGTGCTGTTTCATTCCCATCTGAATTTTTCTCAAAGTCAAAAGATGGAATGGTTTGGAGATGCCAAATTGGGCATTTTTATTCATTGGGGAATATATGCTGTGGATGGTACAGACGAGTCGTGGGCATTTTATAACAAGAAAGTTCCTTATCCAGTATACATGAGTCAGCTCAACAGATGGAAAGCTGAGAATTATAAACCTGAGGAGTGGGCCAGATTGATTAAAGCCAGTGGTGCAAGATATACAGTGCTAACCAGCAAGCACCATGATGGTGTCGCGCTCTGGGATACCAAGGCCATTCCTGAAAAATCCAATAGAAAAAGTCTGCCATTATCTGCGGCAAAGCGTGCCCCGGCAAATAGAGATTTATTCACACCATTTGCCAAGGCGGTTAGGGCTGAGGGATTGAAGTTGGGGGTCTATTATTCAATTTTGGATTGGTCACATCCTGATTATCCCGGATTCACCAAGGATAGTACTCGATATCAAATTAAAAACGATCCTGAAAGGTGGGAACGATTTTGTACTTATAACCAACAACAGTTGTCGGAATTGATGGTAGAGCAAAATCCAGATCTTTGGTGGTTTGATGGCGGATGGGAACATTCAGCAGAGGAGTGGAAGGCCAAACAATTGAGCGAAATGTTGCGCAATCAAAATGAGAACGTTATTATCAACGCTCGCCTTCCGGATCAGGGAGACTATGATACACCGGAGCAGAATTTTCCTGTTCTAAGGCCCAAAGAGAAATATTGGGAGTTGTGTTTAACTACAAACAATAATTGGGGCTTTCAATTCAATGACAACCACTGGAAATCATCTCAAGAGATCATCACCATTTTTGCTGATGTCATCGCAAATGGCGGAAATCTTTTGTTGGACATAGGCCCAATGGCAGATGGGACGATACCTCCGCAACAAGTGAAGATTTTGGAAGACATGGGCCGATGGACTTCGAAACACGATGAAGCAATTTTTGGCACGGTCGGGGGAATTGGTCCTGGACATTATTATGGTCCCTCCACACTTTCAAAGGATTCAACCACCTTGTATTTATTTTTGCCAGCGCATGCATCCGGAGACATACACATTCGTGGTTTGAAGAATGATGTTGAATCAATTGAAGTTTTGGGAATGAATACCCTAGTGCCGAGCCATGTTGTCGGTAAAATTTCTTGGAGTGACAAGCCAGGTTTGTTGTTCATCGATTTGCCCAAATCGCAAGCTTGGCAGGATCCTGTTATGTCAGTATTGAAGGTGAAGTTGAAAGGAAAATTGAATTTGTACAACGGGACAGGAGGATTGTAATGTATAGTATTGATGCGTATTTAGAGGACCACATGTCTGATGTGCCGTTGATTTTGGCGGAATTAGAAAAAGAAACGTGGCAGAAAGCCATCAATCCCAGAATGTGCTCAGGGGGGTATCAAGGAAGAGTATTGAGCGCAATGTCGAAGATGATTGGTCCCAAAAGAATTTTAGAAATAGGAACGTTCACAGGTTACAGTGCAATTTGCTTGTCTGAAGGACTTAGAGATGGAGGTAAACTAACATCACTCGATATCAACGATGAATTGAGTTGGATTCATCAAAAGTATTTATCGAATTTACCAATAGAGGTGATATACGGTGATGCACATGCGCAATTGACGAAAATGGATTTGAGTGATGTGGATTTGATTTTTGTGGATTCAGACAAATCAGGATATTTTAAGTATTGCCAAGTACTTGAGGAGAAATTGAAGCCAGGCACTTGGGTATTGTGGGACAATGTTCTTTGGAACGGAAAGGTTTTGGTTGAAACAGAGGCCAAGGATAAGGATACAGAGGTGCTGAAAAAATTGAATAAACACTTGGCGCAATCTACAAATTGGGAAGTCGTTATTTTGCCCATCCGTGATGGATTGACAGTATCAAGGAAATTGTAATACTTTGCTGATGGCAAAGGGGTTTTCGTGTATTTTTGTAACATGTCAGTGAAACAAAGAACGCTAAAGTCGATTGTACATTTACAAGGAGTTGGTTTGCATACAGGTGCGATGGTCTCCTTGAGCCTTTGCCCAGCTCCTGAAAATCATGGGTATCAATTTCAAAGAGTAGATTTAGAGGGGCAGCCAAAGATTCCTGCGGACTGTGATTTGGTAACCACCACACAGCGCGGAACTACATTGGAATTAAATGGTGCCAAGGTGCATACAACCGAGCATGTTTTAGCAGCCATCTATGGTTGTGAATTGGACAATGTATTGATTCAAGTTGATGGACCTGAAATGCCTATTATGGATGGAAGTTCAATTCCTTTTGTCGAGGCCATTGAGTCTGTTGGTTTTGAGGAGCAAAATGCCGAGAGGAAGTATTTTGAATTAAAAGAGAACTTGACATACGAAGATGCAGTCAAGGGGATTGAAATGTTGGCTGTGCCAACTGCAGGTGGTGAGTTTCGTGTGACAGTGATGGTGGACTACAATTCACCCATTTTAGGAACTCAGCATGCACACATGTATCAATTGGGAGATTTCAAATCGGAAATTTCTAGATGTAGAACTTTTGTCTTCTTGCGTGAATTGGAGTTGCTCGCAGAGCATGGATTGATCAAGGGCGGTAGTCTGGACAATGCCATTGTCATGGTAGACAAGGATTACTCAACGGAGGATATCGCTTCCATCATGAAAAAATTGGGTAGAGAACCTATGGATATCAAAGTCGAAGGAATTGGCGTTTTGAATACCATAAAGTTGCAATATGAAAATGAACCTGCTCGACACAAATTGTTGGATATCGTTGGTGACTTGGCATTAACAGGGCGTTTTATCAGGGGGCACATTCTTGCTGCACGTCCTGGACACTATGGTAATGTGGAGTTTGCTAAACTGATCAAGCAATTGATCAAGAAGGAAAAGTCAGAGCCGGAAATGATTGATTTGACACAGCCACCGATTTATGACATCAATGACATTACAAAAATGTTGCCCCACCGCTATCCATTTTTGTTGATTGATAAAATCATGGCCATGGACAGTGAGTCGATTGTGGGAGTTAAGAACGTGACGATGAATGAGCCTTTTTTTCAAGGTCACTTCCCAAATAATCCAGTTATGCCAGGAGTTTTACAAATAGAGGCCATGGCGCAAGTAGGTGGGATTTTTGCATTGAGTCAAGTGGAAGACCCAGAATCATACAGCACGTACTTTATGAAAATTGATGATGTGAAGTTTAAGCAGAAAGTGATTCCTGGAGATACCGTTGTTTTCAAATTAAAGTTGATTAGTCCAATCAGAAGAGGATTGGTGAATATGTCTGGCACAGCCTACGTGAATGGCAAAGTGGTGAGTGAGGCTTCGATGTTGGCCCAGATTGTTAAAGATAAAGTTCCACAAAATTAAATAGAGAACTGATGATTCATCCCATGAGTGTGGTACACCCACAAGCAAAAATTGGACAAAATGTTGAGATTGGACCTTTTACTTCTATCGAAGAAGATGTTGTTATCGGAGATAACACTTGGATAGGACCAAATGTGACGATTATGAACGGTGCGCGCATCGGATCCAATTGTAGAATTTTCCCAGGTGCTGTAATTTCCGCGATTCCCCAAGATTTGAAATTTATCGGCGAACACACCACAGCGGAGGTTGGCGACCATACCACAATTCGTGAATGTGTAACGATAAACAGAGGTACATCTGATAGAATGACCACCAAAGTAGGAAGTCATTGTTTATTGATGGCTTATGTGCACATCGCGCACGATGCTTTCGTAGGCAATAACTGTATCATTGCCAATTCTGGAAATATCGCGGGTCACGTGGATATTGAAGATTGGGTAATCATCGAAGGTGTTGTTGCAGTTCAACAGTTTGTAAGAATTGGAAAGCATGCATTTATCGCAGGTGGTTCATTGGTAAGAAAAAATGTTCCGCCTTATATCAAGGTTGCGCGTGAGCCACTTTCGTTCATTGGTGTAAATGCCATTGGATTAAGAAGACGTAATTTTTCTGAAGAATCTGTCCAGGCAATTGAGGATATCTACCGCAAGTTGTATGTACATGCGCCGACCGTAGGAAAGGGTGTTGAGATGGTTAGTGAATTGCCGGCAGGGGAGTTTAAGGATGAAATTTTGGCCTTTATTCAAGCTTCGGATAAGGGAGTAGTGAAAGGGGTCAATGGTTGATTGTATCCGTCTTCAAAAATTGGGAAGACGTTTTCAGCGACAATGGCTTTTTAGAGGAGTTGAAGTAGCGTTTTCTAAAGGAGATATCGTTGCAGTGCTTGGCGGAAATGGGTCGGGCAAATCATCAATTACCTCTATGTTGGCCGGTTTTTTATCACCTTCAGAGGGACAAATTCTATGGGAGTCTGAATCTAAGATTATTCCTGTAGATAGTTGGTGGAATAGAGTAGCATGGTGTTCTCCAACGTTGGAGTTACCATTGTCACTTTCAATTAAGGAAGTCATCCATTTATATGATGAAATGCGAGGGTATCATGTTAATTGGTCTCCCGATACTATAATTGAAGCATTGGAATTGGATGGGCATCTTTCGAAGCCCTTGATTCAATTGTCTTCTGGAATGCGTCAACGGGTAAAATTGATGATCGCTTTTGCGCTGAATGCGGATGTACTGATATTGGACGAGCCCACGGCCCATTTGGATGCCAAGTCCATAGAATGGTACAAAAAGCAAATAGCCAATGTGCAACATCATTTCATTTTTATAGCATCAAATCATGATCAAGATGAAATTGGATGTTGCAATAAAAGCATAGAAATTATCCCTGGTGGCCAGGTCTTAATAAATCATTCACTGTCTTTACAGGGTGAAAAGTAGAGTTGGGGACTTCAATAAAAATGGAGTTCCAGCCTGCCATTGAACCATTCCACAATCCCGGTAATTCAAGTGCCTTCACAATTTGTCCTTCTTGAAATTTATCGGAAATAAAGGAAGCGCTCTCATCCACGTATTGCTTCAAATTGTATTTTTTACCGTTGTGGTCATTGATACAACATACGATATCTACAGGATTGAAGTGTGTTGAATGAGCCAAACATTGACTTTGAATTGGATCTGCAGTGTCAATTTGATTTTTCTCTACAATTTGCTTGCTGATGTATCCATTGGATTGCATGACCCAAAATGGCCCACCTCCCGGTTCACCTTCATTTTTCACCATACCGCAAACTCTAATTGGGCGATAAAGAAGATCATAAGCTTTACCAATTGTAAGATCTTCGCTCAACTGATAGCCAAAATGACGGAAAAGAAAATCGCGAACAGCATCTAAAATTTTTTCGTTGTTTCTTTCTAGTTCAAGTAAGAGTTGGTGAGATTCAGCAACGATATCTAGCAGGTAACCGGCCAGTACTTTTTTGTAAAAAGTAATTTCCTGGGTCCAGCGATGGTGGGAAACGTTATCAATATTTTTGATGAAAATGATATCAGAATTTATCTGCTGAAGATTCTCAAGCAATGCTCCATGACCTGCAGGTCGGAATATGATTTTGTCATCTTTATCTCGGGCCAACCCCCCATCATTTTTTAAAGCGGGTGTATCCGTTTTAGGTGATTGATAACTGTAGGAAATTTGCAAATTGTCATGACCAAAATGATCCAATATTTTTGTTACTTCAATTTCATATTCCACTTTAATTTCAGGTGAAATGGTAAAGTGAAATGTGCATGGCGATTGCAAATTTGTGGCATATGTCAATCCTTCACGCACCTGTTCGAACAATGCCGATACTTGCTGTGATTCAAAATTGTGAAAAGGAATAAGTGCTTTGGGCAGTTGTATAAATGAAATGTCATTGCACATGATTCTTATGATATCATGCCATTGATCTTGGTTGATCATGTCATGTATGTTATGACCGAGTGCGTTGAACTTTATTTCTAGTGTTGGAAAGAAAGGGAAATTCTTAAAATGTATGATGAATTCCTCAGCCATTTGATCCATTTCAAAGGAATGTATGGCTGATATGTGCTTGAACATTCTGGTGGCAGCTCCAGAAGCGGGGATAAAAATAGTTGACTTTTTATTTTTCCTTGCTTCAAAAGTTTGATTGTATTTTAAGCAGTCCATGGGCGATAGGACTTCAATACCATCGCCCAAAGTACAAGGCTTCTCTATTTTGGTGGCCTTGATTTTCTTCAGAATACGATTGGTGTTTTCTAAGAAAGAATCGGGAACGATATTCCTGCTTTTCAATTGAAACAAATCTTTTTCTAGCAATTGCATGTTTCAAATTTAACTAAATAAAACCGCCAGTTATAGCAGAAATCACGCTATGCGCTTGGCAAATTGATGGGCATGGACCAATGCCTCATAAGTGGTGTATTGACTTTGCCATTTCAGTATGTCTTTGGCTTTGCGCACATCTGCCCAAATGGATTCAACATCTCCGGGTCGGCGATCAGCAAGTTCAAATGGAATCGTGATATTATTAGCGCTTTGGTACATTTCGATGATCTCTTTGACCGAGTCGCCTTTGCCTTGACCTAGATTGAATACTTCAATGGTAGAAGTCTCATTTTTTAACCATTGCAATGCCTTCACATGGGCATTCGCCAAGTCCATTACATGGATATAATCACGAACGCAAGTCCCGTCAGGGGTGTTGTAGTCGGAACCGAAAATTTTTAATGTCCTCAATCCTAATGCTGCTTGATTTACCAATGGTATCAAATTATTGGGTATACCAATTGGGTATTCCCCAATGTTGCCAGATGGATGAGCACCAATCGGATTGAAATACCTCAGGAGCGCAGCATTAAAGTTGGGGTTTTGGTTTTTGAATTCGTTGATTATTATTTCTCCTTGTTGCTTGGTCCATCCATAAGGGGATGCGGCATCTTTCCATTCGGTGTTTTCGTCTACAGGATTCAAATCGGGCTGACCATAAACCGTGGCACTACTTGAAAATACAAAGTCACGGACCTGATAACTTTTCATAGCATCAAGAATCGTTGTCAAAGATTGCAAATTGTTGTACTTGTATTTTTCAGGTTCAGCTACAGATTCAGCTACAGATTTAAAAGCCGCGAAATGAATGACTCCTTTTACTTGATGACTTTTAAATACGTCATATACAGCTTTGGAGTCACAGCAATCTTGTTGGTATGTAGTAGGCTTGATTCCAATAATAGATTCAATGCCATCCAGCATTTCTACATGAGTATTGCTAAAGTTGTCGAGGATGATGGGTAAGAAACCAGCTTCATATAAGGCAACGACAGTGTGGGCTCCAATAAATCCTGCTCCTCCCGTAACCAATATTTCTGGTCTCATATCATCCAGTGGTTAGAGATAATAATCCAATTGATTGCCGTTCCCAATGCAAAACCAGCATAGGTCTGCGCATGGGTATGGGCATCGAGTTTAACGCGACTGTACGCGGTTAAAGACGCCATTAATATGGTGCATAAAGCAATCATGGTGACGTCTGCCATATGAACATACTTCAAAGCAAGAAGGCTACCAAAAACACCACCTTGACCCAACATGTGAACACTAATTTTCCAAAATGAATTAATGATTAGTGAAAAAACCAGAGAGACGATAACGGCAAATACAAATGAAAATACTTCTTTAGGTAAGATGGGACCTTGCCATCTGAGCAGGGCATAACAAATGCAGTAATAAAAAATAACCAAAAGGTAGGGACCCCAACGCTCTTTTCTTTCACGAAGTTCGATTCCAGAAACCATTCCGTATTTGATCATCACCATTATGCTCAGCGCGGGCGCGATAATATTGATAACGAGCAATGCCAAAACAAAACTATCTGCATGAGTGGGAGCAATAAAATAAGGATCCATCCATCTGACGATGGCGTAAATCAATAATGGCATCCACAAGGGATGAAAAATTATTGACAATACTTGCGCTACTCTGTAAATCAAACTCATATTTCCTTTCTCAATCGTGCAACGGGAATACCCAATTGCTCTCGGTATTTGGCTACTGTCCTTCGCGCAATATTATATCCTTTTTCGTTAAGTAACGCCATTAATTTTTCGTCAGGCAAAGGCTTATTTTTTTGCTCTTGCTCAATCGCGTCTTTGAGAATTTGCTTGATTTCTCTGGAACTGGCTTCCTCGCCATCGTCAGTGCTCAATCCTTCAGCGAAAAAATATTTGAGAAGGTATGTGCCAAAAGTAGTTTGAATGTATTTGCTGTTGGCCATTCTGCTGATGGTTGAAATATCCATCCCCACTCGATCTGCAATGTCTTTCAAAATCATGGGTTTCAATTTCGATTCATCTCCAGTTAAGAAAAATGACTTTTGATGATCGATGATGGCCTCCATGCAAATCATCAATGTATGGTTCCGTTGCACCAATGCATCAATGAACCATTTTGCAGAATCAATTTTTTGCTTTACAAATAAAATAGCTTCTTTCTGACTGGCATCTTTTTTTCCCTTGGTGGAATACTGTTGCAACATCTCTTTGTATCGATGTGAGATTTTTAATTCCGGTGAGTTGCGACCATTCAAAGAAAGTTTTAATTCTCCCTCATCATTCACTAGCAAAAAGTCAGGAGTAATCTGAGGAACTTCTTTTACGCTGTCAGATCCACTATTTCCAGGTCTAGGATTTAGATGGAGAATACAATCGATACTCGGTTTTATTTCTGACAAAGTAAGATTCAAACGTAAGGCTATTTTTTCGTAATGCTTTTTGGTGAACTCATCAAAGTATTTACTTAGGATAAGCAATGCAGTTTGTATTGTTTCCGTTTTGGGGAATTGTCTTTTGAGTTGAAGCAAAAGGCATTCTTTAAGATCTCTCGCTCCAATTCCAGCAGGATCTAAGGTTTGAATCTGGAGTAGTGCAGATTCGACCTCTTTTAAATTGGCTTCAATGCCCGTTGAAAAAAGCAAGTCATTACAAATGGAATTCAAATCTCTTCGCAAGTAGCCGTCATCGTCTAAATTGCCAATAAGGTATTCTGCAATGTATGATTCTTTTTCATCTAGATCTAAAAGATGAATTTGGTCGTACAACAGATCTTGGAAAGAGCTGCCTTGTCCAATTGGCGTTTGTCGGTCTTCTATGTCAGCGCCTTGATTGCTTATTTTGGTTTTGTAATCAGGTGTTTCATCATCATCGAAATAATCGCTAATATCGAAATCATTTTCATCAGCTGAATTATCTTCTTCGTTGTTGTCCATTAAGTCAACATCACTATCCGAATCTGATTCTTCACTTCCTTCTTCAAGGGCGGGATTGTCTACCAATTCTTCCTTGATTCTTTGCTCGAGGTCCATTGTAGTGACCTGAAGCAATTTCATCAACTGAATTTGTTGAGGGGATAGCTTTTGTTGAAGTTTAAGTTGAAGATGCTGTTTTAACATATTCCAAAGTTAAAGTATAGTCACAAAAAAAACCGCAATGGCGGTTTTTTTAAAGTGAATAAGGAAGATTTATTCCTTGATCCATTTACCATTCTTTTTCTTTAATCGAATTTGAATGCTGTTTCCGTTGGTTCCGAAAACAAAGGCATCAATTTTCTCTAGGGTGTTTCCCTCGCTATCCGTGATAACGTATGAAAGTGATTTCAGCTTTCTATCGCTATTAAATTCAGGATTATAATTGAAATTTAAACCTTCTAATTTCATATCCTGATGAATTTGCCATAGCGCTGCTCTGTCTGTTTGACCAGTGATATTGATGTTTTGTGAAGTTGCATTTTGAGCCCAAATTTGAGCGCTAAAAACAAAAGCTACAATTAGAAGTAAATGTTTCATTAATTTAAGTTTGATAACAATATTAGCGCTAATGCTTGACAATACCAATTATTTTTGCAAAAAAAAAATCCTTTTTATGTCAAAAAAAATAGTTGTTGGTGAAGTCGTAGCCGAATTGTTTTCGGGCAACGATGCACAGGTTGAAAGTGCTATAGAAAAGATTCAAGAAAATC
Organism: Bacteroidota bacterium; assembly: GCA_039805365.1. Taxonomy (GTDB): domain Bacteria; phylum Bacteroidota; class Bacteroidia; order Flavobacteriales_D; family Sanyastnellaceae; genus CAMCTV01. Next base: position 18,583 of record JBDLUK010000130.1, on the reverse strand, counting down.
CATCTGTTGAATATATTCAGCCTTTGCTGGCACTTTTTTTTGATACCAAAGATGCTGAATTGAAAGAGCGACTGAGCACCATGATGGGTTCCCTCAAAGTATCAGGATTTGAAGATGAGTTGATGCAAGCATTGAGAAAACCTGAGTGGAAAATGCACAGAGGCCAAGTAATGGCTTTTATGTGGAACGCGGGAGGAAATCCAGTGGAGTTTGTTAGAGAACTTACTGAAATGGCTGTGGAAGGAGGAATGGAGACACTACTGGAATGCTATTCTATTTTGGACACAATGGAAGGACCTTTGTTAGAAGCCCAACTTATAGAATCTCAAACTTTTTTGCATGAGAGCTTTCAGAGAATGCAAGATGGCCACGAAAAACAATTGGTAGCAATGTTGTCCAACGTTTTAGCTGAAAAAGAAATAGAAGAGTAATGCTTCTATTTCTTTTTTAACGCACCACTGTTACAGTTCCGTTCAATGTTTTAGCGTCCTTGTTTTTGCCTTTTATTTTAAGTGTGTAAGTATATACGCCATTAGGCACATAATAGTCTGCATGTCCCTGATGATCGCCCATCCATGTATTGTTGGGGTCTTTGGTCTCAAATACAATCTCACCCCATCTATTCATGATTTTCAGGTCGAAAATTTCTACGTTTTCTCCAACCATTTGGAATGCATCGTTGATGCCATCTCCGTTAGGAGTGAAGCTACTTGGAATAAAATAATATGCAGGCGCCACAACCGTAAAGTCATTTTGATCGGTACAACCAATGGCATTCACAACAAGCAGGTTCACTTCATATTCATCAAGTCCGTCAAATTCATGATGTACAATTGAATCTTCTGACATCGTACCATCTCCAAAATCCCATGAGTATGTGCAGTTTTCACATGGCAACGCTGCAAAATCATAAACATTATCTTCTGTCGTAATAGCCTCAAAATTGGCAGACACAGGAATCATAAATATTTGAACGGTGTCATAAGCCATGGATCCGCAAACATCTACCGCTTCAACTGTGTAAGTTAAATCACCAACAATATTGTCAACGCTCATTGATGCTCCATGCACGTTTAATTCAGGCCAGTATATTTGATATCCACCGCCTCCACCTTGGACCTCTGCAACGTAATGTACAACACCGTAAAAGCAAACGGATGTATCAGGCATGTTGACGATGTCAAGCGGAGCATCGGGTATGAAAAAAGTCATGGTATCTTGCCAAGTCTCATTGCACAAATCGGTGGCGACAATAACAATCTCGGTTGTGTCATTGAATTGCAGGGTCTGGCTGATGGGCAAAAGCGAACTAGTTTGTGTTTGATTGTTCAACAACTGTCCGTCTGCGTACCAATTATATAGAATAGAGTATGTTCCAGAAGAAACAACGGGAGCTACAACATGGGTTTCACCACAGTTGCCATAAAAGTCCAATCCAGCTTCAAAAATCATCGGAGGATAAAGAACTTGTAGTGTGTCATGGATGATTTGATTACAGCCATCAGTTACTGTAAGACCAATAAATCCTTCGCCCATTGAGGTACCGTCGTAGATATATGTCGTATTGTTTCCAATATTACCGGTTTCATCGTACCAACTATATTCATAATTGGCATCTCCTCCCGATAGATCATAAGGCAATGGCGTTTGATTGTTACATGCCAAGTACAATGTGTCATGTGAAATTTCTTGAAGGATGGCCAATGAATCAAATGCTAAATCCAAAGGTGTTAAATCGTTGATGATGATCTCTATCGCCTGGCTGTTGTACAATTGCGGGGAGTTACATCCTGAAACTGGGGTTAGAATTTCCAATTCAATAATTTCCATTCCTTCCAACAAATTGTCATTGTAGGCACCGATTAAGATGTCTGTTGCTGGAGAGGTTGGTGTGAGATTGATTTGATTGGGAAGAGAAATTAAGTTTCCATTGTTGTCAAATGCGGAATAATCGTATGTGCCAAGATTTGTTCCGTCGTATGCAACAGGCGCACCTCCCCAATTGAGTAATGCAAATGCTGTTGGCGTTACTGAGGGGTCATATTCAATATGAAGAAGCGGTTGACCACATTCTTCATAAATCAAGTTATTGGTAACGGTTGTTCCGTTCACATTTAAATCAACTTGAACATCTGGCACAGAGAGAAGTGAATTCTCACGAAGGATTACAAAGGTGTCGAATCCGGAGTCACCACAATCCGCAACGGTAAGTACAATGTGGTAAGTTTGACAAGGCACGACGTGTAAGGTAGCAGACATTAAGTCGGTAAATCCTCTTGCGTTAAGCGGATAGTTCATTGGCGCATTGCCATTCCAATATTGTGTATTGATGGGCTGGGTATTGTCGTTGTTGATTGTGCTGATTGTAATTGGAAGAGGTGGGGTTGTATTGGGGACCTGAGCAATATTGACTTGGGAGTAAGGGGTTGCTGCATTTGTGGGATTAGGACCTGTTACGAAAAATCCAAAGATGTCGTTGAATTGGGTGTATTCATAACCACCACCTGAACCCGTTTCATACTCGTTAGAACCGAAAATATAATCGAAGGACATTGTGTCTCCCGAAGGAATAAAATCGAATTCGAGTATGACCATGTCATTGATATTGACGTTTGCAGGCATAAATGTAGCCCCTGTGTACAAGCCCATAGCAATCAATTGATCGTCCACATTTTCTGCTTGGGTTGCCAATAAATCTTCAATAATTGCATCTTGACCCTGTGGAGTGCAAGGAAGATCGTAACAAACCTGTGTGGTTGGTGAAAATGTTCCGGGCCATACGGGACTTGAAACTCCGCCCAATGTCCATGGGCCGTTAGTGCCGCCTGTAATGTTGTTAAGGCCATTGGCTGATCCAGAAGTTAATATAATACCGCTGTTGAATGGCAGACCTGCTGTAGTTCCGCCATTACTCATGAAGCCAATCTGCTCAGGAAATCCGGAATAACTGATGTAATCAGATTGGATTCCACTATTGATAAGAATGTTGTTGATGTAATTGTCCAACGCAGTAGGAGTAATACTGCTGGATTGGTTGATGGTCAAAACCTGCGAATTTGCAGCCGTTGAGATGACAACCAAATAGAATATGATAATGAGATACTTCATAGGTTAAGGCAGGGATTCAAAAGAAAGACACTTTCTTCAGTCTCCAGGTTGCACAAACCTAATAAAAATAAAGCTGATTATCAAGTGTTATCTGAAGTCGGACAATTGAGTACTTAATTTTTGACGGGCGTGGAATATTCTACTTTTAACGGTACCAATCGGGATGTTCATTTCCTGCGCAATTTCCTCATAGTGATAACCATCAAGAATCATTTGAAATGGTTTTTTATACTCTGGACTCAATTGATTAATTGCCTTCATAATTTCTTTGGTGTTGATTTCAGTTGCAATAGTATTTTCTGATACTCTGCCAGCAATCATTGCACTTTCAGATTTTACATTTTCCAAAAGGCTCATTTGAAGTTTTTTTCTCTTGTAGCCATTGATGAAAATATTTCTCATGATGGTGAAAATCCAGCCTTTGAAATTGGTTCCTTCTTCAAAATGATCTTTGTACCTCAATGCTTTTAGCAAGGTATCTTGTATTAGATCTTCAGCATCATCCCAATTTTTGGTGTATTGAATGGCATATCCTCGTAAAGTTTGAGAATGGTTGCCAACCAAAGTATTGAATTCTAAAGTGCTCATTTTGCTTTTGTTTAATTATATGGTGCAAATATTAAACAAAAAGAAGGTTTAATCTTCACTTTTGTTTAAAAAAATCACAAAATATTTAAACAAAATAATTTTAATTGGGCTTAAATCTTATGATTATATTTGAAAATGAGGCAATTGCATTGGAATAGTAAGTTTATTTATTTGTTTATTCTTTCAGTATTTGGTGTTGGATTTTCATCTTTTGCTCAAGCTGATTTGCTCTTTTTTTTGAATAAGGCGCAATCTTTTAAAAGTGGAAATGCCGATAGCATACTATTGAACACTGAAAGAATCATTCATCATCCAGAAGCTTCAGCGGCGCTATTGGCAGAGTGTTATTACCTCAATGCCATTGGCTTTGATAAGAAAGGCAATTATCCTTTGGCAGAGCGCTCTATAGCTCAATCTGCTCTTCACTGTAAGGCTATGAATAATCCCAAAGGTTGGAATAGAGCAAAAATTTTTGGAGCATGGATATCATACAACAAAGGTGAGGTTTTGATGGCGTTGGATACAGTTGAATTTTATTTGGATAAAATTGAGGCAGAGATAAATGGAAATGATTTGGATTCGGAGTGGCTTAAAATATTGGGTAATGGATATTCAGATCTTGGTTTGTATTATTCTTTTTTTAAAGACAAAGTCAGAGCCCTAAAGAGCTTCGAGAAGTCCGGGACATATAGAGAAAAACTTGGGGATGAAGATGAACTAGCTGAATTGTGGAACAACGTAGGGTTGATGTTGCTGGAGTTGGAGTCATATGGAGAGGCCGAAATCGAATTCCGAAGGAGTCTAAGAACTGTTCAATCCTTAGGAAACAGAAGTGCCGAGGCTTCATGCTATCACAATTTGGGAAAATGCTTTAAGGAGCGCGGAATTCTAGATTCTGCTTTGGTCATGTATGAAAGATGCCTATCTATTAGAACAGAATTGAAGGAAATGAAAGGGATTTCATCAGCGCTTCGGAAAATAGCGTTGACACATAGGGCTAAAAAGAATATTCCGTTGGCCTTCATTTTCGCAAAAAGAGCATGGCAATTGAGTTCGGGAATTAAAGACAAAAAGGGAATAATTGATTCAGAATTTATGTTAGCTGAGTTGTTTCAAATTCAGGGGGAAAATGATTCCGCATTTTGGTATGGCCAAAGGGCTTACCTGGGAAGTAAGGATTTGGATGCAGTAGCAGACATCAAAAGGACCGCAGCATTCATGAAGGAACTATACAAAGCCAATGGCATGTTGGTGGAAGCTTTGATAGCTTCTGAAGACTTGCAATCGGCAGAGCAACGTATGAATGATGATGAGGTCAGGAGAATGTTCTTAAAGAAGCAATATGACGAGAAACAAGAACAATCTAAGCAGATTATTATCGTGATTTCCATTATCTCGACATTGCTTATTGGCCTGGTATTCTTTGTTTTTAGGGCATATCGAATCAAAAGGAAGTCCAATGAATTAATCACCATTCAGAAAAATGAATTGGAGGATAAGAATAATCGAATAGTTGAATCGATTACCTACAGCCAGAGATTGCAAAATGCGCTTCTTCCATCTCTAGACACGATACAACAGGTATTAGGAAAAACGTGTATCACCTACAAAGCCAAGGACATAGTTGCAGGAGATTTTTACTGGTTTAAGCAAGTGGATAATTGGACATATGTAGCTGTAGGTGATTGCACAGGTCACGGCGTACCTGGTGCCTTGGTGAGTATGATAGCAATCAATGCGCTCAATCAAGCTATTGGTAAGCATGACCAAGCTTTACCCGCTGAAATTTTAAACGATTGCAGAACTGAAATTGTGCGTGCATTTGGTGCACAGGATGGGCAAATTATCCGAGATGGGATGGACATTGGATTGTTAGCACTGAATATTTCGCAAGAAATTGGATATTGGGCTGGAGCCAATCGACTTTGTTGGTTTTGGAATGGCGAACAATGGACAATATTTGATGGAGATAAGCAATCTATTTCTTGGTCGGATATGCCTAAAGACTTTAATAATTTGAAAATTAGTAATTTAAAGCCGGGCTGCCGTTTTGTTATGTACACTGACGGTTTGAGTGATCAATTTGGTGGTGAGAAAAATAAAAAATTGGGAGGGAAAAGAATCAAAAGTTTTTTTTACGATAACGAATACTTAGATTCACGCAAGCAACATCATGATTTAGAGGATCTTTGGTTGAAGTGGAAAGGTGATGAGGAGCAAACCGATGATCTCTGTTTGGTGACTTTTGAAATTTAATTTGCAGAAAAAGAAAAAGATTATATATTTGCACCCTAAAAGGTACCGGTACCATAGCTCAGTTGGTAGAGCAAAGGACTGAAAATCCTTGTGTCGCTGGTTCGATTCCAGCTGGTACCACAAGAAAAGGCGATGAAGTCATCGCCTTTTTTATTTCGTTATATTTTCAATTGATGCATCAGTCAAATTGCGACATCAATTCCTCTACGGTATTGTGATATGAAATCAATTGAAAATCAATAGATTTCTGCCCTTTGATGATGAAACCTGTAAAATGAAAATGACATTCACTATCCGTAAATTGCTTGCTGATTTTTTTCATGTAGTCATTTAGCAATATAGGCATGGGGTTAGTGGTGAGAATTGATACAAAATGTACAGCACCCATTCTTTGATATACTTGCACCAAATCGTCTATTGGCACGCTCTGACCCAGAAATATCGTTTTGTACCCTCTTGATTTAAAGACATATTGGAGCATGATTAACGATATCTCATGAATTTCTAGCTCAGGTAAAAATAGAATGAGCGTCTTTTCTTTGGTGGTTGGTACATCTTTCAGTCCTTCAATCAAGGAGAAAAGCTTTTGTCTTATTAGGCTCGAGATAAAATGCTCTTGTGCGGGACAAATTGCATCGGCTTGCCACATTACTCCAATGGAGTGCAGAAATGGGATAATGACCTCAACAAATGTTCTCTGTATTCCATTTTGGGCCACAAAGGGATCAATGACACTATTGAACAATATCTCGTCATAGTTCAGCATTGCAATCTTTAAAACATGCTGATGGTGTTGGTCGGCTCCCTGAACAACTTGAGATTTTAATATTGTATCCTGAATCTCGGTGTCCGTTAACTTGGCTATTCCTGAAATTTTGTAGCCTAGGTTGAGAAGCAGAGAAATATTCAGTAGTTTTTTTAGGTCTTGATCCGTATATCTTCTGATGTTGGTATCCGTTCGGTCTGGTTTTAAAAGATTGTAGCGTTGTTCCCAAATACGAATGGTGTGGGCCTTAATACCTGAAAAACTCTCCAATTCTTTGATAGTGAATACCTGTTCTCTCACGACTTTAATTTTCATTAAAACCATCTATCTCGTTGGTTTGTTCAATCAACTAACAAAATGACATATTCAAAGTTAGAAATGAAGTGTTTTGGAGTCAAAAAAAAACTAATTTGGCGACATGAAAGTTGTTTTATTTGAGGACAGTAAGATTCGATCGTTTTTTCCTTTTACAACCACAAGACACATTTCTGAATTGAGGTGGGGAGCGTTGACGATTGTAGAAAAATGGAGGAGGAAATTTTCGGAAGTTGTTTTGATATCGAACCGAGAATGGATTGGTGTAAAAGAGGAATTTCATGCACCATCTTTATATATGAATGGCCGACTGTGCCCTACGGAAATCCTGTTAGAGGCAATTGAGAATTTAAAGCAAGGGCAAGGTTTACGAAGAGGTGAGGATATATTGGCTTATTTTTCTGAAGATGGAGATTCTAGTGGAATTATCTGGAAGGAGTTCAGTGAAGGAGTTGTAATGTTAGACAAAAGGACAGAATTGTTTAGTGAGATACACAGTCAGATTGAATTTGATTTGTTGTTGTCGGAAGTGGATAGTTCGTTTCAGTTACACGAAAGCAATTGTGTCATTGGGAATAAAAATTCCTTGTTTGTGTCTCCAACAGCTAAAATTTTCGGATCGATAATAAACGTCACGGATGGTCCAGTATGGATTGATGATGATACTGAAATTATGGAGGGCTCTTTGATCAGAGGACCATTTTACTTGGGGAAATCTAGTGTGGTGAAAATGGGTGCGAAAATTTATGGCCCTACTGCCATTGGTCCCTATTGTAAGGTTGGTGGTGAGTTGGGCAATGTGAGTTTTCAAGGATACAGTAACAAAGCACATGATGGTTTCCTAGGTAATTCAATTATTGGACAATGGTGTAATTTGGGGGCGGATACCAACTGTTCTAATTTGAAGAACAATTACAGTGTTGTGAAGCAATATGATTATGTCACACAAAAAGAGGAGAGTACTGGTTTGAATTTTTGTGGATTGATGATGGGAGATTATAGCAAATGTGGAATCAATACAATGTGGAATACAGGGAGTGTAGTGGGGGTTTGTGTGAATTTTTATGGAGCAGGTTTCCCTAAAAAACATTTGCCAGACTTTTATTGGGGAGATGCAAATGCTGGTGAGTTATATGATTTAAAAAAGGCGTTGGAAACAATTGCGGTAGTCAAATCACGTCGTGGTATTGAAGTTACAGAGAATGAAAGGCAAATTCTGACAGCTCTTCATGCAATGTCGATTGCTTGATAGAAAAGCACGACACAAAGGCATAATTTAATAATTGGCACTGCCATTGGGAATGTCAAAAAAAATACTTAATGGAAGATAATTTTTTTAGTTTGATGTCAGAGGATTTGGCAGATCATGAGTTTATTCCCCTGATCTCAGCGGAGGATGAAGATGCAATGGACAAGGAGGAAACGCCAGAGGTGCTTCCCATATTACCATTACGCAATACAGTGCTTTTCCCTGGAGTAGTAATACCAATAACTGTTGGGCGAGACAAAAGCATTCGGTTGATTCAGGAGGCCAACAAGGGTCAAAAAACCATTGGTGTTGTGGCACAAAGGAATCCAGATATTGATGAGCCATCATTTGAAGATTTGTATACCATTGGAACCCAAGCCAAGATTATTCGTATGTTGAAAATGCCTGATGGGAATACAACAGTTATCCTTCAAGGCAAAAAAAGATTTGAGATTCAGGGCGTGGTAGCCGTAGAGCCTTATTACAAGGCACAGGTTCGTGAGTTTCCTGAACTCAATAGAGATGATAGCAATAAAGAACAACAAGCATTGTTTGAGTCCATCAAAGAGCAAGCACTCAAGGTGATTCAAATTTCTCCTGAGATTCCAAGCGAAGCAAGTGTTGCCATTAAGAATATCAATAGCTTAAGTTTTTTGACTAACTTCATTTCTTCGAATATGAAGGCTCAAGTTGAGCAAAAGCAAGCCATGCTGGAAGTTGCGGATCTTCAAGAAAGATCAAGCATGGTAATGGAACATTTGGCCAAGGAGATTCAAATGTTGGAAATGAAAAATGAAATCCATAAAAAGGTTCATACTGATATTTCCAAACAGCAAAGAGAATACTTCTTACAACAGCAAATCAAACAAATTCAAGAAGAGTTGGGCTCCAACCCTATCAAAGAAGAGATTGATGAAAAGCGCGCTCGTGCGGCTACAAAGCAATGGAGTGAAGAGGTTCAAAAAGTTTTTTACAAGGAGTTGGGTAAGTTGGAAAGAATGAATCCTCAAGCCGGGGAGTTCAGTGTTCAAGCCAATTACATTGATTTACTTTTGGATTTACCATGGCAGCAATATTCAGATGATAATTTTGATTTGAAACGAGCAAAGGAGATTTTGGATAGAGATCACTTTGGCATGGAAAAAGTGAAAGACCGCATTATCGAACATTTGGCGGTATTGAAAATAAAGGGTGACATGAAGTCGCCAATCATTTGCTTGTATGGACCTCCTGGTGTTGGAAAAACATCATTGGGTAAGAGTATTGCTGAGGCATTGGGGCGCAAATATGTTCGAATGGCTTTGGGTGGTTTGCATGATGAAGCAGAAATCAGAGGACACAGGAAAACATACATTGGCGCTATGCCGGGTAGGGTTTTACAAAGTTTGAAGAAGTCAGGTACAGGAAATCCTCTATTTGTTTTGGATGAGATTGATAAGATTGGCCAAGGCATGCATGGTGATCCTTCGAGTGCATTGTTGGAGGTTTTAGATCCCGAGCAGAATCATGCATTTTATGACAACTATGTTGAACTAGAATATGATTTGTCCAAGGTGATGTTTATCGCAACTTGCAATAGTCTATCTTCCATTCAGCCTGCGCTAAGAGATCGCTTGGAAATCATAGAAGTTTCAGGATACACGGTAGAGGAGAAAATCGAAATAGCCAAACGACACCTCTTACCTAAATTACTCAAGGAAAATGGACTTACGGAAAGTAAAATTCAGTTTTCCGATGATGTTTTGATTCAATTAATTGAAGAGTATACCAATGAAAGCGGTGTAAGGTCTTTGGAGAAGCGCATGGGAAAATTGATTCGCAACAGAGCCAAGCAAATAGCTTTAGAGGAGAAATTTTCAAAAGTCTTGAAGCGCTCGGATGTTGTGCTAGTCTTAGGTCCAAGCTATGAGAAAGATAGGTATACTGATAATGATGTCGCAGGTGTTGTAACTGGATTGGCTTGGACACCTACGGGAGGTGATATTCTATTTATCGAAACCAGTCTTACGGTAGGCAAGGGGAAATTGACGTTGACCGGTAATTTGGGGGATGTGATGAAAGAGTCGGCTGTAATTGCTTTGGAATATTTGAAAGCCCATGCAGAAGTCATCGGCATGGATTATAAGGAATTTGATGAGCGGAATGTGCACATACATGTTCCGCAAGGCGCTATACCCAAGGATGGTCCGAGTGCGGGTATTACAATGCTCACAGCGCTTGCTTCGGCATTTACGCAACGAAAGGTTAAGAAGTATTTGGCAATGACGGGGGAGATCACTTTGAGAGGAAAAGTTTTGCCTGTTGGTGGAATCAAGGAGAAAATTTTGGCCGCAAAGCGTGCGGGCATAAAAGAAATCATCTTGTGTGAAAAGAACAGAAAGGATATCGAGGAAATCAATGAACGCTATTTAAAGGGTTTAAAGTTTCATTTTGTAGAGGAGATGTACCAGGTTTTGGACATTGCTTTACTTAAAGAAAAAGCCAGTAAGTTCAGGTGGCAATAATCGAAGGTTGGTAACGTTAGTGCAATGATGAAAAAGTTGGTATTATTAGGGAGTTTACTTGTTGTTTCTTTTGCGGAAGCGCAAACAGGCATTGGCAATAGCTTCCCCTCGACAGGAGTATCCTTTTCTCCCATTTCTATTGCTACTGGCGGAAGTTTGATTTCACACCCAAATTCACAATTGGGGCTTTATACGGAAAACCCTGCCATGCTGGATTCCACCGCTAATGGCAAATTTCAGGTCGCTTACCTTAGATACATTGCCAAGTCCAATGCTTCGCAGTGTTTTTTTGCTAACCACAAAAAGGGAAGTAAGTTTTCTTCGGCGTATGGAGTGAAGTATTTGGGTTTTGGCGACCTCAACCGATATGATGAGCAAGGGGCCTATTTGGGTGAGTTCAGGGCTTATGATGCAAGTTTAAAGGGCGTTTTGTCATATGTGTTGGATTCCAATTGGACTCTTGGCGCAGCCACATCAGCGGTAGTTTCTCAATTGGATAATAACTCCATGTGGGCCCAGACATTTGATTTGGGTGCGCATTACCGCAAGAAAAAGGGTGATTGGACATTCGATATCTTGGTCAAGAATATGGGGTTCAAGTGGGGAGGGAGTGGCAACAAGGAGTTGTATGATATTCCCACTCAATGGCAAATGGGTTTTTCAAAGAAACCGAAGAACGCGCCTTTCCGTTGGATGGTAACTATGAGTCAATTGCATGAATTGCGGAATCCAGCTACGCCAGTTGTTTACACCTCAAAGGAGCCAAAATGGATATCGGGAGATCAGTTGATGCGGAGAGCAACCATCGGTTCGGAAGTGCTTCTTGGAAATATACATTTTATGGCAGGCTACAATTACCAAAGAAGAGCTGATTTGCGAATTGAACAAGCTCCCGGATTAGCAGGTATATCAATGGGTGTGGGTCTTTTTACTCAAAGATGGCAATTGGTATATGCTTGGTCTAAGTATCATTCTGCTTCCAGCATTCACGGATTGCAATTGATTTTTCAGCCATTCTCTGCTTTGTAAAAATACAAGCCCAACCTTTTTTACTTTTGTCAAATGATTTTACCCATTGTTGCATACGGTGATCCCGTTTTAAAGAAGAAGGCGCAGGAGATTGACAAGAATTATCCCGGTTTGAAGGAGTTGGTCGACAACATGTTTGAAACGATGAGTCGCGCTAGCGGTGTTGGTTTGGCTGCGCCTCAAGTTGGTTTACCCATTCGTCTATTTGTTGTCGATGCATCAGCGTATGGTGAAGGCGAGGATGCGGATCCAGATTGCAAAGATTTTAAACGTGTATTTATTAACCCTATTATTTATGAAGAAGAAGGAGAAGAATGGGGAATGGAAGAGGGATGTCTGAGTCTGCCACATCTGCGTTTGGAGATATTCAGGAAACCTATTGTAAAGATTGAATATTACGATGAGAATTGGGATTTGTACGAGGAAGAGTTGGATGGTTTTCCTGCACGTGTCGTTCAGCACGAGTATGATCACCTAGATGGTATTTTACTTCCTGATCGTGTCTCATCAATGAAAAGAACATTGCTAAAAAGTAAATTGAACAACATCGCAAAAGGGAATGTCAGTGTGAATTATAAAATGAAGTTTGCCAATGTGCTTTAATTTTAAAAAATATCAGTTGGGTATAGGAGCTTTGATGTTCCTGTTTTTAATGGGCTGTTCTAACCCTTCGAATCACACCCCTGAGCAAGAGCAATTGCTTGAGCAGATAGGCGATTTGTCCAAAGAGGTTTATCAGAATGAGAAACCGATTGATTTGGTTAAGGGTGAAGAATTGTTGAAGTATTTGACAAAGTACACCAACTCCTATAGAGAGGACTCCATTTCAGCTGTTTTTTTGTTGGATGCTGCACAATTGGCAGCGAGTATGGGGCGTTATCAAAAGGCCATTGACCTGTTGATGAATTATGCCGAGCATCCCAAAGCGACCAAATTGGATTATGCAACTTACTTGGTAGGCTATGAATATGATGCACATTTAAAGCAGCCTGCCAACGCTGAGAAATACTACAGGGCGACTATTGAGCGATATCCTGATTCGCAATGGGCCAAAACTGCCAATCAAAGTTTACAGTGGTTGGGCATGTCTGATGAGGAAATGGTGAGAAAGCTGGAAGAGATCAATCAACAAACTAGCGGACAATAATAACGTTTCCTGAATATTCTTTAGGTTCAACATCTCCGTTGAGCCATACTTTGATTTTCCAGATGTAGACACCATCTTTTACATAGAAGTTGCTGTCGTTGCTGTTGCCGTACCAAGCTTGGTTCATATCCTCAGATTCATATATCTTCTCTCCATCGCGGTTGAAAATCGACATTTGAAATTTGGCAATTTCTCTTTTGCTATCCATTACTGGACGAAAACCATCGTTCAGTCCATCTTGATCAGGCGTGTATGCATTGGGCATGTACAATTTAAATCCTGAACCAACCGTAACAAACTCACAAACTTCTGTAGCGCATTGATTGCTATCGATACCCGTTAAACAAACTTTGAATTCCGCAGGAACTGTGTTGGCAAAATAATGCAAGGGATTGTATTCTACTGACCCTGTTCCATCTCCAAAGTCCCAAACCACAGAATTGACTGATGTATTACCCGCGTAAAAATTCACTTCTGGCTCAGCAATATCAGGTTGCTGTGGCATGAAACCAAAGGACATATACGGATTGTCAAAGGGACATATATAATTTGTTCGCCATAAAGTGTCTCGGCATCCGAAATCATTTAGTGATGCAAGTCCGACATTGTAACAATAAGGATTCTCAAAAACATGGGCGTAGTTAGCTGAATTTGCATAATAAGAAACGCCCTCTATGATCCAATGACGATCGCTAATATTTCCTGGAGTTAAGTCAGTGAATTGTATCAGTAATGGAACACAGCCTTGTGATGTATCTATTGTGAAATGTAGATTGGGTAGAAAATCGATCACAATATCAAACATCGAACTAGATACACAACTTCCTACCGGAGTGTAATTGATTGTGTGTATTCCAGGACTTAATAATTGAGGATTAAGATTACCGTTTTGATCAATGGCATTGAAATCGGTATTCCAAACACCACCTGGAATTGAACTTGAGTAACTTTGAATAGATGCGTTGTTGCACATAGAGTTAGGTCCCGTTATTTGCGCTACAACTTCAGGTTCAACTGTAATGGTCATAGATGCGGGCGTATTGCAGCCTGTATCGCCTGATGTAGGGGTGTAAGTGACGGAATAATTGGTTGTTGTAGAAATGTCTTGCGCGCTAGGATTGAAGAAATTACCAGCTAACATTAGAGGATTACTACAAGTCCATATTCCTGTTGTAGGCGATGCAAACAATTCAGCCGCGGGTGCATTTTCACAAAGCGTGGAAATAGAATTATTAATTGTGGCAGTAACCATACCAACATAAAAAGTATCCAACGCAATGGTACAGCCTTCAAAATTGGTGTATTCGAATCCAACGAACGAATTTTCAGTTAATCCTGTTAACGAGAAATTTTGGTTATAGCCAATGTTGTTCGGAAACGTCACCGAATTGGGATAGTTGTTCGCTAATGAAACGTTTCCACTGGATAAACCCGGGATTGAAATCTGACAATTTAAAGCATCTCCAACGCAGTCTTCTGATGAAGAAATAGTTGCTTTTGGCTGAAGGCTTATGGTATAAATAGTTGAGGCATCTATATCTGGTAAACCCGATGTTCCGTTAACGTAAGGAACGTTGTTGATGATGCTATAGTAGTTCACTACTTGAATAAAAAACGGCGTTGTAGTGCTCAAATTTGAAGGTACAGGAGGTGGGAGAAGGTTGATTAATTGATCATAAGAAATTGAGATGGGATCAAAGAAAGCAGATTGATTTTGGAGTTCAATGAAACCCAAAAGAGCGGGATCGTTGAGAATTTCGCTGTTGGTATATGTCGGCGCAAATTGAAAAACGGCAACGGCGATTCCAGGATCATAAGTAACCCCAGGAATGCTCATATCAGCGGGTGGAGTGACAGGTCCAAGAATATTCATCAATAGATTTTCATTGGGACATAAAATCCCATTAGATAGATTTTCATTGGTTGATACGGCAGCCATATTGGCCTGTCCCAACATGTGACTGATGAAAATTAATAGTGTGAATAAGGCTGTGATACAACTCTTCATTGTAACAAATTTAGGCCTAAAAAAAAAACTTCCCGGTAGTTACTCCGGGAAGTTTCAACTATGAAAAGTGTACAAATGCTTATCTAATTACGGTGACAGAACCATTGTAAAGTTGAGTATCATCTAACCCTTCCAAGGTTACTTCCATTGTCCAATGATAAACTCCGCTCGTTACGTAATAATCTTTGAGGGTGTTGGAATTGGCATTCCAATACTCGTTGTAATCAGTGGTTTCGAAAATGATATTTCCCCATCGGTCAAATACTTTGAATAGATAAATTGTGATTCGGTCAGAACCTGAAATTACAGGACGAAGGGCCTCATTCAAATTGTCTTGATCAGCGGTAATGGCCGTCGGCATGTACACTGCAAATCCTTCTTTGATGGTAACATTGTTACAGAAATTATTGATACATCCATTGAAATCGATTCCCTCAAGACAGACCTCATAAGTTCCAGGCTCCGTTACAGCCGAGAAATTAAATGTTGTGATTTGCCCTGAACCAGTTCCGTATCCAGCATAATCCCAATTCCATTGAGCCAAAGGAGAATCTGAACTGTTGATGAATTGGAATTGCGGATTGTCCATGGTTACAGATGAAGGAGTAGAATAGAAAGACACTTCAGGTAGCGCGAAGACTTCAAGGAAGTTGTTGTAGTTCGTTGTATCGATACATCCATTTTCATCTTGAATGATAAGTCGGATATCATACAAACCTGGAACGGTAAGCTCAGGTGTAAATCCAGAACAATCGCCATTTGTATCCTCCGTTCCATTCACAAACCATTGACAGTTGGTATTGGTACCTGCCCCAATACTTGTATTGCTCAAGTCAAACAAGAATGGAGTACAACCATCAGGATCAAGAGCTGTAACAACGGCATTCGTAGTGTCATGAATCACAAGTGGAACAGGTAATTGAGACACTTTTCCGCACTGAACGTTTGGCGCATTGGCAATGTCATACCAAAGGTCATAATTACCTGCGCCCAATATTGCGGGATTTAAGTTGTTCAATCCAATAATGCCATTGTCATTGGAATAAGTATCGTTCGCAACATCATAAATACCAGCATGCCATTGGCCACCTGCAGGTGTTCCATTGGTAGTTAAGTTTACCATAGCACTGTTGGTACATTTGCTCAAATTCCCTGTCGTTGTGGGGAAGTAATCATCCAATACAGCAATTTGTACATGCTCAGACTCGATGCTACATCCTGGTGCAGGGATATTTGGTGTAAACGAAATTTCTAGATTGTTGGTATAGGGTGCAACTCCTGGATTTGTGTTGATTAAATCATAACTTGGTGTGAAAAGTCCTGTTGCACTATCGAAGTAGGCCGATAGAGGAGTGGTCAAAAGGTTGCCATTCCAGATTACATTCCATGTCCCAGGGATTGCAACATTGCCCAATCCAACTCCCAATCCTGTGAACTGCAATTGATCGGCTACATTGTTGGAAGCACACTCAACAATTTGTCCGGGCATTACGGCAGCTGGAGTGGTAGCACCATTAATGATTTGACCGACTATACCTTCAGTTGGTCCAACAAATGGTGTGGAAGTGAAATTTGCTGTGCAACCATAAGTGTCTTGAATATTCACATTTAAAACATTTCCAGTTACAAGATTTCCATATGTAAAGAAACCTCCAGAGTAGTTATTGCCATTGTAAGTTGTAGTAGCGTCATTAGCAAGATCACTAAGAACATTATCCAAAAGTGCATTTGCTGGATTGTCTGAAGTTATAGTCCAAGCAAATGGGTAATTTCCTGATTCTGCTTGGAAGATCATTTGACCATTTAAACAATCTTGACCGATTTGAGCGGTAGTAATTGGAGGAGGAAGAACGATGGTCCAATCTGTCGAAATGGCTCCACAAGGGGCAGAAACAAGCGGGTTGAAACTTGGGCCAAATCCGGTTTCAAACAATGGAGGCAAATATGAATCAAGCGCGGCATCATAAAATCCAGAAATATTAGCAGGCAAAGTACCTATTGCTGCAGGATTGTAGATCGTGATAATACGAGCACCAAATATTACGGGTTCGTCACCTACTACAACTGGGAGG
This sequence comes from Bacteroidota bacterium, assembly GCA_039805365.1. Classification (GTDB taxonomy): domain Bacteria; phylum Bacteroidota; class Bacteroidia; order Flavobacteriales_D; family Sanyastnellaceae; genus CAMCTV01. Next base: position 1,541 of record JBDLUK010000130.1, on the reverse strand, counting down.
TTTAAAAGGTTGACAATTTGGGTGGCTGAATTGAAACCAGCATCGTAAGTAAATGTCAAATCGTTGATGGTTGGAGCTGCAGTGAGGTCAAAATCCTCAATGGTCCAAAGCACTTGTTGTGTAGGGTCGTTTAGGTCGTAGAACACCAATCCCAAACCTCTTTGGTGGGGTTTCATTATTGGATTATTGGCAGCATCTGTCTCGTACGCTATGGATGGAGGGTTGAAGTTGTCATTGGAGTTCCAATTCAAAGTCGTTCCAGGAGTACAAATGGCAATTTGATTGGCTCCAGCAACTGGAGTAGAAGCGATTGAAGTTGTGAATGTTCCAGCATCGGGGTTACATCCGCAATCACCAGGAACCACAAAATCAACAGTTGCTTGACATGGCGTTACAACATTGGTGAATTCGGCAAGAATAGTTGCTGTGTATGCTGCGGTCAATCCAGCTGGTGTCGGTGGAATGGCAACGGTAATATTCGGAATTGTAATGGTTCCGTTGGTTGGAACCACAGGTGTTGCGGGTGAAATAGACTGGTTACCTCCGGCAGGTATTGGAGAGAACGACATGTTGAAGTTGGCACCAGCTGGATTGTTGGCGATGGTCATTTCCAAATCCATTACGAAGTAGTTACTGTAACCTAGGCACTCTGAAATATTGGTAACCGTCAGGTCAGTTATGGCACAAGCGCATTGGGTTGGATTGAGATACTCAAAAGTAGCAGTATAAGGAACGGCAGGATCTGCAGCTGAAACTACAGGCGTGTTAAATGTGCATGCTCCGGTTGTAAATGAGAAACTGAATTCGTGATCCACAGCCGGGACATCCAATATTGTTACGGGAACGATACCACTTGCTGGAACTGATGCAATGGGTAACCAATTGGCACTAGCCCCGTTCGGGTTTCCAGTTATGTTAACATTGACAGGTGCTCCATCCATAAAGAAATACACACCAGTGGCATTGATGGTAGAAGCGCCAATAAGCTCCAAGTCAAATTCAACATCGTTCGTTGGTCCAGCTGCGGTTACTGAGCAAGAGTTTGGAATTTCCATAAAGTTTTGCACATCCACCATGGGTACTTCAACTTGCACACCTGGATCTGGAAACAAACAAGGAATCACAGCACCTGTTGTAATATCAGTCAAAGAAAAAGTGATATCACAGAAGCCATCGCTATTGGTTCCTGGAGCCAAACCATTGATTGGTCCAAAAATTCCGAAATTGTATGTAGAAGAGTTTAGAGTGTTAATGTCCGCCATGCTGTTGATGTTGACGACGTTTCCGCCTCCACATTCGTAGCTGATATCCAATGCAGAGCCGAACGGTAGGTTGGCATCATTGATATCCAAAGAAATGTCATAGAATACAGGTGCTGTTCCTGATGGCGGCATGGGTTGACAAGTAAATGCAGTTACTGTTGCATTTAGCAAGCAACCACATGGTTCAGGAGATTGATATGTCCCTGTAACTACACATGCAGGATTTGAGCTAAATGAGAATTGAACAGTATGTGAATCGCCGTCAGAAAAAGCAGGAAT
>JBDLUK010000129.1:0-7445 GCA_039805365.1 Bacteroidota bacterium | reverse complement strand
AGGTCAAGAAATGGAGTTGGTTACGCCCAAGGATCCAGCGCAACGCGGATGTCAAATTTCGATGCGTTTAAAGGGCAGAACCAAACAAGTCGTTCGTGATTTAGCAGCACAGGGTGTTATTGTCGATTGGCGTGAACCAGACACCATTCGTCTGGCCCCCGTTCCCATGTACAATTCTTTTGAGGACGTATATCGTTTGGGAGAGGTTTTGGTGGGGTTGTTGGGTTAACTCCTCATCGCCTCAACAGGGTCCATATTGGCTGCACGTGAGGCAGGAATGATTCCAGAGAGCATTCCGACAACTACGGATATTCCTATTCCCATGATTACCCTTGATATGGGTAAGATGAACGTCATTTCGAATGCGCCGTTAAGCGCCGTCACTGCCCCATAAACAAGGAGCAATCCAAACAGACCACCTACTACACAAAGGGTGATGGCCTCGGTAAGAAATTGTATCAAAATGAAACTCTTTCTCGCACCCAGGGCTTTTTCTATGCCAATTAGATGTGTGCGCTCCTTCACGGATACAAACATGATGTTGGCAATACTAAATGCACCAACCAGTATCGCAAATATTCCAATGAACATTCCTGCAGTGTTAAAAACACCCACAATCTGATCCACAACATTGCTGATCATCTTGGCCTCAATGATGGAAAAGTCATTGTCTCCACCTGGTTTGACGCCTCGTATTGCGCGAAATTGCTGAATCACCTCTCCCTTTAAATCATCGCCAGATACGCCTTCTTTGGCCTTGACGATAATTCCGCCATCCGTTTCTTCAGTATTCATCCAACGCAAGGCATATCCTATGGGAACAATAATCGCTTGGTCTTGACCATTACCGAAAAGCGAAGCGCCTTCTTTTTTCAGTTTACCTATTACACGCAATTTCAACCCAGCGATGGTGATCTCCTGATCCAAACATTCATTTTGTCCAAACAATTGCTCTGCAACAGTATTTCCAATGATACACACTGCTCGTCCTGCATCACATTCCTGCTCGGTAAAGTATCTTCCTTTACCCAATTTCACAGCCATGGTTTGGTTGTATTGAAAGGTAACGCCATTTACCCAAGCGCCTTCCAAGTAATTGTTATCGTGCTTGGCGGTTTGTGCAGTGCCACATTCAAAGGCAATGGCTTGGGACATATGCAATCTGCTTTGCAGCAAATGCATGTCATGCAAGGAGGGCTCTCTTCTGGACATGAACTTCCACCACTCGTATTCTTCTTTGCCATCCTCAGGTCCCATTGGCCACTTCTTGATAAACATCACATCGGAACCAATCATTTCTAAACTGTCCCGCATGTCGGCTTCCATGCTGTCGACAATGGATAAAACAAAAATGATGGAGAATATACCGATGGTAACTCCCAATAAAGAAAGGAACGTCCTAAGACGATTGTGCACCAATGCCTGCATGGCCATTTTGATACTCTCTCCTATAATTCGGAAGTACATTCGCATTGTGCGAAACTAAAAAGATGTAGGTTGTCCCAAACAATATATTTTCCCAAACTTTGTTGAAAGTGATTGTCGTGAATAAAAAGTATTGGTGGTTGTGGTGTTTTTTCCTCATCTGGTTGCCCTCGAGCGGTCAGGTGATTGGAGATACCTTGACCATAGATTCTCTCGCAATTGATGCCCAAACTTTTCGCATTTCACAGGACAGCATACAATGGGACTCTACCGATTATCGCTTGTTCCCTATTCAAGGAAAGTTATTGTTGCTGCGCGATTCCCGAAACCGCCCCTTGAATTTTTCCTATAGAACGTATCCGTTTGCTACAGAGTATGCGCTATTTCCCGCCTCTTCTCGATTGAGTGGAAAAAATAAGTATGTTCCAAAGGGTAATGTGGTGAGAGAAACTTCACCTCTTGCCGCAACATCGTCGGGTATTGTCACCAATGGAAGTATATCTCGGGGATTGCAATTGGGGAACAACCAAAATGCGAGCATTCAAAGTGGCATGAATCTGACGATGCAGGGCTGGGTGAATAGTGAATGGCAGTTGCAAGCGCAGTTGTCGGATGCCCAAATTCCAGTGCAACCTGGTGGATATTCGTCCAAGTTGGAAGATTTTGATCAGGTCAATATTGTGTTGTTCAGTAAGTCAACAAGGATAACGGCCGGCGACTTTACTTCGCAAAACAAGGAAGGTGTGTTCTTACGCTACTTCAAGCGTGGTCAGGGCTTGCAAATACAGAACAAAACGGATCAATCGGCTGTAGCAGTGTCAATGTCCTTGTCCAAGGGTAGATTTGCTCGTCAAAATATCGTTGGCATTGAAGGCAACCAAGGCCCTTATCGATTACAAGGAGCGCAGGGAGAGAGTTTTGTTATTTTGATTGCAGGAACGGAAGCGGTATATATTGACGGTCGCCGTTTAGAAAGAGGGCAGGACAAGGATTATGTGATTGATTACAATTCTGCGATGATTGTTTTTACAGCGGCGCAGCCCATTACCAAGGACAAGCGAATTGTGGTGGAATTTCAATATTCGGACAAGCAGTATTTCCGGCCTTTGGTCTTGACCCAGGCGGAGAAAAAATGGGAAGGGGGAAAAATATATTGGCAGGCATTTAACGAGTGGGATGCCAAGAATCAGCCGTTGCAGTTGAACTTAAATGATTCGTCAACTTTCATTTTATCTCAAGCTGGTGATCAAGTCAATCAGGCTTTGGTTTCTGGTGTTGAGCTTTTGGAGTCGGGTGCCATCAATGGTGTGAGCTATGTTAAAAGAGATAGTCTGGGCATGAGCTATTGGCTGGCCAGCGCGGACACATCAGAGACATTATATCGAGTAGTATTTAGTTATGTCGGTCCGGGTCAAGGTGATTATAGAGAAAGTGGATTTACAGCTTTTGGAAAGACCTACGCTTGGGTGGCTCCTATTTGGGATGGACAACAATGGCAACACCAAGGGGATTACGTCGATAAAGCGCCACTTACATCTCCCAAAAGGTTGTCGATGTATGTCATGGGTATCGAACATGTTTCTGATCTTCGCAATGGGCAATGGTCTCATCGAATTGAAGCAGCAATGTCAGATCAAGATTTGAATTTGTTTTCAAATCTCGATGACGGAAATAACCAGGGCTGGGCGTTCAAGGCTGAGGAGCAATGGAAAGCCAATAAGTGGATGTCAAAAGGTGTTTTTGAATACAACTCTGCTTTTTTTCAACGGGTAGAGCGATTTAGAGAAGTTGAGTTTGAACGCAACTGGAATATTCAAGGTTGGAATTTAACAGGGGAGTTTAAGAATGTACAATGGATCAATGAATGGAAAGAAGACAAACATTCGATACAATTGATTTTGGAGCAACTGTCTTTAGGAAATGATTGGAAAGGCCAACGCGCAAGATGGAAAGGTAGACCCATTGAAACAGAAAGTTTGAATTGGAAAACAGATGGTTGGTATACCCAGTCATCGGGTATTCGATCCGGGCAGTATTTCCGAGTGAAAAACAGATTGGATTACACCCCACGTAAGATTCGTTTTCTCTACCAGGATGAATGGGAATGGAACAATCAATCGGGAATAGGAGCGGCATTGCCGTATGCATTTTCTGATTATACAATTGGAGTTGGAACAAAGGATACCATTCAAAAAAAATTGGTTGTATTTTATCGCAATCGATTAGATCGAGTTGGAACTGTTTTGGACCCCTCGATTCAACAGGCTACGCAAGCTGAGCAAATGGGTTTGGACATGGCTTGGCAAGTGAGCAAGTATTGGCGGAGTTACGCCGTGGTGTCTCGGAGGCAATTGATGGTCATGAATCAAGAAAGATTTGCTGGAGATCCTGAGAAGAATTGGGTGGGTCGTCTTGGAAGCAATTGGTCCCTTCCCAACCAGGCGTTGGCCACGAATGTATTTTACGAAACAGGCGCTGGATTGGAGCAGAGGAGATCATACATCTATTTGGAGGTGCCGGTGGGTCAAGGGAATTATGTTTGGAACGATTACAATGGCAATGGAGTAAAGGAGCTCAATGAATTTGAGGTGGCGGCATTTGGTTACGAAGCCAATTATATTCGCACCACTCTGCCCACGGATGATTTTATTTCTGTTTATCGCCAAAAGGCTTCTGCCAACATGCAGTGGCGACCAAAGAGTGGTTGGCTGAAACGAGTGTCCAACGTCAGTTCATTGCAATGGGAGAATCAAACGTTGCAGCCCCCAAATTGGAAATGGGAACAAAGAAATGTAATGGACACATCGACCATCCAGTTGAATCAATTGTTGCGAAATCAATTTGTTTTTAATAACAACAGTCCCATTTGGAGTTGTGGTGTTGATGTTCAGCAAGTCAAGAATAAAAATGCTTTGACTTTGGGAAGTGAGTGGCGAACAGAAGACAAGATCACATCTTTTGCACGATGGAGCTTCTCCAAAGATTGGTCGATCCAGCCACAGTATGTTCAAATCAATAAGATGGTTCAAAGTGATTTTCTCAATGGACGCAATTATCAAATAGATGAAAATCAATACAAGATAGAGTTGCTGAATCGAAGCAAGTCGCAGCAATGGTTCATTACTCCTAGTTATGTCATCAAGCAATGGGATAAAGATGCAGTTCCGATGCGCGCTTGGCATGTTCCCGTGGAGGGGCGTTGGGGCGAAGTAGGGAAATATGCGGTAACAGCGGAATTGGCATTTCACCAGCTTTGGTACAGTGGCGATGTATTGCAGTCCATATCCTATGATGTTTTAGAAGGATTGACACCCGGCAAGAATGCCACATGGTCTTTGCAATACCAGAATCAAGCCCAACGACTTCAGTGGACCGTACAATACAACGGACGACAATCCCCGGGAAGAGCAATTGTGCATACTGGAATGGTACAAGTTCGGATGAATTGGTAACAGAACCATGAAAGAAAAATCTTTCCCCAACAAAATATTTGGCTGATTTACAGCAAATTAGAAAAACATTGTTGAAAAGTCTTGGTAGAATAAAAAAAAGGTATTACTTTCGCACTCCGTTTTTGACGGATAAACCGTAACGACATGGATACTTTAAGTTATAAAACTATTTCTGCCAACAAAGAAACCGCCGATAAGAAGTGGTTGGTAGTAGATGCAACCGGCGTGAATTTGGGCCGTTTGAGTTCAGAAGTTGCTTACTTGTTAAGAGGTAAGCACAAGCCATTGTTCACTCCACACGCGGATTGTGGTGACAATGTAATTGTAGTTAACGCGGATAAAATCGCATTGACTGGAAAGAAATGGGACGAGAAAGTTTACGTCCGTTACACAGGATATCCCGGTGGACAACGTTTTGCTACTCCAAAAGAGATGATGGCTAAGCACCCAACAGCTATGGTAGAAATGGCTGTACGTGGAATGCTTCCAAAGAATCGTTTGGGCAGCGCGGTATACCGCAACTTGTTTGTTTATGCTGGTTCAGACCACAAACAACAAGCACAACAACCAACAGAATACAAGATTAAAGGATAATAAATCGGTATGGCAACTACCCAATACACCAATATTTCAGGTCGTCGTAAATGTGCAGTAGCACGCGTATACCTTTCAGAAGGAACAGGAAATATCACGATCAATGGTCGTGATTTGAAAACATATTTCCCATCATTGGTTTTACAGTACAAAGTGAATCAACCATTTGCTTTGACTGGAACTGAAGGAAAGTATGATTTCAAAGCCAACATCGATGGCGGTGGAATTACAGGTCAAGCGGAAGCAGTTCGTTTGGCAGTAAGCAAAGCATTAATTGAAATTAATCCTGAGTGGAAGCCCGCATTGAAAGCGGAGGGATTGACAACACGTGACCCACGTATGGTTGAACGTAAGAAGTTCGGTCAGAAGAAGGCACGTAAGCGCTTCCAGTTCTCTAAGCGTTAATCGCGGGACTGGAACATTGTTTAGCATCCAAATTCGCCGGACTCACCCTTGGGTGGCTACCGGCGAATTGATTTTAGAGAAAGTAAACAATTATATAATAAAATGGCAAGAGTTAGTTTTGACGAGCTTTTGGAGGCTGGAGTTCACTTCGGTCACTTAAGCAGAAAGTGGAACCCCAACATGGCTCCCTACATCTTTGGCGAGAAGAAGGGTATCCACATCATTGATTTAAACAAGACAGCAGTTAAGTTAGACGAGGCTGCTAACGCGATGAAGCAAATCGCGAAGTCTGGAAAGAAAATCCTTTTCGTAGCTACCAAGAAGCAAGCTAAAGATTTGGTTGCAGAGCGTATTTCCGCTATCGGAATGCCTTTCGTAACTGAGCGTTGGCCAGGTGGTATGTTGACCAACTTCGTAACTATCCGTAAGGCGGTTCGCAAGATGACCAACATCGAGAAAATGGAAGTAGACGGAACTGCCGCTACAATGTCTAAGCGCGAGCGTTTGCAATTGACTCGTACGCATGATAAAATGTTTAAAGTATTGGGATCTATCGCGGACATGAACCGTGTACCAGCTGCTTTGTTCGTTATCGACGTAATGAAAGAGCACATCGCAGTAGCTGAAGCAAAGCGTTTGGGTATTCCAGTATTTGCTATGGTTGATACCAACAGCGATCCACGCAAAGTAGATTTTGCTATCCCAGCTAACGATGATGCTACAAAGTCTATTTCTAAGATTTTGGATGTAGTTATCGAAGCAATTGCTGAAGGTTTGACTGAGCGTAAGTCTGAAAAAGACAAGAATGAGGACGCACCAGTTGCTGAAGGCAATGCTGAAGCAAAATCAGATGCAAAGCCACGCAAGCGTGCTCCAAGAGCTTAATTAATCCGTAAAAAGAATTATTATGAATATTACAGCAGCAGACGTAAATAAGTTGCGTACCATCACCGGTGCCGGTATGATGGATTGTAAGAAAGCATTGGTGGAAGCCAATGGTGATTTTGATGCCGCTATTGATTTGCTTCGTAAGAAGGGTCAAAAAGTTGCCGCTAACAGAAGCGATCGTGATGCTACAGAAGGTGTAGTTTTGGCGAAAGCAACTGCGGACAACACACGTGGTACCATGTTGGTATTGAATTGTGAGACTGACTTCGTTGCTAAGAATGAAGCTTTCGTTGCAGTTGCTAACACCATCTTGGATATTGCTATTGCGCACAACCCAGCTACATTGGATGAGTTGAAAGCTTTGCCATTTGCTGACAGTGGAATGTCTATCAATGAGAAAATCACTGAAGAGATTGGTAAAATCGGTGAGAAGTTGGATTTGTCTTACTTCGGAACAGTAAACGCAGGAATGGTTTATTGCTACAATCACCCAGGTAACAAATTGGCTTCAGTTGTAGGTTTCAACAAAGAAACTTCAGCAGATGTTGCCAAAGATGTTGCGATGCAAGCTGCAGCTATGGCTCCAGTTGCTTTGGATGAGAATTCAGTTTCTGAAGAGATCAAGCAAAAAGAGTTGGAAGTTGGTAAAGAGCAAGCGATCAACGAAGGCAAACCAGCGGA
>JBDLUK010000128.1:0-15463 GCA_039805365.1 Bacteroidota bacterium | reverse complement strand
AAGTACAAACGTTTTGAGTGTGGGTAAAATTTGATATTGTGTCGACGAAGAATACACCACCCATCCGTACATTCCAGGTTCACAGCGTTCTCCATCATGGTTGTCACCATCCCAAGTCCATCTTCTTGCATTGCCCAACCACTCCGCATCTTGATGATAGACGGGAATTCCAAATTGATCGATAATGCACCACTGAACCCATTCACTGGACAGCGCATTGTTCCATTGTATTTGAACAAAATCATCTTTACCATCCCCGTTGGGACTGAAACAAATGGGACTGAGCGTCCACGTATCAATTGAATCATGAGTAGTGTATCGCTGTGAATTTTGATAACCAGGCGTAGCATACCCCACTTGGGAGGATGCCGTGATCCAAAGGGAATGTGCATCCGAAGGGGAAATTTTCTCCAAGGATTTTCCCTCGTATTTTTCTAATCCTTCAGCGTGCATTTCTTCGCTGTAAGAGAAGTGGTCTTTTCTTTCCGTTTTGTAAAACCATTCAACATCACCTTCGGCTTGTGTGAAATAGGGCATTTTCTTTGTTCGATGAATATGTGAGTTTTGTGCGTGGGACTTAGGATAAAACTGTTTGATTGTTTCGGGCTGTAGCGATAAGGCCAATACTCCAAACGGTTCAATGAAATGATGGTGGTTCTGTACATCTATCAACACATCTTTGCCATTGCCAATTTTCCAGTTGTCTAAGGAAATGGCAAAGTGATTCGGGTTGAAAAACTCGACAAATGAGGGGCAGTTTTCAAAAGGATGAAACAATAGTTCTTGCATCCACATTGACACGCTAGTATCTCTTGGGATGTAGTATTCTATGGTGAATTCTATTGCTTGCTCTTGGTGACAGACGTTTAGACTTTCGATTGTAATTGTTCCTTGCTGGTTGTAATCATTGATCCTGATGATGGCGCTATCTAAGTGGGTGTTTATTGGATAATGTTCTGTCTGATTGTTGATTTTAAGTGCAATGGAATCCTGTGTAACGGGCAGCGATGGCCAGAGATAAATGTTGCCATTGGTGTCAATTCCCCAGTCGAGTATCTCCACTTTTTCTTCCCCGTGAGTAGCGTCAAGAATGCTGTTGGGTTCACCAGGACTTCCTCCTGTTGGAGACTGGGATATACGCCAATTGGTGGCGCCACTGCAGGCTGTTGTGGGATCTATCTGTTCCATCGAAAATCCACCTTCGGGTTCATCAGTATGGTAATATTCGATTGAGTAATGGACATGGTCAATCAATTGATTCGTGGCATCCAGTATGGTTAAACTGTCGGAGGAATTGGTAAGGCTCAGAAAATTTTCTAATCCCAAAACGGGAAAGGACCATTGAAAAATATCTTGTTGATCGCAAACCAATAGATATGATAGCGGCGGTATTTCCCAGGAGGGAAAATTTTGGAACGAAGAAGAGTTTACCCATTTCCAATCTTTCAAGGAAATCGTATCCGAGGTAGTGTTGTAAAGTTCAATGTACTCTATTTCGGGACAACCAACGGATGGTGTAGGATCGGCCATGATTTCGTTGATGACAATTGATCGAAATGGATATGTGATAGGTATTGAGGGTACCCAGGGCGCCCCCCAATAGAAGTTGTCCCAATAAAAGTTTTGCGCATTGGACGACGTAAATTGGGATTGTAGAGTAAGAAATTGAGGGGAGAAGTAGTCGAGCGAATCGGAAATATAAATGGGAAAAAATTCAGAAGAGTCGTTGTCTTGAAATTCCACAATGAAAAGCGAGTCAAATTTGATTTTTAATTGTCCATAAACACCATTGGCTATTCCGAAACCATTTCCCAATGGCGCGAGCATATTGCCATTGTCCCAAAATATTTGGAATTGATCCGCACTTCCGGCCTCTCCCATTTGAATCATCAGTCCAATAGCTCCGGATGAAACATTGTATCCTCCGCTGTCAGCCTCCGCTGTTGTAGTGAGGAGAATGCGTCCAAAATTGTTGGCGCTTCCTGCAAAGTTTTGTCTCACGAAACATGAAAATTCCCACGTATCGTTCGTATTGCTCAATGGGAATTGTAATTGTGAAAATCCAGGTAAGGATGCATTCAGCTGCAATTGCTCATTGGAATTGATGACATAGTTTTCTGTGTCTGCATTGGGGTAGGCGGACATGGCATTGCCCGATGAAAAATCTTCTGTCCATTGGGCAATGGAAAATAATGGCAACAGCGACAATAAAAAGATCCAAGCGTATTTCATGGGCTCGAAACTATTTTACCTTTGACATCATTAAAAGAAACACATAAGGCGCATATATGAAAGTGGCGGTTGTCGGAGCAACAGGATTGGTGGGAACCAAGATGTTGCAGGTTTTAGAAGAAAGGAATTTTCCAGTTTCGGAGTTGATTCCAGTGGCCTCTGAAAAATCTTTGGGAAAGACCATCCAATGGAAAGGAAAATCATGGCCTGTGGTAACGCCATCCATGGCGGTGGAAATGAGACCTGACTTGGCGCTATTCTCAGCAGGAGGTGGAACCAGTTTGGAGTGGGCGCCAAAATTTGCCGAGGCAGGTTGTACGGTTATCGATAACAGCAGTGCTTGGCGAATGGACCCAACCAAAAAGTTGATTGTACCAGAAGTCAATGGTCATGCATTGACACTAGCGGATAAAATCATTGCCAATCCCAATTGTTCAACCATCCAAATGGTGATGTTTTTAAAGCCGTTGCATGATTTGTATGCTGTTAAAAGGGTTATAGTAAGCACATATCAAAGTGTTACGGGTACCGGAAAAATGGCTGTCGATCAGTTGATGAATGAGCGCAACGGTGTTGAAGGAGAAATGGCTTACCGTTATCCAATCGATTTGAATTTGATTCCACAAATTGATGTATTCATGGAAAATGGATACACCAAGGAAGAGATGAAAATGATTTTGGAAACCAAGAAAATCATGGAAGACGATTCCATAGAAGTGACAGCAACTGCGGTCAGAGTTCCTGTGATGGGTGGTCACTCAGAAAGTATCAATGTTTCTTTTGCAAAGGATTTTGAATTGTCACAAGTCCGAAATGCCTTACAAGATTTTTCAGGAATTGAATTATTTGACAATCCCGATCATTTTGAATACCCCATGCCGCTGATTCAGGCAGCAGATTCTGATGCTGTTTGGGTGGGCCGATTGCGAAGAGATAACACCGCCCCCAATACCCTGAATGCATGGGTGGTGAGCGATAATCTAAGAAAGGGAGCAGCTACCAATGCTGTGCAGATTGCAGAGCGCGTTTTGGAGTTGATAAAACAAGCGTAATATGAAGTTCGGGTTTCGCTTTTGGTTCATTTTTGTTATTGGAATAGCCCTGCTTTCATGTGGCGGAAATCACTCTTCCAAGGGCTCAACATTTTTTACTTCAGATTCTACTTCGGTTGATTCAGCCATAGCAGAGGAGGAGGAAATTGAACCGGATGCGCCATCAGGTCCTTGTCTTCAAATCGTCTCTTGGAATATCGCCAATTTGGGCAAGTCAAAGGATGATAGTGAAATAGCATTCATGGCGGACATGGTGGATGAGGGAGATATTGTCGTGATTCAAGAAGTAGTTGCGGGCAATGGCGGAGCTCAGGCCGTGGCGCGATTGGCGGATGCATTGAATCGAAGAGGAGCCAAATGGGATTATGTGGTGAGCAATCCCACATCTGGAGGAAAAGGATCTGAGCGTTACGCTTATTTGTGGAAACCCAAAAAAGTAAAATTAAAAGGAAAACCATGGTTGGAGAGCAACACGGCAGATTGGATCGACAGAGAACCCTTTATGGCTCGTTTTCAATGGGGAGATAAAGTGATGCTTTTGGCGAATTTGCATGCTGTGCCCAAGAACAAATACCCCAATGTAGAGATTGAGAAATTAAAAGATTTACCCGAGTGGTATCCTGACGATGCCATAATTCTCATGGGAGATTGCAATGCTGCAAATACAGAATATGGCGGTCAAGCATTGAAAGAAAACGGATTCAGAGATGCCATCGATGGAATAAGAACCACTTTGAAAATGAAGCCAGACAAAGAAGGTAGAGTAACAGCCAATCCTTACGATCATATGTATTATGAAAAGAAGGAGGTGAAAATTCACGACAGTGGTGCCTGGGATTTTAGCGGGAATTTTGACGATTTGAAAAGTGCACGTCTCATAAGTGATCATATTCCTGTTTGGGCATGCCTTTCTCTGCGGTAAATTCGCGGTATGAACGAACCCAAACGTTACCTTATTACGGCCGCTTTGCCATATGCCAATGGTCCATTGCACATCGGTCACATAGCAGGGGCATATTTGCCCGCGGATATTTATGTTCGATACCTAAAAGCCAACAACAAGGATGTGGCTTTTGTTTGCGGATCAGATGAGCATGGCGCGGCTATTACATTGCGTGCGCACAAGGAAGGAAAGACGCCCAAGGATATTGTTGATTATTACCACGAACTGATGCACCAAGCATTTGTGGACTTTGGAATTGACTTTGATATTTATCACCGAACCTCCTCGCCAGAGCATCATGCCATGAGTCAGGATGTATTCAAGAAGCTTTTGGAAAAGGGAATGTTTGAGGTTGAAAAATCTCAGCAGTATTATGATCCAGAAGCCAAGCAATTCTTGGCTGATAGATACATTATGGGAACTTGTCCCAAGTGCGCCAATGATAGAGCATATGGCGATCAATGCGAAAAGTGTGGTTCGGCCTTGAGTCCTTTGGAACTTATCGAGCCACATTCTACATTGAGTGGAAGTAAGCCGGAGTTGCGCGAAACTTCGCATTGGTATTTGCCCATGGGAAATCACGAAGGGTGGATCAAGCCGTTTATTCAAGACGGTATGTTGGATGGCATTCAACATCACATTACCAAGGAATGGAAAGCCCATGTTTTGGGGCAATGCATGAGTTGGATTGACGGCGGTTTGCAAAGCCGTGCCATGACCCGAGACTTGGATTGGGGAGTTCCTGTTCCTGTAGAAGGTGCAGACGGAAAAGTGCTGTATGTGTGGATGGATGCGCCAATTGGTTACATCACCAATACCAAAGTTTGGGCGGAAAAGAATGGAAAGAACTGGGAGGATTATTGGAAGAGTGAGGATTCAAGATTGATCCATTTTATTGGAAAAGACAACATCGTTTTTCACTGTATCATATTCCCGATCATATTAAAAGCACATGGTGATTTTGTATTGCCATACAATGTTCCCGCCAATGAATTCATGAATTTGGAAGGAGATAAAATCTCAACTTCGCGCAATTGGGCTGTGTGGCTACATGAGTATCTTCAGGAGTTTCCAGGCAAGCAAGATGAGATGCGATATGTACTCTGTTCCATTATGCCGGAACAAAAGGACAGTGAATTCACTTGGCAGGATTTTAAAGATCGTGTCAACAATGAATTGGCTGATATTCTTGGAAATATGGTCAATCGTGTTTTTGTATTGAACAACAAATATTACAATGGCGTTTTGCCGGATGTAATGGGATATGAGCTGGATGATACGGACAAGGAAGTAATAGAAGGCATTGAGCAGTCTTATCGCTTGATTGGCGAAAAACTACAAGCGTTTCGCTTCAGAGAAGCCCTTGCGGAGGCCATGCAGATGGCCCGTTGGGGAAATAAGTATTTGACTGAGACGGAACCCTGGAAATTGCAAAAAACGCATCCTGAGCGTACAGCCTTTATTTTGTTCCAATGCACCCAATTGTTGGCAAAGCTGACAGTTGCGTTGCAGCCATTTTTGCCGCACACAGCGGAGAAGATTCGTGAGGGGTTGCAAATGGAAAAATTGGATTGGCAAGGAGCACAAGGAAATGTTTTGCTGCAAGCAGGTCATTCCATTGGTAGCATAGGTATTTTGTTTGAAAAGATAACGGACGAACAAGTTGCGCTACAAGTTGCCAAATTGCAACAAGCCAAAACGCTAAGTCAATCAGTTGTAGAACCCCAAAAGGAGAACATCACATTTGAGCAATTTCAACAAATGGATTTGCGCATGGTGAAAATTCTAGAAGCGGAAAAGGTTGCCAAGACCAAGAAGTTGTTGAAATTGAAAGTGGATACTGGTATGGATCACCGTACTGTGGTTAGCGGCATTGCAGAGTATTATGAACCAGAGCAGTTGATTGGAAAAAGCGTTTTGATGTTGGTGAATTTGGCTCCAAGGGAGATCAAAGGAATCGAAAGTCAAGGCATGATTTTGATGGCAGAAAATGTTCACGGAGTTTTGTCTGCATTGAATCCTGATAAGGAAGTACAACCAGGTAACATTGTGGCGTAAATGACAACACCACGTTTTCTCCAACCCGGCGATACTATTGGTATTTGTGCAACCGCACGTTGGATGACCAAGGAGCAAATGGAACCTGCTATTGCGGAGATCCATTCTTGGGGGTTGAATGTGGTCGTGATGGATCAAGTGTGGCAACAGAATGGACAACTCGCGGGTTCTGATCAAGATAGAATAAACGGTTTGTTGGAGTGCATCCAACGTGATGACATCCATGCGATTCTTATCGCACGCGGAGGATACGGCACCGTGCGGGTTGTTGATGCGATTCCCGATGAAGTTATCTTAAAACACCCCAAATGGCTCTGCGGTTACAGTGATATTACCGTATTGCACAACAAATGGAATCAATTGGGTCTCCCTACGATCCATTCTACGATGCCCATTTCTTTTACTTCATGCACACCTCGTGCGCTTCAGCAACTTCGTGGAGCGTTAATGGGGAATTGGGAGACAACCGAGTGGATCGGAAAATCGAAGAATTGGCAGGAAGTTACTGCACCGATTGTGGGTGGAAATTTGAGCGTCGTTTTTTCGCAATTGGGCTCTCCCACGCAATTGCAAGGAGAAGGAAGAATTGTTTTTTTTGAGGATGTGGATGAGATGCGCTACCATTTGGATAGGATGCTTCAAGGAATTAAACGATCGGGATTAATGACAGGTGCCAAAGGGATTTTGGTGGGTGGATTGACCCAAATCAAGGACAATACGCTGGACCATGGATTCTCTACAGAAAATCCTTGGGGAAAACATGAGGAGGAAATCTTTCTCGAGTGGGCTGAGGAACTGGGATTGCCCATTGCATTTGGTTTCCCTTCAGGGCATTGGGAGGAAAATGAGGCATTGTATTTTGGTCGAGAGGTTCGTATCAGAGCACAGGCCAGTGAAGGTGTATCAAGATTATTAATGGAATTAACGTAGAATACACTTTTATCACCTAAATTTGTAAGTGTAGGAAGTACACTAAGTAAAACATGAGTACTATTTTTGGAAAGGGATACGACAGCAATGCGATGGAATTCATTGCCATTAGTTCTTCTGAGATGGAAATACGATTGGCATGGTTGCTCAATGTGCATTTGAGATTGGATATGCAGCGCATGCATGATTTGGAGATGGTTCAAGCCAACGGCAATATTTCCAAACATTGTAGGTTTAAGTTTTACAGTGACGAAGAAAAGATGGAGGTCAATTTATTGGAGAACAAATCCCCAGATGGAATTTTGGTGCCGGAGTGGGCCAAATGGGATTTTATCATGAAATTGGACCACGAACGAGGAGAAATAGCGCAAGAATGGATTCCGCGTATCAAAGCCATACCTGGCATTGCTGCCGCGATAGACATTGACTTGACAAGAACAAAAACATTGGAGCGCCTGATACAGGCTTGTTTCCAAACATTTGATAGAAAATGAAAAAGACAAAAATAGTAGCCACAATTGGACCTGCATCATCAGGAAGAGAAACGTTGAAAGAAATGATCAAAGCCGGATTGGACGTTGTTCGTTTGAACTTCAGTCACGGTGCTCATGAAGTACATGAGGAAGTTGTCAAAAATGTTCGCTCTATTGATCAAGAGTTGGGAACACACACGGCATTGCTTGCAGATTTGCAAGGCCCAAAACTTCGTGTGGGTGAAATGGAAAACAATGGGGTGGACCTTAAAGTAGGTGCCATTGTGAAGATTACTACTGAAAAGCAAATAGGAACAGCTGATGTCATTTACACCAACTACAAAGAATTCCCTTCTGACGTAAAAGCTGGAGAAAGCATCTTGTTGGATGATGGTAAGTTGGTAATGGTGATTGAATCTACTGATGGTAAAACGGAAGTGATGGCCAAAGTAATTCAAGGTGGAATATTGTCTTCCAAAAAAGGGCTGAATCTCCCAAATACCAAGGTTTCCCTACCATCTCTTTCTCAAAAAGATATCGAAGATTTACATTTTGCATTGTCGTTGGAGGTGGATTGGATTGGACTTTCTTTTGTTAGAAATGCCAAGGACGTTGTTGCATTAAAAGCCATTATTGCTGAAAGTGGCAAGCATGCCAAAGTGGTAGCCAAAATCGAAAAGCCAGAGGCGGTTGATCAAATTGACGAGATTGTTGCAGTAACAGACGCTGTGATGGTGGCACGTGGTGACTTGGGTGTTGAGATTCCTTTGCAAAACGTACCGTTGGTGCAAAAGATGATTGTAAGAAAGTGCGTTGAAAATTCAAAGCCTGTAATTGTTGCAACCCAAATGATGGAGAGCATGATTACCAACATGACACCAACCCGCGCTGAGGTTACTGACGTTGCCAATGCGGTGATTGACGGAGCAGATGCTGTGATGTTGAGTGGTGAGACTTCTGTAGGAAAATATCCTGTAGAGGCCATTCGCATGATGAACAATATCGTGACACAAGCAGAACTTTGTGATGATGTTTACAACAAAGAAGAAGCGCCAGATGGAGAAGACGAGTCGCGCTTCTTGACCGATAGCGTCTGCTTTTCAGCTTGTCGTTTGGCACAAAGAACAAAGGCCAAGGCCATTGTTGCCATGTCGTTCACAGGTTATACGGGTTACAAGGTTTCCAGCTGGAGACCCCACGCAAATGTGTTTGTATTCACAGGAAACAAGCGTATTTTGACACAAATGAACTTGGTATGGGGTGTTAAAGCCTTCTTCTATGACAAAATGGTCAGCACGGATCAAACCATAGCCGATATCCGATATGAGTTGAGAAAACAAGGTTATATCCAAGATGGTGAGTATATCATCAATATTGCATCCATGCCGATCAATGAGCAAGGCATGACCAATATGGTGAAAATCACCAAGGTGTAGCTTTCCTTGTTATCTTCGCGGGTTTATAGAATTTAAGCCAAAATGGGAAACCTATACCGTGAAGTCAAAGGGATGAATCTCCCCCTTATTGCCCAAGAGATTGTGCAATTGTGGGAGGATAAAAATGTGTTTCATCGAAGTGTGGAGGAGAAAGATCCTGCCAACTCTTTTGTTTTTTTTGAAGGGCCTCCCTCAGCCAACGGTGTTCCTGGTATTCACCACGTGATGGCCCGTGCCATCAAAGATGTCTTTTGTCGTTACCAAACTTTAAAGGGTAAACGTGTTCAGCGCAAAGCAGGATGGGATACCCACGGATTGCCAATTGAATTGGCGGTTGAAAAAACTTTGGGAATCAAGAAGGAGGATATTGGTACAAAGATCTCAGTTGAGGATTACAACAAAGCCTGCCGCAAGGAGGTGATGAAGTATACAGATTTGTGGGAATCTTTGACACGTGAAATGGGGTATTGGGTTGATATGAAAGACCCTTACATCACTTACGATAACAAGTATATTGAAACCGTTTGGTGGCTTTTGGCACAACTTCACAAGAAGAATTTGCTGTACAAAGGTTTTACTATTCAACCATACAGTCCAGCGGCAGGAACAGGTTTGAGCTCGCACGAGTTAAATCAACCTGGTTGTTACAAAGAAGTAAAAGATTCAACAGCTGTAGCTCAATTCAAGGCCAAGGATGAGAATTTCTTGGCGGACATTCGTGAGGGATTGCCTTTGTATTTTTTGGCTTGGACGACAACGCCATGGACTTTGCCTTCCAATACTGCCTTGGCGGTAGGGGCAAATATTGATTATTGTGTAGTTAAGACTTTGAATCCATTCACTGCTGAAACTCAAGTGGTGATTCTAGCGCAGAATCTTATCGGTAAATATTTCTCAGATGCAGGATTAGAATTGCGTTTTGAAGATTTTAAATCTGGCGACAAAGTTCTTCCCTATCAAATATTGAAAGTGCTGAAAGGCGCTGATTTGGCTGGACAATCCTATCAACAATTGTTGCCTTTTGTGCAACCTGACGGCAAGGCTTTCGAAGTGATTATTGGTGATTTTGTGACCACAGAAGATGGTACGGGAATCGTCCACATTGCACCTTCTTTTGGTGCTGATGACTTTCGTGTTGCGAAGCAAAATGGCATAGCGGCCTTGACTTTGGTTGATCGTCGCGGACGATTTGTTCCTGAGGTACAAGACGGTACATTTTTATATGGTGAAGAATTTGTCAAAGAAGACTATTATTCAGTTACCGAAAAGGCAGATGAGTTGAGTATTCAGCAGGACAAATTATCATCTGTAATAGCGGACACCAGCAAGTTGAAGTACTTGAGTGTGGATGATCGCATCGTGTTGAAGCTTCAGACTGAGGGCAAATTATTTAAGAAAGAAAAATACGCCCACAATTATCCGCATTGTTGGAGAACCGACAAACCCGTTTTGTATTATCCGATGGACTCTTGGTTCATTAAGGTTCCGGAAATTCGTGAGAGGATGGTGGAATTGAACAAGACCATTCATTGGCGCCCGGAAGCAACAGGAACGGGAAGGTTTGGCAATTGGTTAGAAAGTGCGAATGATTGGAATCTTTCTCGTTCAAGATTTTGGGGAATTCCTTTGCCGATTTGGAGAACCGAAGATGGTACAGAAACCATCTGTATTGAATCCGTGGAGCAGATGAAGCAAGAGCTTGAGCGAGCGGTTCAAGCTGGGCACATGGAAAGCAATCCGCTTTCTGCCTTTGAAGTAGGAAATTTTTCCGCGCAGAATTATGACTTGTTTGATTTGCACAAGCCTTACGTAGACAATTGGATATTGACCAGCCCTTCTGGCAAACCCATGAAGCGCGAGTCGGACCTGATTGATGTTTGGTTTGATAGCGGATCAATGCCATATGCACAGCTCCATTATCCTTTTGAAAATAAAGAATTGATAGACGACCGCAAGGCATTTCCGGCTGACTTTATTGCGGAAGGAGTTGACCAAACACGCGGTTGGTTTTATACACTTCACGCCATAGCCACTGCTTGTTTTGATTCTGTTGCTTACAAGAATGTGGTATCCAATGGTTTGGTTTTGGACAAAAATGGAAACAAAATGTCCAAGCGATTGGGCAATGCTGTAGATCCTTTTGTTACCCTTTCTAAGTTCGGACCTGATGCCACTCGTTGGTACATGTTGACCAATGCGCAGCCATGGGACAACTTAAAATTTGATGAAGAAGGTATTGTAGAAACCCAGCGCAAATTGTTCGGAACATTGCTGAACACGTATCATTTCTTTGCCATTTATGCCAATATAGATTCTTTTGAATACATTGTTGAGCAGGCCATTCCGGTGGATCAGCGACCTGAAATGGATCGATGGATTGTCTCTCGCTTAAACTCGTTGATCAAGTTTGTGGATGAGCATTTGTCGGACTTTGATCCAACACCTGCTGCACGCGCCATTGATGAGTTTGTTGATGTGCATTTGTCCAATTGGTATGTGCGTTTGGGCCGAAAGAGATTCTGGCATGGTGAAATGACGGGCGATAAATTATCGGCCTATCAGACTTTGCATGAATGTATGACCGTGGTTTCTCAATTGATATCTCCATTTGCGCCATTCTTCGCGGATTGGATGTATTTGCAATTGACTTGCGGCAAAGAGAAAGACTCTGTTCATTTGTCCAATTGGCCCAATTATCAGTCGCAATATGTCTTAACAGAGTTGGAGCACAACATGGAAAGTGCGCAGCGCATATCTTCCATGGTTTTATCCATCCGTAAGAAAGAAAATATCAGGGTTCGTCAGCCCTTGCAATCAATTAAGATTCCTGTAGTAGGTGATCATCAAATTGAAGGGATCAATGCTGTGAAGGATTTGATTTTATCTGAAGTTAATGTCAAAGAATTGCTTTTTGTAAATGAAAGCGAATCCAAGTTTGTCAAGAATCTTAAATTGAATTTCAAAACCCTTGGAAAGAAATGTGGCAAGGCGATGAAGGAAGTTCAGAATTATGCAGAAGCCAATGGCCAGCTGATGATTGAAGAAATTGAGAAGCACGCCAAAACCATAGTCCCAACTTCTATTGGTGATATGGAGTTGATCACAGAAGATGTAGAAATTATCCCAGTGGACATTCCAGGATGGAAAGTAGTGAATCACGGAAATTTAACAGTGGCATTGGATGTTACGATTAGTCCCGAGCTCAAGGCAGAGGGGATTGCGCGCGAGATTGTAAATCGTGTTCAAAATTTGAGAAAAGAGAGCCAATTGGAGGTTACAGACCGTATTCATGTACGTTTAACCGCAAATTCACTTTGGAATGATGCGATTGAAGCAAATTCCCAATATATTAGCAACCAAGTCCTTGCGGATTCTTTAACAGTGGTGGACGATTTGAAAGATGGTGTTGAAGTGGAGTGGGACGAGACAACCAAAATGTATATTCACATCCAAAAATCTTAATGCTATGGCTAAAAAAGTCGTTAAGAAAAATACCAAAGTGGCCCCAAAGAAGGCCGCAAAAAAGGGGGCAATAATTATTGCCCCGAACAAAGGAGTTGCGAAAAAAGTTGCAGCAAAGCCAGCGGTTAAAAAAGCGGCGGCAAAACCTGTTGCTAAGAAGGCTGCGAAGCCAGTAGCCAAGAAGGTTGCAAAACCTGTAGCTAAGAAGATTGCCCCAAAGCCAGCGGTTAAAAAAGCGGCAGCAAAACCAGTTGCTAAGAAAGTAGCCCCAAAGCCAGTAGCCAAGAAAGTGGTGAAACCAGTGGCTAAAAAAGCCGTTGCAAAACCTGTTACTAAGAAAGTTGCAGCTAAGCCAGCGGTAAAGCCCGTTGCTAAGAAAGCTGCAAAACCTGTAGCTAAGCCAGCTGTAAAAAAGGCGGCAATAATTATTGCCCCGAACAAGGGAGCTGCTAAAAAAGCTGCGAAGCCAGTAGCAAAACCCGCCGCTAAGAAAGTAGCCAAACCAGTGGCAAAGCCTGTTGTTAAAAAGGTGGCATCAAAGCCAGTGGTTCCAGCGAAACCAGTAGCCAAGCCAGTTGCTAAACCCACAGCCGCTCCTAAAAAAGTAGAAGCACCTAAAAAGGCTGAAGCTCCAAAAGTAGTAGCACCCGTTGTGGAGGCTCCTCGTCCTGTTGCAAAACCTGTTTTTGAAAAACCTTTGGTTTCTCAGCGCTATTCGGATTCAGATTTGAAAGAGTTTGAAAATTTGATCAAAGAGAAGTTGGTTCAGGCCAAATCTGATTTGGAAGAATTGAAACAAAGCCTTTCGCATGAAGGTGACAATAGTACAGATGATACGTCGCCAACTTTCAAAATGATGGAAGATGGAAATGATACCACCAATCGCGAAGAGACAGCTCAATTGGCTTCTCGTCAAGAGAAGTTCATCCAATCTTTAGAGAATGCCTTGTTGCGTATCAAGAACAAAACATATGGTATTTGTCGTGTGACAGGAAAATTAATTCCAAAAGAACGTTTGCGTTTGGTTCCTCATGCTACTTTGAGCATTGAAGCCAAGAACATGCAATAAGACATGAAGAATTGGGATAGAAGAGCGTGGTGGGCGATTGGCATTTTTACCGCAGTGATCATTTTTGATCAGTGGGTAAAGCTTTACATCAAAACACATTTTTATTATGGTGAGGCCATTGTGGTAATTCCACAATGGCTCAACATTCAATTTGTTGAGAATCCAGGAATGGCCTTTGGATGGATGTTGCCAGGCCAATCCGGAAAATTGCTTCTCACTTCTTTTCGCATCGTTGTATTTGTTGGAATTACTTGGTACTTGATTCGTTTGATCAAAGAGAAAGCTTCCGTGGCCTTTATCGCCTGTATGAGCTTGATTTTGGCTGGTGCATTGGGCAATATTCTCGATAGTGTATTGTATGGAATTTTGTTCGACAAAGGTTCTGTTTACGATGCGCAGTATGAGGATTATGTGCCTTATGCGGACATGGCACAAATGAACGGTGAGGGCTATGCTCCTGCACTAATGGGCAATGTGGTGGACATGATTCATGTAACCAAATGGATTCATTTCCCTGAATGGTTTCCTGTTTGGGGAGGCGAGATGCGTCCGCTGTTCCCACCAATTTTTAATATTGCAGATGCTGCAATCTCAGTAGGAATTATCTTCCTCCTATTGTTTCAAAAACGTTTTTTCAAGCAACAAGAAGAAGTCGTAACGGTGATTGAATCGTCGGATAGCGAAGCTTAATTTTTGTTTGTTCAATCCTTTTTTATATTTGCCATGTCCCAAGGGGTGCCTATCAACGGATAGGCTGAGATCAAACCCTTCTTATCCTCTGCGATAAGGGAACCTGGGCAGGTCATGCTGCCAAGGGAAACAAAGAAAATATTCTTGTCATGACCAAGAGTGCTTTTTAATTTTATTATGTTATTCAAAAAAATCACACTTTTCTTCGGAGGGGTTGTTTGGATGGGTTGTGTTTTTGCACAACAAAAGGTAGATACTTTGGTATCAATCATGCCGATATTGATTGGCAATGAACAGCCTGTAATTCAAATCACGGATCACATGGTTTCGGATCGCTCTTCAGTAGCGCATTCCAATTTGTCCAAAAGGGACATTCAGAAATTGAATACGGGTCAGGACGTTCCGTTTTTATTGCGTTTTACCCCATCCTTGGTTACGACCAGTGATGCGGGGGCAGGTATTGGTTATACGGGACTTTGGATCAGAGGAACAGATCCATCGCGCATCAACATTTGCTTGAATGGTATTCCGTTGAACGATGCAGAAAGCCAACAGGTGTATTGGGTGAATCTTCCCGATTTGGCCAGTGGTACCCAGCAAATTCAGGTACAACGCGGCGCGGGTTCGAGCACAGCAGGTCCAGGATCATTTGGTGGATCCATTCATTTGAACACCTTCATTCAGTCGCCTAGACCACAATTTGTTTACCAATCCATGATGGGATCTTTTCAAAGCAATCGCCAGTCGTTGATGTACCACTCAGGTTTATTGAATGGGAATTGGAAATTTTCAGGTAGGTTGTCTCAAACGCAGTCGGCGGGATACATTGATCGTGCTTCTGCCAAGTTGAGAGGGTATCAATGGAATGTGGAGAAAAAATGGGGTCAAGGGTGGTTACAGGCCACGGCTTTTGGCGGCAATGAGCGAACCTACCAAGCTTGGTATGGTGTGCCGCACGAATTGGCCTTTGGACAAGGCACACAGGCGGTCTTGGATTTTGCGGGTCGCAATGGTCTGAGCGAAGCAGAGACGCAGAATCTATTGAACTCAGGGCGCAATTACAATTACTACACCTACCCCAATCAAGTGGATCAATACCAGCAACACCACCAACAGTT
>JBDLUK010000127.1:0-14177 GCA_039805365.1 Bacteroidota bacterium | reverse complement strand
GAACTAAAAAGATGATGATGTGGTTTATCATCTTTGCTGTGGTTATGCTCTTTGGCGGAATAACTTCTGCATTGATTGTATTAAAAGGTAAAATTATGTGGATGCATGTGCAAGTGCCACCCGTATTCTGGGGAAGCATTTTAGCCATAGTATTGTCGAGTATTACGATGTGGATGGGTATTAAAAGTTTGCGCTCAGGGGATATTAAAAAATCCATGATGATGGTAGCGCTTACTTTTTTAATGGGCATTGTTTTTACAGTTTTTCAAACGTCGGGATGGAGTCAGCTTTCGAAAAAAGGAATGGGATATACCCAAACCATCAATGACAAAGGAATGACCGTTACCAAATGGAATCCACTAGGGAAATTCACGGGAGAGTATGGTACCGATTATTGGATCGAATACAAAGGGCAACCTTTGGTTCTTTGGAATGGGCAGTTCTTTGCAAATGATGATGCAAATCATTCACGTCCAAAAACAACTGAAGTCATGTCTACATTCAATGCTTCTGGGGCATTAATTAGCGTGTTGGTTTATGTTCATATTCTTCACTTGGTGTTGGGTCTAATCTACCTACTAGTAAATCTTAACAGATTGAGAACACGAGTTTTAAATCAAGAAAACTGGATGAGCTTGTACGCAAATGGCATGTATTGGCATTTCATGGGCATTCTGTGGACATACCTTTTCTTATTTATTTTCTATATCTACTAAGTAAAAAAAAAGAATTAATTCTATTGCGGATACCAATTAAATTTCAATTTCTCTATTCGCTCGTTTGAGATTTATTGTTATCATTGCAACCGAAAACCATAAACCATGGCTGGACATACAAAAAATTTAAGCAAGGATGAACTTTGGGGTGGCAATGCCTCTCCTTTTGCCGTTTCCTATGGAAAGATGATGATGTGGTACTTTTTGGTATCTGATGCATTGACTTTTGGAGGATTATTAACCGCTTATGGCGTTATTCGTCATAGTAGCTCAGAGCCATGGCCCGTTGGGGAGCAGGTGTTTGAAGCGTTGCCAGGTCTTCATGGATCTTATCCGTTGATGTATGTGGCATTGATGACCTTTATTTTGATTATTTCTTCTGTAACAATGGTGTTGGCTGTGGAAGCTGGTCATCGTCGTGACAAGAAGGGAGTTATCAAGTGGTTGGGATATACCATCATCGGTGGTTTCTTCTTCTTGGGTTCTCAAGCTTGGGAATGGTCTCACTTTATCCATGGTTCAGGCGGTGGATTTCAAGTGAATAAATCTTTGACCGTTACTGGTGAATTGGACAATGGTGAGAAAGTTGAAATGACTTTGAATGCTGGTTCATGGGTTAACATGACGTCAGACTTTGGACATGAGTATGAGCACGCTTTAGAGGGTGGTCATGAAGTTGCTCCAGCTGAAGAGCATGGTCACGGAGGTCATGGTGCACATGTTGAAGCTCATGCAGCTGCAGCGCATGTTGATGTGAATTCTTTGAAACCAACTGAGTTGGTTTTGAATAAGTATGTTTTGGTTCACAAAGACGGGAAAGATATTCGTAAGGTAACTGTTAAAGGAGAAGATTGTCAGAAACTATGGGAGGCTAAGGCTGATGGTACAATGGCATTTGGTGCGAACATGCACAAAAATGAGTATGCCATCCAACAACAGTATGCTAACTTCTTCTTCTTCGTAACTGGATTCCACGGATTCCACGTTTTCTCAGGAGTGATCATCAATATCATTGTTTGGTTCATGGCCTTGGGTGGTGAATTTGAAAGAAGAGGTCATTATGAAACCATCGAAAAGATTGGTTTGTACTGGCACTTTGTTGACTTGGTATGGGTATTCGTATTCACATTCTTCTATCTAATCTAATTCTTATTTGAGTCATGGAAAGAGACGACTTAATTGTAAATGACAGCTACGCGATCAACGCTTCTCACACTGAAGAGCAAGGAAAAACGATCAGAAAAAAGTTGTATGCCGTAACGGCACTATTAACTGCCATCACCATTGTTGAGGTTTTCATGGGTGTGGCTTTTAAAAGAAATGGAACTTTTGCTTGGGAAACCATCAAAATGGCTTTCTTGGTTTTAACATTGGTGAAGGCTGCCTACATTGTCCTCATCTTTATGCACTTGGGCGATGAGAAGAAGAATTTGAAATATGTGGTCTTGCTTCCTTACGCTTTGTTTATCATGTATTTGATATTCATTGGTCTTTACGAAGGCGTTGCAATGCAAGAAGCCAATTCTGTTTGGAGATAAGATAATTTAAATGGATTCAAAGAAAACGAGAAAGTACATCTTCTTAGGAGGTGTACTTTTTTTATTTCCGCTTGTTTGGGTGATTTTCTTTGGCGTGATGGGAACCCATCACTTCAGTACATTGCCATATTTTGACGAGACTCATCTTGAAGGCGATACAGTTCCTTGTAAGCATGTTGTTCAATTTGATAAACTTAAAAATGAGTTTGGCAAGTCTTTCAACTCAGACTCTTTAAAGGGAAAGGTTTGGTTGGCTTGTTTCTATAGTTTAAATGATCCACATATCGCTAAGATCACAGAGCGATTATTGAATATCAATTTTAAGTACAGAGACGAACCAGACATTCAAATTGTGGTTTTTTCTACGGATTCAAGTTCTATTTCAAATGAAGTTGCTCAGGATTATTTGTCTAGTATAACCAAATACAATGGTTTTTCTGGTAAATGGAAATTTTTGAGTGGGCTTGATTCTACCCAGGAGGTGAATAGAATAATGAAAGAGTCTTTCTTTATTCATGATATATCCAATGAAGCACGCTTTAGATTGGTCGATACCCAAGGTCATATCAGAGGATTGTACGGCAATACGGAGTATCATATGCAAAGTATCATAGAGGACATTGCGTTGCTTAAAAAGGAAATCGACGTAGCTCGCTACAATGAAAGACATAAGAATGACTAGGATTGGTTATTTGTTTTTTTTGACAATTTCTCTTTTGTTTTTTTCGTCATGTAAGGACGAATGTAAACTCCCATTTTTAGGCACCCATGAAGTAGTCGCAGACGACACTATCTACTATACGATTCCCAAGTTTTATGGATGGAAAGATCAAGACGGAAATCCATTGGATTTTAAGAAGGTCGAAGGTAAAGTGTTTGTTGCTGAGTTTTTCTTCAGTCAGTGCAAAAGCATCTGTCCCATCATGACCTCTCAAATGGCGAGGATACAGGATGAAATTAAGAAAAACAATTGGCAGACCAAGGTAAGCTTGCTTTCACATACTGTTGATCCTTTGCACGACCAGCCTGAAGTTTTGAAATCATATGCGAAGTCTCACGGTGCTGATTTTTCTATTTGGACTTTTGCCAATGCAGATAGCGCTGTTTATGAAGTGGCACAAAAGGGATATTTACTTAGTGCATTTCCCTCGGATAGTGCTGATGGCGGCTTTTTTCACACAGATCAATTGACCCTTGTGGATTCTTTTTTTCGTATCCGCGGATACTATGATGGAACATCAACCAAAGATGTTGATCAATTAATCAAAGATTTGGAGTGTTTAATGCACGAACAACATTAAATTTGGGTTTATGTTGACACCACAATTTAAAAAGGATGATGCCAAGGCCAAGGTCTTGATTTATTCCGTATCGGCTGTAGTTTTTGTTGCAGTTGTAGCATTAAAGTACATCAAGCTTGATGTAGAACTTCCTTTCAATAAGCATTTGTTTGCGGATATCAATGCCGTGATAAATGGAGCGGTTTCTGTAATACTACTTCTTGCGTTGTGGCAGATAAAAGAGAAAAATTACAAGGCACATAAGCGTTTAATGATGACGGCAATGATTCTATCTATCGGATTTTTATTGTCATATATCGGTCATCACGTATTTACTGGAGAGACCCATTACGATGGAGAGTTCAAAGTGTTTTATTACTTGGTTTTGATTACTCATATTGTTTTGGCGGCGGTGATTCTACCTTTTATTTTATTCAGTGCCTATCGAGCACTCATTGGTGAGTACAATTCACATAAAAGATTGGCGAGATGGACTTGGCCGATTTGGTTTTATGTTGCGGTTACTGGTGTTGTAGTGTATCTTATGATTAGCCCTTATTACCAATGAAAAAAATAGTTGTTTTCTTTTTATTGATTTTGGCTGCGGGTTCTTCTATTGCGCAATGTGCAATGTGCAGGCAGACAGCTGAGCAAGCGTCGGAAGGCAATACGGGAATTGCAGAAGGTTTGAACACGGGTATTGTATATCTCATGATATTGCCTTACCTTTTGTTCCTAATTGGAGGTTTGGTTTTTTTCAGAAAGAAAATTGCTTCCTTTTTTAAAAATTAAGGATATGAGAATTCTGTTCACCCTTCTTTTTCTAAATGTATTTGCCACATGGGCGCAGCCTCGTTTCGTAAAAGAACGAGCAGACTATGAAGGTGAGGAAGTAATGCTTCCCTTTTCATTTGATGCATTGGGTGAAGCAAATTCTAAAGTAAACGCATCGTGCAGATTGTCGGGGAGATTGGATACTGGTGAGTTGGAAGTATTTCAATTGGATCAACAGAACGTCACCGCTTATCCTTTTCGTGAGTTGAAAGGTGCAATGCTATCTCCGGGGTATTTGCCGCATTACTTTACCTTCTTTCCTATGGATTTGCCCTCATCAAAGTACGAAGCCAAAATGCTACCGCTTGAAGAAGGTGCTGTTTTTGTTGCTGAAGGAATTGTATTTCTTGGTGACAATACAAACATTTATTTCTCATCTGCAGATGCACTGCAGTCATTGCTCACGTTCATGAATATGAATCCTTCCGTTCGTGTCAGGGTAACAGGACATGTTAATGCACCAGCGGAAAGCAAATTAAGCGATGCGCAGTTAATGGCTTTAGCAAAAAAGCGAGCTGAAGGAATACAAGACTACCTGATTAGCCATGGTGTTTCCAAGCACAGAATCAGTATTATGGGTCGTGGTAGAGAAGGTGTGAAATATCCCAATCCACAATCTGAATCGGAGCTTGAATATAACCGACGTGTAGAGGTGGAGATTCTTGGTTTTTAATCGTGAAGATTTTATAATTTTCCTTTTCAAATACCCAAACTCCCTTGTCAAGGCGTACTTTCGCTGTATGCACGTACGCTCTAGTCTTTTACCAATTATTTTACTAGCTCTTTTTTTGATGAGCCAAGGCAATGCTTACGCACAATCTTGGACTTTGGAGAAGTGTATTCAAACCGCTTGGGAGAATAACATTCAGCTTCAACAATCTGCTTTAAATGAAAAGCAAGTAGAATTGAGCAATAAAACCGCAATGGGAGCAATGTTACCCAATTTAAATGCGCAGGGAACACATGGTTACAATTGGGGTCAACGTATTGACCCCTTCACCAATAGCTTCGCATCGGAGCGTATCCGCAGTAATAGTTTCGGAATTTCAAGTTCGATCGACCTTTTTACTGGTGGTCAAAATTGGGCCAATTATCAGAAGAGTCTGTTGGACAAAGACGCGGCTCATTGGAATTTAGAAAATACCAAGAATCAAGTTGCCCTTCAAACGGCAAATGCTTTTTTGAATGTGATGCTCAATGTAGAAATCGAGAAAATTGCTTTTAATACAAAAGCTACTTCATTTGAGAATTTGAACCGTCTGAAGAAGCAAATGGAATTGGGTGTCATTAATGAAGGTGCTGTCGCAGAGATGGAAGCGCAGTACATGACGGATCAGGCCAATTGGGTTGTAGCACAAAATAATTTTGAATTGTCAAAGTTGAATCTTGCTCAGTTGTTGCTGTTGAGTCCTGAGCAGACAAAATCATTTGAACTTGTTTTTCCTGATGTCCAACTGTTTGAAGTTAATGTTCCACTTCCCCCTAAATCATTGGTGTTATCTACAGCAATGCAAGATCAAGCGAGCATCAAGTCCGCTTTGTCAAGCTTGTCTGCAGCCCACTGGAGTGAGCGCTCCGCAAAAGGAGCAGTCCTTCCTCGTGTTTCCGCCTCTATGTCATACGGAACAGGTTACTCTGGAGCGGCCAAGATTCTGAGCGGTTCAGGAAGTGTAGTGAGTTTTCCAATTGGGACAGTAGGTACAACAAATGATTGGGTCTATTCCATTCCTCAAACCATTTACTCTTCAGATGACTAT
Source organism: Bacteroidota bacterium (assembly GCA_039805365.1). Taxonomy (GTDB): domain Bacteria; phylum Bacteroidota; class Bacteroidia; order Flavobacteriales_D; family Sanyastnellaceae; genus CAMCTV01. The sequence continues at coordinate 8,052 of JBDLUK010000127.1, read as the reverse complement.
CGTGTCAAACCCTTCCAAAGCCAATTGAATGACAATGTCAATCGTTCTTTTTTTGTTTCGATGACGATGCCTATTTTTAATGGATTTCAGACGCATGCTCAGGTACAAAGAGCCAAGATCAATAAAGATAACGCGGATTTGAATTTGCAGCTGGCCATGCAAAGATTGATCGTGGATGTGGAGAATGCTTATGCCAACGCAGATGCAGCGCAGAAATCATTTCAAGCGCAAGAATTGAGTTTGACTTCCAATGAAAAAGCATACGCTTTGGCGAAGGCCAAGTTTGATAATGGCGTTTTGAATGCGACGGAGATGACCAATGCTAGAAACCGATTGGATATTGCGAGGGCGCAAAACATTCGCGCACGTCTAGACTTGATTTTTAAGCGCAATGTTATTCAATTTTATATGAACCAACCCATACAATTACAGCCATGATTAAGAATAAAAGAAGAAGAAATATTATCATAGCCGTTGTTGTTGTTGCGGCAATTTTAGGGATTTGGAAGTGGTCGAGCGGTGGAGAGAAAAGAATGGTGCAGTCGGAGACTCCGGCTTATAGAGATATCGTAGAAAGAGTGAGTGCTAGCGGAAAAGTACAGCCATCATCTGAGGTGAAAATCCAAAGTGATGTTAGTGGTCAGATTGTTGAACTTCCTGTCAAAGAAGGGGATCATGTAAAGAAAGGTCAACTTTTGGTAAGGATTAATCCTGATCTTTATACATCGGCTTTGCAAAGAGCAGAGGCAACTTGGAATTCAGCAAAGAGCAATTGGAGCAGTGCAAAAGCCCGTTTGGCACAAGCACAGGCACAATTGAAAATGCAAGATTTGACTTTTAAACGAAATGAGAAATTATTGCAAGAAAAAGTCATTTCTCAGGCTGAAATGGACAATTCAAGGTCTACTTATGAGACAGCCGTGGCAGAAGTTACAGCGGCACAGGAGAGCATTAAAAGTGCTGAGTTTAGTATTGCTAGTGCTGAAGCGGGAAAGACAGAAGCCGCAGACAATCTTAAACGGACAACCATTTTGGCGCCCATTGATGGAACTGTTACCGCATTGACCAAAGAAGTAGGTGAAGCAGTTTTGGGAAACAATATGACGAGCGGTGATGTCATCATGAAAATCTCAGGACTCGCGCAAATGGAAGTGGATGTTGAGGTAAATGAAAGTGATATTGTCCATGTTCAAGTTGGTGATACTGCCATTGTAACTGTCGATGCTTTTAGGAATGAAAAGTTCAAAGGATTGGTTACTGAAATTGGGAATACGGCGTTGAATCTAATAACAACAGGGGTTGGTGCATCTAATTCACAGGTGACCAATTTTTCGGTTAAGGTCAGCATTCTGCCATCTTCTTATTTCCATCTTATGAAAGGTGAGGGAGACTCTCCTTTTCGTCCGGGCATGACGGCAACCGTGGATATTGAAACTGAGAAAATCAAACATGTACTTTCAATTCCCATCAAGAGTGTAACGATGCGCCCTGATTCAAGCGCGAATGGACAGAGCAAAACATGTGTTTTTGTTTATGACGAGAATGAAAAGAAGGTGCATTTGAAATTCCTTTCAACGGGAATTCAAGATGATCAATTTATTCACGTTTCCAATGGATTGAATGAAGAGGACAAAGTAATTACAGGCCCTTATGATGAGATTGCCAAGTTGTTGAATGATGGAGATGTGGTGGAGATTGGTGCCGTGATAGAGTCGGAAAAGAAGTAGATATGTATTTGGGGATTGAGACTTCTTCAAAGAATTGTAGTATTGTTTTGTGGGACGGCCACGGAAATGTTTGGAAAGAAGAACAGGACAACGATTCGTTTGTTCACGCTGAACGATTGCATGAGATGATTGAATCATTGCTTAAAAAGGCCAAAGTTGATTTCAAGCAATTGGAGCGGGTTGTCGTAGGTAAAGGTCCTGGTTCTTTTACAGGATTGCGAATTGGTGTCTCTTGTGCCAAGGGAATATCTTATGCATTGGGTATCCCGTTTTATTCAATTTCGTCATTGGTTTTGATGGGAATAGAAAAAAATGTATCAAGTGGCGAGCGTGATGTACTCTTGGTCATGGATGCTAGAAGGAACGAAGTTTTTGGTGCTTGGATGAAATCAGGAGTAATGAGTGAACCCTCACCCATTGTTTTTGATGAAACTACTTTGAATTCAGTACCACAACCCATCTTGATCGTCGGAGAGAATGCAACGAAGCTTACACCTTTTCTTCGTGATGGGGATATCGCCTTGGATGTCCTTCCAAGTGCATCAATGATGGCTAATCCATTAGCATGGAATTGGTTTAAAGAAGAAGACTTGGCTTATTTTGAGCCGGAATATGTAAAAGCATTTGTACCAACAATGGCAAAGAAATCATGAGATTGAAATTATTTACGCTTGTTTGGATATTGATGATTTCATTAAGTTGCAACCGTTGCAAGGATGGTCAGCTATATCCTGACGTTAATTTTGGATTTACCATCAACATCAATGAACCAGCTTATTTTGATTTGACAGTGCCTACAGGATGGTTGTATTATGACGGTGGTACGGTGAAACTCATCATCTACCGCAACGCACAGGAGGAGTTTACCATCTATGATGCCCGAAGTACTTATAATCCCGAAGATCCATGCATCTGCACGGTGAGCGCGGACAATACTTTTATTGAGGATCCTTGTAGTGATTCAAAATGGTTATTAACGGATGGAAGCGTTGTCAATGGTCCTGCTGGTCAGAATCTATTAACCTACGATTATAGTTTTGATTCCTCTACAGGGGTATTGTATTTTTATAATTGATGAAATTACTGGTAACTATTTTTCTGCTTTTGGGTAGTAACGTTTTTATGACTTTGGCTTGGTATGGTCATTTAAAATTTAAGGAATATGATTGGTCAAGATCCTGGGGATTGGGGACGATTATTTTGGTGAGTTGGGGATTGGCATTGTTTGAATATTTTCTACAAGTTCCCGCCAATCGCATCGGTTCCAAAGAATATGGCGGTCCGATGGACTTGTTTCAATTAAAAATATTGCAAGAGGTAATCTCACTATTCGTTTTTACTGCTATGGCCTTGGTGATGTTTAAATCGGATACGTTAAAATGGAATCATGCTGCGGCAATGATTTGTATGATTGGTGCCGTATATTTTGTTTTTAAAAAATAGATATGATAAAAAAAATAGAGCATTTGGGTATCGCCGTTCAGGATATAGATCAGTCTAATTTACTTTTTGAGCAATTGTTAGGAAGCGCGCCTTACAAATCTGAGACTGTAGAGCGAGAGGGGGTGATTACAAGTTTTTTTCAATTGGGAGAATCCAAGATTGAACTGCTGCAAGCGACACGTTCGGATAGTCCAATAGCGAGATTCCTCGAAAAAAATAAGGAGGGCATTCATCATATCGCCTTTGAAGTTGATGACATTCATGCAGAGATGCGACGTTTGAAAGAATTGGGATTTGTGCTGCTTAGTGAGGAACCCAAACTTGGCGCTGATGGAAAGATTATTGTTTTTCTCCATCCAAAGTCAACCAATGGCGTTCTTATCGAGTTGTGTCAGGATACAGAAAGTGGGGTTTATTAACATTGCAGGGACTGATATTCGTTAGTTTTGTATTTGTATAAAATACAAAATGGTTATGAAAAATCGCGGCCTTCATGTTTTTGTTTTTTTATTTTTGGTTGTCCAATCGGTCTTCGGACAAATCTCAGTTTCCAGCATCTCATCCAATTCGGCAGTAACAGGTACTTCGATAACATTAACCGGTTCTGGTTTTAATGTGAATGTGGCTTTCAATCAAGTTTTTTTTGGAGGGGTAAAAGCAAATGTTAGTTCAGCATCGGCTACCTCGCTAACAGCGGTAGTGCCAACTGGAGCGGCCTTTGGACCTGTTACGGTTGTCAATACGGGAACTCAGCTGCAAGCAACTTCTACCGCTTATTTTACGCCGGTTTTCAACCCGAGCAAAGGATCAACATGGACTTTAAATGACTTTGACCCTCTGGTTGCGCCAACAGCAAATTCCGGATTGTTCTTGGAATATTTTGATGTGGACGGAGACGGTAAGATTGATATCCTGGAGTCGCAAACCAACCCAGGAGGATTCAGGGTGAAGAGAAACGTGTCCGTGCCAGGTACCTTGACTACGAGTTCATTTGTAAATGGTACATTGATTATTACAGGTCAGACGTATTTGGAATCCGTGACCAAGGCTGATATGAATAATGACGGAAAGTTGGATATTGTCGTGGCTGGTTCCGCGGGCACTACTGGATCAAGTTTAACTGGAACACTCTCGATTTATATCAATAATTCAACGCCTGGTAACATTACTTTTTCAAGCCCCATCCTAAAAACATACAACATGCGTGTGAATAGCACTTGCGGGGGAAGAGCTGGAACAATAAGATGTTGTGATCTAGATAAAAATGGTTGGTTGGATGTGGTTTTAGCGAATAGCAATTACGGTTATGGTGCAAATAATAGTTCAAATTGTAATTTGACCTTGCTTGGGGCTGTTTTTGCCAATACCAATGGTGTTTTGGGGAGTCAACAGAATGTTATTGTGGCCAGTTATTCAGCGAGAGCAACTCGTATTACGCAGCTGGAGTGTGCAGACATGAACAATGATGGGAAGTTGGATTTGATTTTTGGTGTACGTTCTCGAACATACATATTCAAGAATATTTCTAGTCCCAATGACTTAACGGCCAATTCTTTCGTTTTGGTCAACTCTACAATTCTCGATGGTGATAGAATGTTGCTTGTGGGTGATCTTGATTTAGATGGTGATTTAGATTTAGGTGTTTCGGGAAGATTGAGTAATACAACTTTGCGATTGTACAAAAATACGACTAGTAACCAGGCGTTTAGTTTTGCCACAAATTTGAATATTCCTATTGGAAGTAGGCACTCTACGGTGAACAATATTGGTGGTGCTGTAGGTGATATTACGGGGGATGGTCGACCAGAGTTATTGATCGGAGGCTCAAGTCCTCGCATATTGCTCAATAAAATCTCAAGTGCAACGGCCGATTGGTCAACAGCATCATTTAGTGCTTTGACAAATATTTCATTGAGTAGTAACGTCAATGCGGTGGCTATTGTTGATTTGGATCACGATGGTAAGAATGATATCATTGGACGTTCAGGCTCTTCTGGTAACGCGCTTGCAATTCGCAGAAGCGATCCTATTCCTACCATCAATGTTGGTGAATTAGCTTTGCAATATTGCCCAGGGACACAATTGGATGTGCCTTTTATCACAACCTATTCCGTTAGTGCGGGTAACACCTACACGGTTCAATTGAGCAGTGCTTCTGGTAGTTTTGCGTCACCAGTTGTCATTGGGACTTTGAGTAGTACAGCTTCGATAGGTACAATTTCTTGTGTACTTCCGAACAATATTGCTGCAGGAACATCTTATAAAATTAGAATCAATGCAAGTGCTCCAGACGTAACGGGTATTCAGAATACAGGGAACATCATAATCAATAGTAATATATTACCAACTGTAAGCATAGTTTCCTCTCAAAGTTTGGTGTGTTTGAGTTCGCAGGTTACCTATACTGCTTCAGAAGAAAATGGCGGAACAGCACCTGTCTATACTTGGCGCAAGAATGGTCAGGTTGTTGGTACCAATAGCGCAATATACTCTAATGCCACTCCTGTAAGTGGTGATGTGGTTTTTGTGCAAATTCAAGGAAATGCGCAATGTAACGTCAATACTGCAACGAGTAACTCTATTACACTAACTGGAGTTGCAGTGGTTACGCCAAGCGTTAGTATTTCAAATACGCAATCCACGATTTGTGATTTCACCACTTCTGTGACTTATTCGGCCAATGCGGTTAATGGTGGAGCGAATCCTGTTTTTCAATGGATGAAAAATGGTATTCCTGTGGGTGCTAATTCAGCGCAATGGACAGACACTGATCCTCAAGCAGGAGACCAAGTAGAGGTTCAAATGACCTCAACAGCGTCATGTGTAACGAGTCCAATTGTTCTTAGTAATATTCTAACTTTGCAATATTCTAGCGCCACTGTTGTTCCAAGCGCTATTATTTCTACAACTCAAACCAATTTGTGTGTTGGGGTAAGTCAGGTTGTCTTTAATGCTACTATTTCAAATGGTGGAAGTTCTCCTACTTTTCAATGGAAAAGAAATGGTGTCAATGTAGGAAACAACTCGTCTCAATATGTTCTGAGTAATCCAGCCAACAATGATCAGATTCAAGTGGTGCTTACATCCAATGCCGATTGTGTGACACCTACCAATGTTTCTTCCAATACGATCACATTAACGACGCAAAATGTAAATTCACCAAGTATAGTTATCTCAACTCCGCTAACTACTATATGCGGAGGCTCACAAGGAATTCTGTATACAGCTGTTGCGACCAACGGAGGTTCTAATCCTTTGATTACTTGGTTTAAGAATGGACAATTGGTAGGCCAAGGTGTCAGTGTATATAGTAATCCTACACCGCAGAATGGTGATGTAGTTCAAGCCACATTGTTGTCCAATGGAAGTTGTTTGACGTCTTCCAATGCTAACTCAAACTCAGTATCCATTGTTGTCAATCCAATTGTGAATCCTACAATAACGTTGGTTCAAAGCCAAGGAACAAATCCCAAATGTGCTGGCGGATTCCAGCAATTAACTGTTCAGGTGAGTAACGCGGGAATCAATCCAAGTTATACGTGGTTTAGAAATGACGTTGCGGTAAATGGCAACACATCTGCTGTATATGGAAGTTCGTCATGGGCCGCTGAGGACGTCATTTATTGTCGGGTAGTGCCTACAAATTCATGTCAGTCAACTAGTGTGTTGATCACTCCCGAGTTTATTGTTGATGAGAATACACCAATAGTTTTTTATTCTGATGCTGATGGCGATGGATTTGGTAATATTGGCACCACGGTATCCAATTGTGGAGCGCCTTCGGGTTATGTAGACAATGCTCTGGATTGTAATGATGGTGCTTCCAATATTTATCCAGGTAATGTCGAGACTTGTGATGAGTTAGATAATGATTGCAATGGTGAAGTTGATGAATTTGCAACGGTTACGTTTTATGCGGATTTGGATGGTGATGGATTTGGTGATGTGACGAATTCTGTGGAGGCTTGTACTGTTCCTGCAGGATATGTTTCAGATGCAACGGATTGTGATGATTTGGAATTAACCTATATCGACAATGATGGTGATGGATTTGGTGGTATTGATGCATCTGCTTGTGGTAGCTATACCAATGACGATTGTAATGACAATAACGGCGTTATTTCACCAAATGGAGTAGAGGTTTGTGGTAACAGTATCGATGAGGATTGCTCAGGGTTGGATGATATTTGTGCTGTTCTGGGTTGTACGGTTACAAATGCTTGTAATTTTGATCCAACAGCGACCATCGATGATGGCAGTTGTATCTTACCACAACCCGAAGTGTGTAACGATTTGGATGATGATTGTGATGGAAGTACGGATGAAGGGCTTCAAGGTTTGGGATCTGTTAATCCTATCGTGGTGACAACGGCGATTTATCCAACTTGCTCAACAGCTAACATTGCTTCTGCCAATTTGAATTTGGGTACCAATACCGCTCAAATCACGGGAGCAGGTCCCGACATGTGGTACAAATTGACGGCAGGATACAACACGCTTCGTGCGGGGCTTTCAGCTGCTATCGGTGACAACTCATTGTATTTGTTCCAAGATTTGGGAACTTGTTTGCAACAAATGGACATGTTACAATTGGCCAATACAGGCGGAAATCAGACCTTGTTTAGTGACGAACTTCAAGTGGGTCAAGATTATTACATTGTCCTTCATGGAGAAGGTGGTGCATACAATGCAAGTGCTAAGATGTGTTTCAACCACTTTGTAGCATCCACATGTGATCATACATACAGTAACAATACAGGAGTGTATTCATCATCATGTTCTAGCTTCAAAGCGCAATACAAGGCCAATGCGACTTCTTATGTTTTCAATGTGCTTGGTGGTTCACAGAATGGAACCAATCTCAATTTGACGCCTTGGTCTT
>JBDLUK010000126.1:0-19583 GCA_039805365.1 Bacteroidota bacterium | reverse complement strand
CTGTCAATGTGCCGCTTAATTGTGTCGTGATGGTAATATCTCCACCAGAGTAAACAAAAGAAAACCAAATGTCATTTATTTGTGTAGTCCCTCCGCATGTGGGATTGACCGCATCTGAAGCGGTGTTGGCGTTACTAAACACCAAAAAGTCATCATTAATTAAAAGTGGAATTGCTGACGAGCAAACATCGTTGGAAGGCGCTTGCGACCATGTAATGATCGACAATAGCATTGCGTAAAATAGCGTAGAAAAAAATTTCATAGGGTTAAGGTCTATCACGAAGATAGAAAATTTAGACCCAAATGATTAGTTGTTAGTGATGATTTTTGTTAGGAGTGAAAATACTCTTGCGTGAGTGACTTCAATTCTTCATGTATTTGTCCGTTCGAAGCAATGATGTCCTCTTCAAAAATCGGGTCTCCTTGATGAAATCCAGTTACTTTTCCGCCGGCTTCTTCCACCAAAATAACACCTGCAGCTACATCCCATGGGTTTAAGCCATATTCGTAGAATGCTTCAAAACGACCACAAGCCACCCAAGCCAAATCAAGTGCGGCACTGCCCAAACGTCGGATGCCTCTTGTTTTCTTCATTAACGATCGAAATAGTCCAATGTATTGTTCCTCTCTTCCAAAGTCATCATAAGGGAAGCCGGTTACGAGAAGACTATCCGCCAGGACGTTGCGTTGGCTAATTTGAATTTTGTGTCCATTCAAATAACATCCGTTGCCTTTAGATGCAACAAACATCTCATTTTTATTGGGGTCGAAAATAATTCCGATGACAGCCTTCCTCTCGTGACAAAGCGCTACGCTGATGCACCAAATGGGAACGTCATGCAAAAAATTGGTGGTGCCATCCAGGGGGTCAATTACCCAATTCCAAACTGCGGCACGTTCGCCTGTTCCTTCTTCAGCGATGAAACCGGCTTCGGGAAAGATTTGGGATAGACCTTCGACGAGGCGTCGTTCACTTTCTTTATCTACAAAGGAGACGAGATTGTTGGGTGTTTTGATTTCGATTTCACTGGCCGATACACGTTGGCTTTTCATCCAAATACCGGTTTCTCTGATCAATGATTCTGCCTGTTGGCTTACTTTGATGAAGTCTATCATGGACCAAAGTTAACGCGATTGCATCAAGAATGATTTTCTTGGAAATTGAAAACGCTTCTCAGTTATGAAACTGGTATCATTTAAAGTTTGAAGAAAGGCAATGAGTTCAGTGATTTGGTTTTCATTCAGTAATTCTTTCAAGTGAACTTTCCGATTTTTCTTTTCAATCAAATGATTTTCCACACAAGGTCTGAGCTTCGCAAAACGGCCATCATGCGCGTAGGGATATGTAAAGCTTATATTTCTTAACGATGGAGTAGCAAAGGCAAATCGGTCTTTGGCCTCTTGGGTGATGCGGTATCTTCCTTTGTCAGGGTTGGTTTGTAAGCTATCCCAAACAACATGATAACTTTGATCATGAAACAGTGGCGGCATATGGCAAGATGCACAGAATTGATGAAAGTGCTTTTGTCCTTGGGTTTGAATGTGGGTCATCTCCACAGTTCCTCGTTCTACTTTATCCCACCAACTATTTTGACTGGTTAGTATCAATTCGAAATACGTTAGACTTTTTAAGAAATGCGCTGCGCTCATGGTACTGTCTCCCCATGCTTGGAAGTTGAGGTTGCGGTAGTGCGGGTTTTGATTGATTCGATTAAGTGCGGTATTGATGTGTGAGCCCATCTCATTGGCTGAGTGCAAAGGTGCCAACGCTTGTAGTTCCAATTGATGAATGGCGCCATCACGCATAAACAAACGTCGCCATGCCAAATTGAAAAGAGCCGGCGCATTCCTTTTTCCTATGCTATCAAAAACACCATGGGATAAGGCATGATCGGTATGTGCAAAAGCGTGATAGGATGAATGACAAGAGGCGCATGATGTTTGACCATCAGCGGAAAGTAGTGGGTCGTAGAACAGAATCCTACCCAATTCAATTTTTAAAGAGTCATTGGGTTGGGTGTCTAATCTATAAAATGGCTTAGGCCATTCGTATTGCGAAGATTGAATGAAAAAGGCGCCGCACATTGCCACGCTCAAAATGACAAGCATCGCAATCGTTCTATTCATTGTAGGGCCTGATTAGAAAAGATTGAGATAGGTGCTGCATAAGTGCGGTTGATTGTCGACCTGGCGACATTACTTTGTAGGGTGAGCGATTCATTTCAACGAACAATTCCTTGGTGAGGCGTAGTTCTAAATTCAATTTGTTTGTCAACTTGAACGATGGATCCAATTCTATTCTTTGGTCTGATCGATTGGGCCATTGAAATCCGCCTAAATGGTATTGCCACTGGTTATTTTCAAAATCTTGTCCTTCAAGTTTAAAACCAATGTAACCACTTTGCCATGTCCAATACATGTCATTATTGGGCTCCAATCCACAACATCCTATCTCTTGATAATGTGTCAACGAATCAACGCCCAATTGAAATGAAATGGATGTAATTCTGCTCAAATCAATGGGATTAATTTCAATTTTATATTCATTTTTTTTTGAGCCATCAATGAATGGATATACTTGGTATCGATGATCGTGATAAATGGTGTCATTGCCTGCAAGTATGCTCCAATCCCCCATGATCACTGAAACCTTATCTAAATCAAAATGGGATTTCCAAATGGAGTCTGTCAAACAAGATAGGTGTAAGGATAACGTTTGGGTGTATCCGTGATTTTGAAAAATTGCGAGGACAATGAAAGTAACGATCCACTTCATTTTCTGGGAGGGTGCGGATTAAATATTTTGGACCAATCTCCTCCGATTTCATCAAAAAGTTTTTTTTGACCTTCATTACAAATTTGGCGAATCTCTTTGATGTGATTAATGTTGATGATTTCCATCCCCTTGATTGCAGAGCTTAGACTGTTTTCTTCAACAGAAGCATCTTTGTTGTTTAGAAGATTGATGTAGAGTTTTTCTCGAATCTGATTGATTTTTTCTTCTTGAGCCTTCACCAAGGGAATATGTTTTTTTATTAACTCTTCGAATTGTGCTTTTTGGGTTTCATCAAATTGAAGCTGTCTTTCAATAAGTACTTTGGGTCCATTGTGGCCTTGATGTGGGCCAAACCCATGATGATGATCCTTATTCAGTTGGCTTTGAAAAATGAAAAACAAAAGAATAGCGATATTCAAAATAACCAACCCCCAAGTAATGCGTTTGTATGTTTTTATTTCATTCATATCTAATCAATGAATAAGGTGAATAAGGATTGTAATCAACAACGGTAGAATTCGAATTTTGATTTGTTGCATGGATTCTATTAAAGCTAAATAGACCCCATGCATTGAGGGTAATAACGATTGCTGCAACAGTGACGATTTGCCAACGTGCCAGGGATGTTGGTTGTTGAGAATAATCGTTTTCTATTTGGGATTGAATGCGCGTCCATACAAACGGAGATACCTCTGTTTGTTTAAACTTGCTTTGTATTTGATCAAATGATTTCATTGCCAATTATATTTTTAGACGATAAAATGTTGTTTTCATCCTGATGATGGCTCAAATTTTCCTTTAGGTTTTTTTTTGCTTTGGTTATTAGTCCCTCAATCGTTTTACCAGATAGATTCATCAGTTCTGCGGTTTCAATAATAGTGTGGCCTTCGATTTTATTTAAAATAAGCGCTTCTTGTTGTTTGCGAGGTAACAGTGCAATTTGTCGCATAATGGCCTCAACGTCTTCTTGATTTTCTATATCCACACCGGGGTGATTGAACGCTCTCTCCGCACCTTCGTCATTTATGCTAAAAAAGAAAAGGCCTCCTCCTCTTTTCGCTCTTTTACTGGCTTTGATGTGATCCAGAGATGAGTTGACCGTGATCCGATAAATCCAAGTTTTTAGTTGTGATTCAGCGCGAAATTTGGACAACTGGTGATGAACTTTAATGAATACATCTTGGGTAACTTCTTCAGCATCTTCCTTGTTCCAGAGGTAATGCAAGGCGAGGTTGTAAACCCATTTTGCATGGGTGTTGTAAATTGATTCTAAATCCCACTGCTCTGACTCCATCATGGCTCAGGGAATTCGAGTTGAAAACGATTGTACCATTCACAAAACGCACTCCAATTTTCAGTGTGATTTTTCCGCCAGTTTTCAAATTGTTCAGGTTGAGCTGAACGAAAGATCCAATGGTTGTATGCATCAAAATGTTGGCCATCAAAAATGATCTTTTGGTAGTCCAAAATATCTTCTTGCCAATGGTCATATACCATGGGGTTGAGATATAATTCTAAAACACGATGTCTTATGATACTTATTGCATCCAAATTGATTTCCGATACACCCTCATGTGAGATAGATTTTACAATTGAAGCATATGCAATACAGCGAGAAGGGTGATTTTTAAATTCTGAAATGGAGATGGCATCATCTTTAAAAAGTGGATTACAGAAATGAGTATCCCAATTTCCGTCAGGTAAAATTTGAATGCATTTTTGATATTGCTGAAAAAGTTTCAATCCCATCAATTCATGAAATGGAGAAGTCTTGTCCAGATTCATAAATGTCTCACCAAGCACAATTCCATTTACAACTTCTGCTTGATCAAAATAAATCATGGCAGCTTTGTAGTAATTCAAAGCATAATTTGGATCTAACTCAATTCCTTTTAAGTAATTAAAAAGAGCCTGACCAGTTTCTCCTTCGATATTAGCAAGATTACCTTTTTCTAAAAAAAGCACTCCGGATTTTGGGAAGTGACTGAGTCCGATATCAAAAATTTCCTTGGCGGCCATTTTATTCTTGGTCATGTAAAAGGCATTTCCCAAGATTTGGAAATATTGAGGAGTGACATCTGTATGGTCAATGAGATCTTGAAGCGTTTCAACAGATTGTGTATAGTTTTTCAGGAGATATTGTAATTGACCTACTTCAAAAGCATAAATGAAATTAGATGGTTCAAGGCGCGATGCTTCTTGCATCAATCGAAGACTCAGCTGTGGTTTGTCATCATCCATTGCGATTCTGGATTCTTCCGCTTTTTCTAAGGCCAAAAAACCATTGCTTAGAATGAGTGTATCATTTTGTCCCAATGTTAAATTTGGCAACGCTAATAGCAGAAGCAACGCTCCGACGGTAGTCTTAAAATTTCGTTCTGCTTTTTTCATTACTCAAATATACGGGGTTCAAATTCGAAAACGAATCCGTTGTGATCCGAGATGTGTTTTTTGGGATCTTTTTTATTGATGGAATACGCAGTAACAGTATGGTATGAATTTAATTTCCAGTATGTATTAAAAAAAACAAAATCGATACATCCGGAAGAGTAGGAGGTTCCGAAGCCATGGTAGGATGGTGTGGACCATAGCAAGTCGTCACCAACAATTTGGTATTTTTCAATAAGCTTTTGAAGAGCGGGATCATGATAGGTACAATTGAAATCACCACCCAACAATATGGGTGTATGAGGAGGGAGTTGGGACAACTCTTCGGTAATCAATTGAGCGCTATGATTTCGGGCATTCGTTCCAATATGGTCCCAATGGGTGTTTCCCAATGCAATGGTATCCTTAAGTTGAAGATCGTACAGCAGCACCTGCGTGTAAATTCTCTCGCAAGCGGCATCCCAACCTTTTGACGGAATTGTGGGCGTTGGAGATAACCAAATGGTTTTTTTTGAAATGATTTGAAGGCGATCTTTTTTGAAAAATATGGGTGAGAATTCTCCTTTGTTCAAGCCATCTTCTCTCCCAATACCATAGTACTCATATTCATCTAAAGCTATAGTCAGATCATGGAGTTGTTCCTCAAGAACCTCTTGAAAAAAATACACATCAGCACGTTGTTTCTTTAGCCAGTGAATTGTGTTATGCTTGCGTTGCGACCATGCGTTTTCTCCATCATGAACATTGCTGTATCTGATATTTAAGTTAACCAGTTTGAGCTGGCCCACAGCTATAATGGAGGCAAATACAAAGGAAATGGTGATGAAAAGACTGCGAATCATTTACCGATTTTCAATGGCCTTATTCATGATATCGATTTGACCTTGGTAGTATTCAATTGCTTCAGTGTTGTTTTCACCTTTGGCCATCTCGAGTGCTTTAACGTAATAGCGTTTGGCGTCTTCAGGATGCCCCAATTTCCAATGACAGAAACCTGCATTGTTGATAATAATCTCATCATTGGCGTTGATAGAATACGCTTTGTTGATGTAGGTCAAAGCTTCTGCGTATTCTTCTTTCATCATTTTGCAAGTAGCAACATTGGACAAGGTAATGACATTGGCGTCATCCTGCTCCAACATAATTTTGCTACATCGCTCGATGATTTCATAACCGTAAGGTAATCCAGACTCAAATAGTGAATAGAAGTGTTCTTGGAGAGAGCTATTCAAGAAATTTAAATCATCTTCTACAGGCTCATTCTTCATCCAGTACCAGCTGTTTTTATTGGCTTGTCCTTGCTTGATGGTATTGACCATTTCTTCTTCCATCCAATCCCAATGTTGGGACTCTCGAAGAACATATATTTTACCCAAACGAAGATCAAGTCGGTTAGGATATTTGGCAATTCCTTGGTTGATGTATTTGACAGAAAGTTGAATGAGGCTATCATTAACAGTTGGCGTCCCGTATAGGTATCCGCTGACATTACCTAGACTATCAACCATTTCAATGGATTCACTTCCATCTTCCGGGGGCGTTGTGTTTAAAGTAACCACCTCGCTAAAAGCTCGCATGGCAAAGTAGTTGAAAATAGCTACTTCGGTTTCAGGATTATTGGGTTCATTTTTTCTCCAATCTATGATCAATGTATGCATTCCAATGGTATCGTTGTTGTCCATTTTAGCATCAAACTGCTCTTGAAAAGTTTGGGAAAAGCCGAATAACGAAAAGAGAAATGATAAGGCTGTTAGAATTGCTTTTGATGTCATATTAATTTTCTGGGTTATGTACATTGCTTTAAATCATGAATATTGCCACGTCGATAGTGGCAATGTTGGAGTATATGAAGTGTGTTTTTTCATCCGTTGGTGCGGACTGAAAGTTACAAAAAAAGGCTGTCCGAAGACAGCCTTTTCAATTTATTCACAGAGACAAGGGATTATTCTCCTTTGCCTTCCATTTTCTCTTTCAATGCAGCCAATGCGCCGATATCTCCCAATGTTGATTTTTCAACTTGAGCATTAACAGCTTTTACTGCGTTTGAATCACCTGCACCTTCTGGTTTCTTTCCAGTACGTGGTTTCTTAGGAGCTTCAGCTGACGCTTCTTCTTCTTTGAAAGTTCCAGTGTGAGAAACAGCAATCTTGCGTTGGTTCTTATTGAATTCCAAAACAACGAATTCCAAAGCCTCGTCAACTTTAGCAGTTGATCCATCTTCTTTCTTCATGTTTTTGCTTACGCAGAAACCTTCCAGACCGTATGGCAATGAAACGATAGCATGGCTACCTTCTTTGCGGATGATAGTACCTTGGTGACGTGAACCTTCTGTGAAGACAGTTTCAAATACATCCCATGGATTCTCTTCGATTTGTTTGTGACCCAAGCTAATCTTACGGCTGTCTTTGTCCAATTCCAAAACAACAACTTCCATGTCATCTCCGATAGCGCAGAATTCAGATGGATGTTTGATTTTCTTGCTCCAAGACAAGTCAGAAATGTGAACCAATCCGTCGATACCTTCAGCCAACTCACAGAATACACCGAAGTTAGTGAATGCACGAACCTTAGCTGTATGCTTGCTTGATACTGGGAAACGAGACTCAATACCTTCCCATGGATCTGAAGTCAATTGCTTCATACCCAAGCTCAATTTGCGCTCGTCTTTTTCAACTGCCAATACAACACATTCAACATCTTGTCCGACTTTCAAGAAATCTTGAGCTGAACGCAAATGTGAACTCCAAGACATTTCAGAAACGTGGATCAATCCTTCAACACCAGGTGCTACTTCAACAAATGCTCCGTAGTCAGCCAAAACAACAACTTTACCAGTTACTTTTTGACCTACTTGCAATGTGTCTTGGTATGCATCCCATGGGTGAGCAGAAAGTTGCTTCAAGCCCAATGCAATTCTCTTCTTGTCATCATCGAAATCAAGGATAACAACGTTGATTTTAGCATCCAACTGAACCACTTCTTCTGGGTGGTTGATACGTCCCCAAGAAAGGTCGGTAATGTGGATCAATCCATCTACGCCGCCAAGGTCGATGAATACGCCATAGCTGGTGATATTTTTGACAACACCTTCCAATACTTGACCTTTCTCCAAACCTGACATGATTTGCTTCTTTTGCTCTTCGATCTCTGCCTCGATAAGTGCTTTGTGAGAAACGACAACGTTCTTGAATTCGTTGTTAATCTTAACAACTTTCAATTCCATTACTTTTCCTACGTAAACATCGTAATCACGGATAGGCTTCACATCGATTTGAGAACCTGGCAAGAATGCTTCTAAACCAAATACATCTACGATCAAACCACCCTTCGTGCGGCACTTCACCTCTCCTTTGATGATCTCGCCAGACTCCAATGCATTGTTTACATCTGTCCAAGCGCTCAACAAACGAGCTGTCTTGTGAGAAACACGCATTTGACCTGATTTGTCTTCTTGGGTTTCAATGAAAATAGGAACTACGTCACCTACTTTCAAATCTGGGTTGTAACGGAATTCAGTCACAGCAACTACGCCTTCAGACTTGTATCCGATGTTAACCACAATTTCTTTTTTACCAATAGAAACGATGGTTCCTTGAACCACTTCTTTTTCTTTGATAGTAGACAATGTCTTTCCATAAACTTCATCGAAGCGCGCACGCTCTTCGTCTGAATATCCACCAGCAGCCTCATAGGCGTCCCAGTTGAATTCTCCATTACTGTTCATGAATTGCGCATCATCTGCGGTGCTGTACAAATCCATTGGCTCTTCACGAGAAATGGTTTCTTCAGCTTTTGCTGGAGCTACAGCTCCTGTGTTTTCGACATTTTCTGCCGGGTTAGTGTTTTCTGCCATGTGGCAATTTAAATTGTATTTGTTCCTAAGGAGGCGTGAACAAATGGGTTCAACTTAATTTTGTTGCTTTGCCAAGCCTCATCGGCAAAGTCCCACTAATGAGGAGCGCGAATTTACTTCATATCCTCGAGAATTTCAAAAAAAAGAATTTACGCAAACTATTGGGGTATTTTCATCAATTTAGCCCAATGAGAATTTTCAATCTTTTTTGCGGATTATTATTGGCTTTTTCAATGGTCCAAGCAAGTTGTGTAAAATGTCCTGAGCCTGAGATTACAGAGGACAATGGCAATGATAACGAGGGTTATGTGCAATATGGAATACCCTTGGATTCTGTATCCAATGGTCGTGATATGCTGATGTATGAGGTGAATTTGCGCGCATTTTCTACCAGTGGGGATATTCAAGGAGTTCTTTCGCGTATCAACGAATTGGACAGTTTGGGAATCAATACGATATGGTTGATGCCCATCCATCCCATCGGATCTATCAACTCAGTAAATTCACCTTATTCTGTCAAAGATTTTAAAGCGGTAGGGGAGGAGTTTGGCAATCTGGACGATTTAAGACAACTCACAGATGCGGCCCATGCCAAGGGGATGAGTGTGATCATGGATTGGGTCGCCAACCACACCGCTTGGGACAACGCTTGGGTGACCGACCATCCCGATTGGTACACCCAAGATGCCAATGGTAATATCATTTGGCCTGCAGGTACCAATTGGCAGGATGTTGCGGATTTGAATTATAACAATTCGGAGATGAGATTGGCCATGATTGATGCATTGAAATATTGGGTAATGGAGGCCAATATTGATGGGTATCGTTGCGATCATGCGGATGGTGTCCCCAATGATTTCTGGCAATCGGCCATCAATGAGCTCAACGCGCTGCCCAATCGACATTTGATTTGGTTGGCTGAGGGCAGTGGAGTAGGATTGTTGAATGCCGGTTTCGATATGACTTTTGGTTGGGATTTTTACAATGGTCTGAAGAATGTATACAATGGTCAGCCAGCTTCAGGGCTTTTGGCCATCCACAACGCTGAGTACACGTCTATTCCTGTTGGTAAACACCGATTGCGTTTTACGACCAATCACGACGAATCGGCATGGGATGCTTCTCCCGTTACTTTGTTTGGTGGAATAAACGGTGCGATGACAGCTTCGGCAATTACGATTTTTACTGGTGGTGTGCCGATGTTGTACACAGGGCAGGAAGTCGGTCGTTCCACAACTACACCATTCTTTTCTAATTCGCCAATCAATTGGAATACCAATCCAAGTATGCTTCAGTATTACCAAAAATTCATGCAATGGTATACCAACAACGAGATAGTTAAACGGGGTTTTGTTTCTTCAAGTTCGACTTCAAATATTTTTGCATTGAAAAAAAATCTGAATGGAAGTGATGTGGTTATTATTGCCAATGTCAGAAACACCAATCAAACTTTTTCTGTTCCTGCCGCGTGGCAGGGTGGGTGGTCCGAGGCCTTGAGTGAGAATGGATACAGCTTGGGTACTTCGATAACGCTAACTCCCTACCAAAGTATTATTTTGGAAAGATAAGTTGCTCAGCAATTAAAGTTGCTGATGAATTTCTTGCATTTTTTGTTGCGTCAATTGTGCCAATTCTCCGGGGTTCATTCCTGGGTATTGATCGGGGTAAATAGCATCACATATGGTGACATAGATGACTGTGCTTCGGCCAATAAAACTTCCTTTGACCAATGCTTTTGATGCCCCTTTGATGACAATGGGGACAATGGGAATATTGGATTTTTGAGCAATGACAAAACTGCCCTTTTTGAAAGTGGAAAAAACTTCGTTTTTACTTCGTGTCCCTTCAGGAAAAGTAACTAGATTTTTTCCCGCAACGACTTTAGCAGCAGCTTCATTCATGCTTTGTATTGCTCTTTCTCTATTGCCACGATCCACAAAAATCATCCCCATAACGGACATGTATTGTCCAAGAACAGGAACCCGCGACAACTCTTTTTTTGCAACAAAAAACAATCCTTTGGCAATTACCCTAACCACCACCACAATGTCTAGTTGAGAAGAATGATTGGCAATATATATCGCGGATTCAGTTGGTAATGGTTGGTTTTGCTTTAATTGAATTTTTATGCCGTACAGTTGAAATACAACGGGGCTCCACCAAAAATGCGCGATCCAATAAACGCATTTTTCAGCTGGGAAAAATATTCTCAGAAATAGTCCAATGAGACCGCAAATAAATGTCCACAATAGGACAAGTGGCAAAACCAAAATCCCTCTGATCATTGGTGGAAGATATTGTTGGTCATATTGCTTGCGATTTGAAAAGCATCCCAATTGTAGTGAGTGGATTGTGAGATTAGAAAATTACGTAAAATTTCACTGGGCATATTTCCGGTCAACTCTGTTTTGGCCATCGGGCATCCGCCCCATCCTCCCATCGCTGTATCTATTCGTCTGCATCCCGCATTCCAAGCTGCCATCAGCTTGTCATGAGCGTCCAATTTTGTTGCGTGCAAATGGGCGCCCAATTGAACATGTGGTAGATGTTGGGTGAGAGATTTAAATATCCTGTCTATTTGTTCAGGATTGGCTGCACCTATGGTATCGCTTAAAGCGATGGACTGAACTTTTAGTGATTCGGAGATTTTCTGTGACCAATCCAAAACGATGTCTTCATTGTATGGATCTCCATATGGATTTCCAAATCCCATGCTGAGGTAAACCACCATTTTTTTTCCTGCGGAAACGGCCATTTCCTCGATGTTTTTCAGCCTCAGCCAGCTTTCGGAGATACTTGAACCAGTATTCCTTTGCTGAAAAGTTTCTGAAATTGAAAAAGGGAAACCAATCACGTCAACCCGTGATTCCTTGCAAGCGTCTTCTGCGCCGCGCTCATTGGCAACGATTACCAAGAATTCAGGCTTCTTGTCTTTCCATTCCACACCGTTGATTACTTCATGGGTGTCTCTCATTTGAGGTATAGCTTTGGGCGAAACGAAACTTCCAATGTCGATCGTTTCAAAACCAACGTCTATCAAATGATTGATATAGTCGATTTTCACATGTGTATCAATCATTCTCTGCATGCCTTGCATGGCATCTCTCGGACATTCTACCCAATGAAGACTTTTGCTCATGAAACAAAAGTAATTTTAAATATCATTGAATAAACAAAGGAGTGTATGTGTTGGGTAGAAAAGAATGTGAAAGAGATGGACCCATATAAAAATTTTGATGGGGTGTTTTGTACAACATGCATGGCTGGCCGTTGTGCCTCCATAGGTGCAGTTCTATTTCCTTTTTAGGAACCAAGTAGGGTTCGAAAGTGAAAAGGGTTAGGCCCAATAATGTAAGTCGTATGGCATTTTTCATTTTTCGATTCCAGATGTAATACAGACTTAAACCACCAATCAACCAAATAAGCGTAATTGCCACATTCCAATCTGTGAAATTAATCTGCGGCATGGGCCAGCGATTGATGGCAATTACAATCCCATTCATCACTTCAATCCAGCCGTGAACAATTTGATGAACCATCGAACCATTCCAATTTTCAGGAATCAACATCAATAGAAAAAGCAAATACAATAATCCACTAGATACAGGGACCAAGATAACATTCGCGATAAGGAAGTATGTCGGGAAATTGGCCGTATGCGGGAGTAGAAATAGGCCGGTGCTCCATTGTGCATGAATGGTTACAGTGATATTTTCGATAATAAGCTTTGGTAGTTTACGCCAATTTTTGATTTGCAATTGAACAGGTCGGTGAAACAAGACAATTCCCAATACGGCAAGATGAGATAGAATAAGGCCCCAATTGTCTTTGCTCTCTGGATCCCATGCTATTTGGGTGATGAAGGATAAACACAACAAATTGATGGCGTGTGTTTTCTTTAAAAAGATTTTGCCAACATGCAAGAAAGTGAACATTATGGCGGCTCGATTCAACGATGGAGGGAATTGGCAAAGAGAACAAAATGTCCAAATGGATGTAAGAGCTAATAATGTGCTAAGAATGGGTATTCTGTTTCTTGTGATGATTTTAAGTATCCAAAAAACAAGTCCAAACAATAGTCCAATGTGCATGCCGCTTACAGCGAGCAAATGGCTAATACCGATGTTTTTGTATTGCTCTTTTAGATCACGGCTTAGATATGTGGTGTCACCCACAAGAAACGCAATAATGATTCCCGTATCATCAGAGGAGTAATGGTTTTGCAGTTTGTTTGTGATTTCTTGTGCAATGGGATTGATTACTTTATTTCGAGATTCCCAATCTGTGGGACAAATAGTATTGGGAGTTTTTGTTGGTATGAGAGCATTCCAGGTGCTTCCGATTGCGATAAAAAAGAAAAAGAATGCACTACTGATCCACACTATTTTTTTGGAGAATGAGTAAACGGAAATCAAAACCAATGCGACACACAAATAGAACAAACCAAATCTGTAATCGGTGCACATGTAAACACCAATCATCAGTGGTGTGCAAATTCTGAGTAATGGATTCTGTCGCCAAATGCGGTTCATCGTGCTGTGCTATTGCACAAATGAACGCGGATCGAGTTGACTAAATGCTGTTTTTTGTTGTATAAAAAATGCATATACAACGCTGGAATTATAAAGTCCAGAATTGTTGATTTCCCCAATGTGTCGGCCTTCAAAGCTTCTTTTTCTAAGCATATTGGGAAGCATAAAATAGAATGAGAAGTGAGCTCTAACGACAGCCCACAAATGCGACCATTTGAATTCTGTAGCAAATCGAATTCCCGCAATACCATCGAGTATCAACCTTCGAAATATCTGAAAAATTAGTGCGCTGCGTCTGTGATTCTTGGTGATGAGATACAAATTGTTTCTGAAATTCAAGTATGTTTTCATTGGATTTTGTCGATCCAATGTGCCACCTCCTACATGATAGACCAATGCACTGAGTTCCGCTCCAATGCTGTAACCTCGGTTTTTTAATCGCCAGCAAAGATCTATTTCTTCCATGTGCGCAAAAAAGTCGGAATCAAACCCCTGTACTTCTTCCCATGCACTTCTTCTGATCATCATAGCTGCTCCGGTTGCCCAAAAAACATCTTTTCGACCTTGGTATTGTCCCATATCTCGCTCAAAAGCATAGAACATTCTTCCTGCGCAAAAAGCATATCCATCTTTATCCAAATAACCTCCAGCTCCTCCGGCATACTCAAATTGAACCTTGGTCTGAAAATCAATGATCTTCGGTTGGCATGCCGCTAAATTGGGGCGGGTTTCCATCCAATCCAATAGAGGTTCAAGCCAATTTTTAGTAACCTCAACATCGCTGTTGAGCAGCATGAAATACTTGTGTTCGAGTTGCTTTAGTCCTTCGTTGTATCCGCCTGCAAAACCATGATTTTTAGTCAATCCAATCCAAATGACTTGGGGGTAATTTGCCTCACAAAATGAATGTGAATCGTCTGTTGATCCGTTGTCAATAATGACAATGTCAGCTACATCTTGACTGTGTTCAATAACATTGGGCAAGAATTTCTCTAGCCAAGATTTCCCATTCCAATTTAAAATCGCAACTGCAACAGACTTCATTTGATTTAGTGGGGATTGTACCAAAGACTTTCTAATTCATCCCCTGAATACGGATCTTGTCTTTGATTGTTCTGGTTTCTGGTTACTGTTGCGGGGTCGTTCATTTGTCTAGATCGAACCAAATTCTTCCAGTCATAATTCATTATCTCACCTGGGATATCGGTATGGAGCAATTCCATATCTCCATTCAAACTTGTGTTGTAGAACAAAAGACGTTTGTTGTGCAAGTGATTGTTTGTCTCGTAGTAATGCCAAATTTCAAATGGCCAATAATCGGGATCGTGGTTGCGAATCACCCTAGTCGATGGCTTGCCGTATTGCAGATAAACTCTGCCGCGGTCGGTCTCCCAACCTTTTTTAATGCTGGTTTGAAACTCAGCGCAAGCATTGACCAATTCTAAATATTGGGTCCAACTCAATTCAGGAGAAAGTGGATTGCGCTTGTACCAAAATTGATAGAGGAATCCCTGCAATTGGATGAGGTTATAAGATTGAACCGCGGCCAATATGGATTGCTTTTCATTGCCTCGTGCAATTGGAGTGAGTGATCGAATGTGTTCTTTGAGAACCAACGAGTCTCGGTATTGACCTGCAAAGCTATTGGCAACCTGCAGTGCCGATAGTTCTTTTGCATCAACTCTTGTATTTTTTCTTGTGAATCTCCTTTCTTTTTTTGAAACTGAGTTTCGCGCTTTGTCCATAATCTCTATCACCAATGTGTATTCGCCAGATGGCAGTTGTGTAATATCGAAAGTGGACAATAATGGAATAACGGGTTTCCCAATTTCTCTTTTGATGCGCTGAAATCCTGCTACTATTTTTTTGTTGGCATCTTCAATTTGGTATTGAATGATGAAGGGGTCATTGCCAAAAAACTTATCGGTATTGTACAATTCACAGTAAAAATCCATTCTCTCCTCTTCGTCATATCGCACATCGGAGAGCAATGGAAACATATCCCAGCCTGATTTAGAGAAACCATTTGGTGTTACGGTTTCACTGTATGCCTTGATCCAATTGATATCAGACACAAACGCTCCTTGATCCAAGTTGAGTACTTGGATTTGCTCATGTAAATTTTGAGGTAGAGCGGGTACTTGTCCTTTGTCAGTGATTTCAATATCAATAACCAAGTCGCCGTTCATGGCGCCAATCCTTTCAATTGCCATGCATTGTCTAGCCTTGTCTTCATTGGTATTCCAAGGGAATTCGGCATTGAACTTTTTATACCCAATGATTTTATTTTCTTTGGATATGGTTATCAAAAATTCCGCTGTAATGGTGCTGTTACCATTGACCGAAATGGCTTGAAACGAACTGCCATCCAATTCAAAATAAAATTCGATATAAGGAGAATCCACTCCACCATTGATAGCGGCGGGCAAATGGAAAACACGGTAATCAGTAAAGCATCGCAGTGCCAATGATGGCAGGGATGTAGCAATGAGTAAAACAAAAAGAAGGCTCTTTTTCATCTCTCAAAAATACAACAAGATATTCACCTCAACGGAGGCAAAATTTGAAAAGCTTTGCAAGACCAGGCACATGGAAGGGGAGATGCTTCAGCAATGAAGCGTATATCCTGAAAACCAATTGCTGATAGGGGTATGGAACCGACTGTATGAGTTCTTTGGACAGTAAATCAAATTGAGAAGCATCAATCTGTGCATTTCTCAAATAATGCCCCATTACTTCCATGCAAGCCAAGGATGTTTTTGTTATTTTTCTCTTCAACGGTTTCGGCAATATGGGAATAAATTCTTCTAAATAAAGTCCACATCCTTGAACCCATTTTTCCAAATACTTGTATCGATTTCCGAGCACTAATTTTCGCTCATCCAATCGGTAGTAACAGTCTGCCTGAAGATGAGGGAATGTATAGATTTTGGACTTTTGAAGAAGAAGGTGGGTGTGAAATTGAATGTCTTGTAAACGAGGATAGTGCGTATTCCAATGCCCATGCTGCTTAATAAAGGAGGTCCTCCAAAGAGGTGACATACTGGTCCATGTTATATCATGTTCAATCAACTTTTCTAAAAAATGATCTTTTGGTGGTATCCACGGAGAGATGAATCTTTGATCTTGAAATTCTCCTTCGAATGGCAAAAGTGGGAAAACCCATCCCATTCCATCCTTGTTACTTTCAGCAATGTTTATGCGATTTTCAAGACATGTTGCCGATATCAAGTCGTCGGAATCCAAAAACAAAAGAAATTCTCCTTTGGCCAATTCTATTCCTTTGTTCCTTGCCTTTCCTCCTCCTTGGTTACTTTGCAGGAAGATGTTTATCCGGTCATCACAATCGGCCAGTGCTTGAGCCAATTCAACGCTGTTGTCTGTAGATCCATCATCAATCAGTATGATTTCCCAATCTTTGAGCGTACTGGCCTGAACGGACGCAATAGTTTCCACCAAGAAAATTCCCTTGTTGTAATTGGGAATAACAATAGAAACCTTAGGCATGAATTTTCATTTTACTTAATATCTCATTGGCCATTTTGCACGCTCTGTGTTCACTCCATAAATTTTCCGCAAATTCAAAGTTGTATTTAAATTCTCTCTCGTCAAATTCTTCTAATCGTGTTCCAAGTTTATTTTCTACAATAAATTCCAAAACCTTACCCTTAGGTCCTATGTACAAATAAGGCTTTTGATAACCCAAATGATCATAGAATTTGGTGGTGAAAAAGTCTTTGTTGTGCTCACCCAATGAAATGATAATGCCGGAACAATTCGCAAGAAGTTGTTTTATAGATGCACCAATGGGTGCGAGCACTTGAACGTTTTCTAATTTAAGATGCGGACTTATTTTTTGATAATGTTGACTGTATATGAAAACATTTGGATGAGGATTTCTTAGAATCGAGTTGGTCAACGATTTCTTCCAGTATTCTTCTGTATTCTCATAAATCTCACCTGCATATAGCCAAGTGTAGTCTGATTTCCCGCTGGATATGGAATCTTGATCGTGGAAATGAGGGATTAAAATTTTTGCATCCTCAATCTCTGTTTCAAATTCATCTAATACTTCCGCATAGGGCGCCGATATGAAATCCGCATAATGACTAACAAAATCTCTTACAGCATCGTCTCCTTTTCTTTGTGGAGCGCTCAATTGAAGCATACCGTAGTTAATCGCATTAAGCCAAGGGTCTCTGAAGTCACACCAAAGCTTCACCGTCTCGTTTTTTGCTTTGAACAAGGCTGCCCAATAGGACAAATAGAAAGGTGCTCCTGATGTGAAAATCCAATCAATGGGTTTGGCTTCATGAATTTTTTTGAGTTGAAACAATATCTCATCGCCACAAAAAAATGTCTGGTCAATAGGATTGCCGACTGCAAAGAAGTTATAGTAAAATTTTTTCCATCTTCTTAGCCATTTAGATCGGCTGTCTGATTTGAAAAATAACGCGTTGTATGGGTTCTCATGATCAATGTGAACAAATTGAATTTGGTCCAGAACAGCTTTTTCAATCCAATCAGAAGGTTGCTGATTAGGACGTGGTTTTTTTGAAACCACTGTAATCTCAGCCCCTTGTTCTAGCCAATATTTCACCAGTAATGCAGTGCGCCTGCCTCCAATTCCCTCGTGAGGAGGGAAGTGCCAATTGAGAACGACGATGTGCTTGCTGGTCATGAACCAAATTTATGTCAAGTATGTTTAAGTTTGTGGAATGGATCAGAACTTATTGCAAGATTGGGCACAGAGGACTTTGCTCGGCGCGTTGGGAATTGAAATGTTGGTGATGACTGAGGACAGAGTAGAGGCTAAGATGCCCGTTGATAATCGCACCCATCAACCATATGGAATTCTCCATGGCGGCGCAAGTGCGGCTTTGGCTGAAACTGTAGCAAGTGTAGGTTCTTATCTAATTGCAAAAAGAGATAACAGCATCGCTGTTGGTGTCGATTTAAATATTACCCATCTAAAATCGAAGCGCCATGGTTGGGTGACAGGGATTGCAACGCCCGTAAAATTAGGACGAAATCTTCACGTTTGGAATGTCGATATCGTGGATGAGGAAGGTGCTTTGATTGCCAAAGCGAAGTTGACGACGATGGTAAAACCAGCCAAGTAGAATGCAAGATTGGAAGGATATTTTACGTGGACAGAGTTCGGGTTTTTACGTCCGACTTCCGCGAGAATATGGGAGTCGGGAGATATTCAAAGCTTGGGATGAGGAGAATAATGTTCTCGAATTTCCTATTGTTGTTGATGAGGTTGTCACTGATCAAGGACTTTGTCAAAATCAATTGGAGTATCAAAGTTTGGTTCAAAGGGCGATACAAACAATTGGCAGTGGTCAATGTGAAAAATTGGTGACAAGTAGAATATTCAAACTAGAGTCAAACGATGTGGCAATTGAAACGCTGGTCGAAAAGTGGATTTCTGTTTTTCTGGATGCCTTTGTTTTTGTTCTTCAACACCCAGAATATGGATTGTGGATTGGGGCGTCTCCAGAGTTGCTGTTGTACCGAAATGGAAGGAGTTTACATTCTGTTGCACTTGCCGGATCAAAAGCCAAAGATGATTTGTCGGAATGGGGTGACAAGGAAAGGGAGGAGCATGAAGTTGTCGCACGGATGATCAAAGATACCTTTATTGCCAATGGTGTATCTGAAGTGGTTGGTAGCGAAACGAAGGTCATGAATTTTCGGAATGTGAAGCATTTGTGTACGGATATCAGCGGCTATTATTCAGGTGATTTTGGTGGTTTGGTTAAATCGCTTTATCCTACACCAGCACTATCCGGATGGCCCAAATGGCAAGCTATTGAATGGCTTTGTAAGAACGAACCCTTTCAAAGAGGATTGTATGGGGGTGTTTTAAATTTTTCAGAGGGGCCTGAACAGTGGTCGATGGTGATTTTGAGATGTTGTCACAAGACGTCCAATGGTTGGTTGGGGCATGTTGGCGGTGGCGTGATGTTGGATAGTGAGCCTGAATTAGAATGGCAAGAGACGGAGTGGAAGCGTCAAGCGTTTATCT
>JBDLUK010000125.1:0-2731 GCA_039805365.1 Bacteroidota bacterium | reverse complement strand
AAACATTCTCCATCATTTCGGCAATATTCTCTTCCAACTTCCATTTCTCTCCTTTGGGACCATGACCAAAAGCTGGGGGATCTAAAATGATTCCCTGATAGAGATTACCACGACGTTGTTCACGTTGTGCAAATTTGAGGGCATCTTCGACCATCCAACGGATTTCAGGCAAATTGCTCAATTGACGATTCTCATTGGCCCAAGTAACCACTTGCTTGATGCTGTCCACATGGGTAACATCCGCTCCAGCAGCGGCAGCGGCCAAAGATGCGCCACCGGTGTAGGCAAACAAATTCAAAACCTTGGGTGTCTCTTTGAACTTTTTTACTTGCTCTTCAATGAACCACCAATTGGCACTTTGCTCCGGGAAAATTCCAACATGCTTAAAGGCCGTTAATCCCAAACGCATTTGAAAAGAGCCCGAATTCTTGAGCGGAAATTCCAACATCCATTGATCAGGCATAGATTTCAATTTGATCCAATCGCCAGAGTTGCTTCCTTTTTGCACAAAACGCACATGCGCCTGCTTCTTCCACTCCGCATCTGATAGACGCTTGGGCCAAACAGCTTGTGGCTCTGGTCTAATGGTTACATACTTACCAAAGCGTTCCAACTTTTCAAAATCTCCGCAATCTATCAAGGCATAATCCGGCCAAGGCTCAGGAGTAATTAGCTCAAAATTCTTAATCATCTCTGCGAATTTACATTCGAAAGGATATCGATGTACCTTTAGGCCATGAAGTTTGCGGTCATCGGATGTGGAAACGTCGCCTGGCATTACAGCAAAATGTGGATGCAAGCAGGACATGAATGCCTTTTTGGCTTTTCACGCAACGCCGAACATTTCAATTCCAACATGTCGGATTTGGGCATTGGGTATCTCCCCTATTCCAATTGGTCAGTCAAACCAGACGTCGTATTGGTTGCGGTTCCAGATGATCAAATCATCGAAGTAGCCCGAAGCATTGACTCCAATATCACGATAGTAGTTCCGAGTGGATCATTTGATATGGAATCGTTAGAAATCCCAAACAAAATAGTGATTTGGGGTATATACTCATTCCTACATGGAAGGGAATTGGATTACCGCAAAATTCCATTTTGTGTTGAATCGTCTAGTGAAAAATCCAAAGAGCAATTGCAAAAGTTGATGGCCCCATGGCAATCTCAATTGTACTTGACCAATTCTGCGCAACGAACAACAGCGCACTTGGCCGCGGTAATGGCCAACAACTTTACAACTGCACTTTATCAAATTGCATTTGAAATTTTGGATAAGGAACAATTGCCCTCTGAGTTGTTAATTGCGACAATTCAGCAACTGGCAGAAAAACTAAGTACTGAGCATCCAAAAAATTTGCAGACTGGTCCTGCAAAGCGGAACGACTTGAACACAATCAATAAACACATGAATCTTTTGAACGATGAGCCGAATCAACATGAGGTCTATCGCGTTCTAAGCAATATCATACTTACGAAATATGGACATTCTAAACTATAAAGCGCAGCTAGGAAAAACAGAAACTTTCATCTTCGATGTAGACGGCGTGTTTACGGACAATATCGTCTATCTCACCGCAGATGGCCAACAAATGCGCACTGCCAATGTTCGAGATGGATATGCCGTTCAATTAGCCGTGAAAAAAGGAATCAAGATTTTCATCCTATCAGGCGGCAACAATGAGGCGGTAAGAAAACGATTCGAAATGTTGGGCGTCAAAGAAATTCATTTGGGTGTGCCTACCAAGAAAGAGGTATTGCAAAAATGGATTGATGAGGGAAAAATCGATCCATCCACTACAACCTACATGGGAGATGACATTCCCGATTTTTGGGTGATGCAAATGGTCGCGATGGCATGCTGCCCGCAAGATGCTGCATTTGAAATCAGAAAAATCTCCGACTACATTTCCCCCTTCAAAGGCGGACAAGGATGTGTGCGTGATGTATTGGAGCAAAGTTTAAAATTAAAAAACATGTGGATGGATGATGAATCCACTTCCTGGTAATTCAATATTTATGAAAAGACTTATTTATCTTCCTTTCTGTTTCCTAGCATTGGGTGCTTGGGCAAAAAAACAACCTCAACAACAAGAGGTCAATTATAAAATTTCCATTGATCTAAATGACAACAACCATCAATTTAAAGGACATTCAGAAATTACTTATTGCAACAACTCCAAGGATACGTTGAATGAAATCTTTGTACATCTTTACTTCAACGCCTTTCAACCCGGCAGTGAGATGGATGTCCGATCACTTTGGATAGCGGATCCAGATTCACGCGTGGGCGACCGGATCAGCAAACTAAAACCCGAGGAATACGGGCACCAGCATTTGAATTCGGTCATAGTAAATGGTCAAGAAAGCGTGATTCAAGAGATGGGGACCATTGCCAAAATCAATTTGAGCCATCCCATTTTCCCAGGTAAAAAAGCAAAAATCAAAATGGACTGGCATGGGCAAGTTCCCATCCAAATAAGGAGGAGTGGACGAAACAGCGCTGAAGGAGTTGACTATAGCATGTCCCAATGGTACCCCAAAATTTGCGGGTATGACAAAGATGGTTGGCATCCCAATCCATACATAGCCCGCGAATTTTATGGTGAGTATGGAAAATTTGAAGTTGAAATTAATATCAACAAGGATTTTGTAGTAGCCGCCACTGGGGTTCAATGCAAAGAAGTATTATTGGAGAACAACAGAAAATCCGTTTGCTTTACTGGTGAGA
>JBDLUK010000124.1:0-7243 GCA_039805365.1 Bacteroidota bacterium | reverse complement strand
ATATTGTGTTTTTTGGCAAATTCAACCAATTCCCTTCTGCCATTTACACAATTGACAGCCTTAAGCGAACCCGGTTTGTAATAAATACCACTGTGAATTACACCGCTGTTGTTTCCGGTTTGGTGATCGGCTAGGCGGTTTTCTTTTTCAATCAGTAAGATTTCAAGATGAGGAAAGCGTCGTTGCATTTTATAGAACGTAGCTGCTCCAACAATTCCTCCTCCTACAATGATGATGTCGTATGACGATGTCATGTTAATTTTCTTTCCACAAAAGTAAGGTAGGCAAGGTTGAAATGATTACATTTCAGCTATGAATCCACGTAAGAAAATTCAAAATGCCTGGGGCATGTATGATTGGGCCAATTCCACCTACAACTTGGTCATCAGTTCAGCTATTTTTCCAATCTTCTATGGGGCGGTTACCTCTGTTCGAAACGACAAGGGTGATATCATCAACGACAAAGTAGAACTGTTTGGTTTTACCTTGAAAAACACCGAAGCGCTTTCGTATGCTTTGGCCTTTTCATTGGCCGTGGTGAGCGTCTTGGTCCCGCTATTATCGGGTATTGCAGACTATTACCACATGCGCAAGCGATTTTTACAAGTCTTCTGTTACATCGGGGCTGCTTCATGTGCTTCATTGTATTTCTTTGACCCAGCGCATTTAGAGATTTCATTTTTAAGTATCATGTTGGCCTGTATTGGTTTTTGGTGTTCTTATGCCTTTGCCAATTCGTTTTTACCGCAGATTGCCAACAAGGATGAGCAAGATAAAGTCAGCGCACGCGCTTATTCTATGGGGTATATCGGAAGTGTGAGTTTGTTGATCATGAACTTGATTGCGATCAAAGGATTTGGCATGAGTCCTCGATGGAGTTTTGTGAGTGTGGGTGTTTGGTGGGCAGGATTTGCGCAGATTACTTTTTATCATTTGAAAGAGGAAGTCATTCATGTCAATGACGCCAATTCCAGTTGGAAGAAAGGTTTTCAGGAGTTGGGCAATGTTTGGAAGCAGATGTCCGATTCGCCGTCTTTGAAGCGTTATTTGGTGGCCTTTTTTGTTTTCTCGATGGGGATTCAGACCATCATGCAGATGGCTGCTTTTTTTGGGGAGAAGGAAATCAATCTCGATTCATCGCAATTGATAGTCGCCATTGTTTTGGTTCAGTTGATCGCGATTCCTGGCGCGATATTGTTTTCTTGGGGATCCAAGAAATTGGGAAATATTAAAATGTTGATGGTGGCCTTGTTGGTATGGGTTGGTGTTTGTGTTTACGCTTTCTATGGCGTAACCGAAGTGGTTACCTTTTACATTGCAGCCGGCGTGATTGGTTTCATCATGGGCGGCACGCAAAGTCTTGCGCGAAGCACCTATTCTAAGTTTTTGCCTGTTACCGATGATACTGCGTCATTCTTTAGTTTCTATGATGTCACAGAAAAATTAGGCTTGATTATCGGCCTATTTTCATTTGGATTTTTAGAAGGCACTTTCGGTACGATGCGCGCCAGCATTTTGGCCTTGGTGGTATTCTTCATCCTCGGCTTCCTGTTGTTGATTTTGGTCCCGAAGGAGGAGAAGAGGTAAGGGGATGAGGAGATGAAGTGATGAGGAGATGAAGTGATGAGGAGATGAAGGGATGAGGAGATGAAGTGATGAGGAGATGAGGGGATGAAGGAATCTCCCCTCATACTCGAGCAACGCGAGAGAAAGGAGGGGTGGACAGACGAGCGCCAGCGCTGTCTGGCCGGGGTGGTCTTTCATTTCATTCATGAAATTGGGAATGGGATTAAAGTCACCATCACATTGAGAGAGTGCCGAATACAATTCTCCGTTGGATTTGTATATTCTCAGCTGTAAGGCTGAGTATGTATTGCTCCGAGCGAATATCGATTCGGGTACTTTTTGAATGTTATATTTTTCATAAGCGTGACAATGGGACAAGGAATCGATACTCAACAAACTGTAATCGAAACGGTAATTTTTCCTTTTTAAGAAATGCTTTACTTCATCTTCATTTTTATCACTCAGCTTTTCCAAAAAGAGTGGGATGGCCTTCATTGTAAAGAATATCTGCTTTGGATGCTGGCAGGAGGAAAGTAATGTAACTACCATTAGTAGTTCCAACAACAAATAATAATTTTAGTGACTTTTTTCATGAGGTCTTCTAATGCATAATTTATGCGCTTTTTTGCATAAGGTATTTTACATGGCCAAAATAGTTTTGTATTTCAATTCAAATTGAATTAAAAATCAATATAAATATAAAGCTATTTTTAATGCCAGAGATTAGTCGCTTTTTCGGAATCATCATCAGAATGTAATACAATGATCATGCACCGCCTCATTTTCATGACTCATACCAAGAGTTTAGTGGGGATTTTAATATCTTTACTTTGGTGAGAATAAATGGATACCTTCCACCACGAGCGCAGCTTTTGGTTTTGGAATGGGCATCTTTGCACCGCCTGGAGTTGAAAGAGGATTGGGAATTGGCGCGCTCTTTCTGTGAATTAAAGAAAATTGAACCGTTGAAATAGTATATATCATGCACCGCATTATATCAGTAACGCCAATAGAAAATTTTCAATTACAACTATGTTTTGAAGATGGCAAAGTGAAGACCGTGGATTGCTCATCATTCATCGGTCAAGGCATGGGCGCGCCTCTTTTGGATGCTAGTTATTTCAAACAAGTGTCGCTCGAACCCAGTGGTGGAATAGCCTGGCCCAATGGTTTTGATTGTTGCCCTAATTTTTTGTATGCTTTAATTACAACCTAGAAATTTTTCAATGGGATTTTTACACTATTGGGTTAATGCAAATCCTTATGCCAAAACCCAATCCGGATTCAAATCCAAATTTCCTGGCCAACAGACGGTATTGTGATTAATGAATGCCTTTTTGAAAAATTGCTCATCCTTTAATGGGGCAAAGGCAGGATATTGTAATAATGTGGAACAATCCAGCTCTTTGCTCAAGAGGTTGTCAAAAACCACGATGAGTTTCCAGTTGTCAAGCACACTTATTGATACCAATTTCATATAGCTAAGATAAAGGTGAAATGGGTGAAATGTTTATACCATTAATTGCTTTTTTCCAATTTTCCTCTAACTCTAATTGATGAAGTTCCATCCAAGTTAAAACGAGTTTTAATTTTTGATTTGGTATTTTTCCATTGATAATTTGATGGTCATTTATTCCAATCACACATGATTTTTCTTGATAATGAACATGAATATGGGCACTCTGATGTTGAATGTTGTCAAAGTAATACATGTAAATTAATATTCCTTGAAAGGCGGATAATAAGGGCATCTTTTTTTCGCAAAGGAATGATTTGAAATGGTTAGGAAAAAGAAAAGCATAAGGTGCATATATCATAAGAACTCAGTGTTTTCATGAATGGATTGATGCATAACAAGTGTCTAAGATGATTTTGAATACTGGTTGGAAAAGCCATTTTCCAAGGCAAAATGAATCAGTTGCGTTGTGCTTTCACATTTGGTTTTTTTGAAAATATTCTCTTTGTGTTTTTTGACCGTGCTGGGACTTTTGTGAAAGAGTAGGGGTGTATGGCAATGCGTCCGTGTATCAGTAAATCAGTAAATCGGTTGGGGTATATGGCAATACGCCCGTGTATCAGTAAATCGGTATTTTAGTATTCATTTTCATTCCCATTCTCATTCTCATTTTCATTTTGTGTTATTCTTCACCTTTTGCTTGATATGAAAGTGAAACAAAAAATCAAGTTGCACCGCAGAATCGACTTAAGCGGGTGCAGATGTAATCGCCATATTAAATGGTTCTACAGTGGCATAATTATTTGCACCAATGTCGGTATTTGATTTTGTTTAAGATGATTCCTTGGTTTCAACTACGTAATTTAACGTATTGGTTGTATTAAAGTTATAATTATATTTGATTTGTTGATGTTGTAAAAAACACCAAAATTGAAAAAACAAGAGGTGTGAGGAATTACTCAAACCCTTTTTAATCCTACAAAAATGAAAAAAATACTGATTTTATTGAGCTTTACTTTTCTGATTTCTTCGGCTTCTGTAGCTCAAGTTTATTGGAATTTCATCATGGATACATGCAGTGCTTGGTCAGCACCTTGTGGTAGTTTCGTTAAAGATGGTAAGTATTACAACGCCATTCAACAATATGGTTCTGGAGTATCCAATGATATTAGGATTGTTGCATGGGATGATCAAATGGTGCGGGAGGATATCAATACATCCATTCACTTTGGAGAATTTACGCTCGCAATGTCCCAAGGGATGTTCAAAATACGCAATGGCTATTTTTTAGCCAATAACAATTCACATTATCCATTAATTAAATTGGATGATAATTTTCAACAGCGCTGGTGCATCAATATTATGGATTCATTGACCGCAACCGACGGATGGCCATTATGGTGGTGTGAAGACTCCCTAACAGGTAATTTATTCGGCACAGGGAATTTTGGTTACCCCAATGAATACATGTGTAGTACCCGGGAATTAAGTTTGATAAAATTGGATTCTGTTGGAAATGTGCTGTTCAAACGTACCTATCCGGGCATATTTCAAAATTCCCCTAGTGGCTATTTATATGATTGGGCTATTCCTACTTACATTGGAGTAGTGAACAATGAAATTCACATTAGTGGCAGCGCAATGCAATTTTATCCAGGCACCGATACTATTTGGGGAAACAAGCTCTTCTTTGCAAAATTGGATTTGGATGGGAATTTGTTGACTTTGAATTTTATGGGTGATAAATCAGCCATTTCGTGGGTATTAAATGATGGAATAGGATATTATATCGTTCGGCAAGAAGCATTGAGTGAGTATACCTTGACAGATTCGAAAATGCAGGTTTATCACAAGGCAGACATTGATGCCCAACCTGTTTTGCTTTTCGAAGATTTATATGCTCTGCCTCAATTGGCAAGGCCGGTTTATAAGCCAATCATGACCGATCAAGGCATACTACTATTGTCGGATCATTCGGATGATGTAAGCATCGGCTCAAAGTTGATCATGTTTGATATTACCACCAATAGCATTGCATGGCAGAAGAGTTACGTTTTGAATTTGGACAGTTCTACCATAAGTATTTCCGCCCTCATGGGAAATATGGGAAATATAGTAGAAATGCCTGATGGTGGATTTGCATTCAGTGGATTTGTTGGTACGTTTAACGATGTGTTTCCTTGGTTCATCCGCACGGATGCTTGTGGAGATGTGGTGTACAATGGATGTACGATCAGTGGTGTCAATGAGCAATCCACTCAGAAGCAAAACAACATGATTGGCTTTCCAAATCCCTGTATCAATAGCCTTGCATTAAAATTGAGCAGCGCCCTTGTAGATGCTAAGATCCAAGTCATCAACTCCGTCGGACAGGTGGTGCACATGGAAGCGGTGAACGGAAGACAGCAATTGGCAATTAACACGGAAAGTCTTGCACCTGGAGTGTATATCATAAAGGCTTTTGATCAAGAGAATTCGTATATGGAAAATTTCACTTTTGTGAAAGAGTAGGGGCGTGGGGCAATACGCCCGTGTATCAGTAGATCAGTGAATCGGTACTCAAAGCTTCGTCTGAACGGGATGGTTGGAAAAGAAAGAGAATGTGAAAGAGAATGAAAATGAATACTAAAAAGACCATCTCCTCACCCCTTCATCTCTTCATCTCTTCATCCCTTCATCCCTTCATCCCCTCATCCCCTTCATCCCTTCATCAACTTCTCCAAAATCACCATCGTCTCGTCAATCTCGTCTTTGGTGGTATATCGTCCAAAAGAGAATCGAACACTGGCTTGACCTGGACGCAAGGCGTCAATGGCTGTTAATACATGTGATCCCTTGGTAGCCCCACTGCTGCAAGCACTGCCGCCTGAAGCGCAGATGCCTTCCAAGTCCATCAAAAACAAAAACATATCGCTGTTGCTGTGCGCTGGGAATGTACAATTCAGCACGGTGTACAAACTTTCAGTGGATGCGCTGTTGCCATTGAAGACAATGCTGGGAAATGATTTTTCCAATCGCTCACGCATGTATTGCTTCATCGAACTGATGTGTTGCTGATGATCTTCTAACTCAGCATAGGCCAATTCAATGGCTTTGGCCAAGCCTACAATTCCTGCCAAGTTTTCAGTTCCTCCGCGCAGTCCTCTTTCTTGTCCACCGCCGGTAATGTCAGGCTGAACTTTCACACTGCGGTTGATGTAAATGAAACCAACACCTTTGGGACCATGGAATTTGTGCGCAGCTGCGTTCAACATCATCACAGGTGTCTTCTGCAAATCAAAAGCGTAATGACCCATCGTCTGAACGGTGTCACTATGAAAAAGCGCGTTGTATTTTTTGCACATATCCGCCACTTCCTGCAAAGGCAACAAATTGGCTATTTCATTGTTGCCATGCATCAAAGTAACATAGCAATTGGAATTGCTTTGCAACAATTCCTCAAGATGTTTCATGTCCACACTTCCGTTGTCTGTTAAAGCAACGAAATGCAATTTGGCTTTTCCTTGTTGATCCAACAACTCTGCTGTCTTAACAATAGCACTGTGCTCAATGGGCGTGGTGATGATATTGGTACAACCCATGTCTCTCACCGCGGCATGCATCGCCAAATTATCAGCTTCTGTTCCACCACTGGTAAAATAAATTTCGCTGGGCTGACAGTTCAATGCTTTGGCAATGGTGCGACGTGATGTCTCAATGGCGGTCTTGGTTCTTCTTCCCAAATGATGGGTGGAAGAGGGATTGCCATAATGTTCCGTCAAATACGGAAGCATGGCTTCAAATACTTCTGGAGCTACTGCTGTAGTGGCAGCATTGTCTAAATAAATACTTTTCATGAAAGAGAAATGTCATTGATTTCTTGGATCCATGCCTGTGCTTTTTGATCCGCTATTTCTTGTGTGCCTGCTTCTGTATAAATACGAATAATGGGCTCTGTATTGCTTCTTCTCAAGTGAACCCAATAATCAGGATAGTCAATCTTGACGCCATCAATCAAATTGATGTTTTCATTTTTGTATTTATTCGCCAAGGCACTTAATATCTGATCAGAAGGACGACTGTTGTCCAAGTCTACTTTTTTCTTGCCCATGAAATAAGCGGGATAGGTTTGCTTGAGTGCGGACATGGTCATGTTCATTTCAACGAAATGAGACAAGAACAATGCAATACCTACAATGGCATCTCTTCCGTAATGCAAATCTGGAACGATGATTCCACCGT
>JBDLUK010000123.1:0-4008 GCA_039805365.1 Bacteroidota bacterium | reverse complement strand
ATTTGAAAAAAAAGATATGACTGAAAATGAGATTTCTTATTTGGTTATCGAAGAATCGATATCCATTCATAAAAGACTCGGTGCAGGTTTGTTGGAAAGGGTGTATCAAGAGGCTTTGTTTCATGCTCTAAGGAAAAGAGGTCTGTATGTCACAAAGGAAATTATGGTGCCTGTCGTTATTGATGATATTCAAATAGATTGCGCTTATAGAATTGATATTCTCGTTGAGAATAAAGTTGTAATTGAGATTAAAAGTGTTGATTCCTTGAATGACCTACACATGGCTCAAACATTAACATATTTGAGACTAGGTGGATTTAGACTAGGGCTTCTACTCAATTTTAATTCTGTCGTATTACGATCTGGAATAAAACGTCTCGTGAATAATTTGTAGTACTATTAGGGCAAAGTTCGCGGAGAGTATTGTTTTTTCCTTTGCGTGCTTCGTGAGACCTTTGTGTCTTTGGTGTTGTGTTTTTTAACGCAAAGTGCGCTAAGATTTCGCAAAGTGCGCAGAGGGGTTCATCTTTTCCTTTGCGTTCTTCGTGAGACCTTTGTATCTTTGGTGTTGTGTTTTTTAACGCAATGTGCGCTAAGATTTCGCAAAGTGCTCAGTGGGGTTCATCTTTTCCTTTGCGTTCTTCGTGAGACCTTTGTGTCTTTGGTGTTGTGTTTTTTAACGCAAAGTGACCTAAGATTTCGCAAAGTTCGCGGAGAGTATTGTCTATTCCTTTGCGTACTTCGCGAGACCTTTGTGTCCTTTGCGTTAAGTTGTTTTTCTTCCGAAATAAACATCAAGAAAACATCTCTCTCACTCTGTGAAAGAAAGACTTGTCTTTGCTGCCAGGTGCGGGTTGGAAATGCTCGGCACTTCTCAATTTCTCCAAGATCTCTTTTTCCTCACTGTTCAATTTCTGGGGTGTCCAAACATTGATGTTGATGAGCAAATCGCCATGACCATATCCATTGACCTCGGGCAATCCTTTGCCTTTCAATCTTAAGATTTTGCCACTGTGTGTTCCTGGCTCAATTTTGATTTGGGCTTTGCCTTTCACCAAAGGAACTTCTATCGCTGCACCCAACGCTGCATCCGCGAAATTGATGTACAGGTCATGGTAAAGATTCACACCGTCTCTCTTCAATAATGGATGCTCTTCCTCTTCTACTTGTACCAACAGATCTCCAGGTACACCTCCAAAAGGTCCCGCATTTCCTTTACCGGCCATGTTCAACGTCATGCCTTCTCCTACACCTGCTGGTATGTTGATTTCGATAACCTCTTCCTCTCTCTTTTGTCCATTGGCATCGGCATCTTTGGGTTTGGATTTGATGGACTTTCCTGATCCGTTACATGTGTGACAGGTCGTAGCGGTTTGCATCGCACCCAAAATGGTTTGCTGCACGCGGCGAATTTGACCAGAACCTTTACAGGTTCCACAAGTATCATATGTGACGTCATTGGCGTTGACCATCTTGAAAACCTTGATTTTCTTGGTCACACCGAAAGCAATTTCTTCTAGATTCAATTTGACTTTGATGCGCAAGTTGGAACCTTTCATTCTGCGGCTTCCGCCTCTTCCGCCGCCACCAAATCCACCACCACCAAAGGCTTGACCAAAGATGTCTCCGAAGTTAGAGAAGATGTCATCCATGTTCATTCCGCCGCCACCATATCCTCCGCCTCCGCCCATTCCGGCGTGACCAAATTGATCGTATCGTGCTTTTTTCTCAGGATCACTCAACACTTCATAAGCCTCAGCTGCTTCTTTGAATTTATCTTCAGCACTGGGGTCATCGGGATTTTTGTCTGGATGAAATTTAATCGCCAACTGACGATATGCTTTTTTAATCTCAGATTCTGAAGCCCCTTTGGATACTCCTAAAATTTCGTAGTAATCTCTCTTTGCCATGGTATTATGCCCCAACTGCTACTTTGGCGTAGCGTATAACTTTTTCGTTCAATGAATATCCTTTCTCAACAGTATCCAAAACCTTCCCTTTTAAATCTTCAGAAGGTGCAGGGATTTGTGCAATCGCTTCGTGAATGTCGCTATTAAACACTTCGCCGTTGCTATCAATGGGCTTCAAACCATGCTTGTCCAAATTGTTGGAAAGGCCTTGGTAAATCAACTGAAATCCTTGTTTGATGGCTTCTATATCTTCCAATGACTCATTGGCTTTGATGGCTCTTTCAAAATTGTCAAGGATAGGTAGTAAGTCTTTGATCACCCCTTGAGCTGCAGTAGCCAATAATTCGCGGCGTTCTTTGGCTTGATTTCTTTTGTAGTTTTCAAAGTCTGCCGCCAAATAGTAAAACTTGTTTTTCCAATCTTCCTGGGCTGCTTGTTCTGCAGGAATGTCAGTGGTGTTCTCGGTAGTGGTTGAATTTTCTGATGAATCGTTTTGATTGTTTTCAGTTTCTACGTTGTTCTGATTCCCAGTATTTACAGTCTCTTCAGCGGGATTGGTATTTTCTTCGTGCATCATTTTCTACAATTTTAGCTGCTTATTTCAAACACCTTTCCAAAGCCATTGTTTGGGTCAAAGTGTCAGTGTTGCAAAGGTAGTGACAAAAAAAAAGTCCCTTTACGGGACTTTTAAAAGAGTAGTGCGAATTAGTTCAAAGATGAAACGTATTCATCAAGTTTCATGTGCAAAGCCATGCCGCGCAATTCTTTTGCAACGATGATTCCATTTTCATCAATCAAGAAACTCATGGGGATACTGGATACGCCATAAATCTGAGCGGCACCATTTTCCCAACCTTTCAAATCGCTCACGTGGTATTTCCAAGTCAAACCATCTTTTTCAATGGCTTGTTTCCATGGCTCAACACTTTTGTCCAAGCTTACTGAAAATACTTCGAAACCTTTGGCTGTTTTGAATTTGGCTTTTGAATATTTGTTGTATGCAGCAACAACGTTTGGATTTTCTCTTCTGCATGGACCACACCAAGATGCCCAGAAATCAATCAATACCATTTTTCCTTTCAAAGAAGAAAGCTTGATTTTTTTTCCATCCAATCCTGCCATTTCAATTTCAGGAGCTTTGTCTCCGATGCTGGTTCCCACCTTGACTGCTTTGGCAGAAGTGGTAGCAACATTTTTAGGAGAATTGTAAAGGGTCATGCTTGCCATCACAACAAAAAAGGCGGAGAGGGCAATAATTGTTTTTTTCATAGTATTGATTGTCATTCAAAGTTAAACTTTTTTCGCATTGCCAAAGACAATGCCAAAAAGATTAACGTTAGGGTACGCGTTTTATTTCAGCACCCAAGGCGGTTAATCGGGCTTCGATATCTTGGTAACCACGATCGATTTGATCAATGTTCTGAATCGTTGATTTTCCTTTGGCACTCAATGCAGCAATCAAAAGCGCTACTCCTGCGCGGATGTCGGGCGAACTCATGGTTACTCCTTTGAGTGTAGACTTTCTATCCAAACCAATGACTGTGGCGCGATGTGGATCGCACAAGATGATTTGCGCACCCATATCAATCAACTTGTCTACAAAGAACAAGCGGCTTTCAAACATTTTCTGGTGGATCAATACCGAACCTCTCGCTTGGGTTGCAGTGACCAAAGCAATTGAAATCAAATCAGGGGTGAATCCAGGCCATGGTGCATCGGAGATGGTCATGATGGAACCGTCGATAAAACTTTCGATTTCGTAATGCTCTTGCGCTGGGATATGTAAATCATCTCCATTGACCAATTCCATCTTGATACCCATGCGACCAAAAATTTCTGGTATGATACCCAAATGTGGATAGCCTACGTTTTTGATGGTGATGTCGCCTTGGGTCATGGCTGCCATTCCAATGAAAGAACCTATTTCAATCATGTCGGGCAAGCAACGGTGGGTGCATCCTTTCAATGAAGTAACACCATGGATGGTGATCAGGTTAGAACCGATGCCATCGATTTTTCCGCCCATCGATACAATCATTTTGCAAAGTTGTTGCAAGTAGGGTTCACATGCCGCGTTATAAATGGTGGTGCTGCCTTC
>JBDLUK010000122.1:0-10998 GCA_039805365.1 Bacteroidota bacterium | reverse complement strand
TTCGTAACGATTCATTTTTTAATTGTTTTTAAAAATTAGGTTGGCAAAGATACTCTTTTTTTCTATGGTTCCAAAATTTATTTCACTACCTGGAACCATCCTGAGCCATCATACTTTTGATAATCCACACCTACTCCAACATAGGTGTAATAATACACACCAGCGGAATAATCTTTGGGATCCCAAACTTGAATGGGGGCCATTCTTTCCAAATTGCCTTGCTTGATCTCTCCTACTACTCCACCCCAACGATCAAATATGGTTACATCCCATGATTTCATGAATCTGTTGGGAATCCAAAAACCATCATTTATACCGTCTCCATCTGAAGTGACTAAGTTGGGTATCATTCCCAAAGGACATCCCTCAATATCATCAGCGCAACCCAGCAAAGATTCAGCAAACGTTTCAACCGAAATCGTGTCATAGGCAAAGCATCCATCTATCTCCGCTATAACGGTCAATAGAAATAACGCGGGATTTTCATATGTATGGAAAACAGTATCAGGCATTACTTGGATAATATCCATCAACGTGTCACCGTATTGCCACGTATAACTATCTCCGTTTCCTGAAGCAACAAAATAACTACTCAGCGGATAGTAACCTCCTACCCAACCTTCCACTTGGGGATGCGCAGGACCTGCAGCATCAATTTGAACCCAAGGTTCATGCACCACAACCTGAGTTCCGGTTTCACTTGAACATCCATTGGCATCAACACCGGTCACTGAAACATAAACATCATTGTTGGGTGTGAAAGTTATACTTTGGCCTTGCAAGGCGCCCGTCCAATAACCAGTGGGTGCACCATTCAAGGTTAGCGTAATGGATTCTCCAATGCAAATAGAGGAATCAGGCGTGCTGATCGAAATCACGGGATTGGGATTAACAACAATATTCCAAACTGTAGGTTCAGAAACACAACCGTTAGCAGTGGCCACTACAGAATATGCACCTGTCAATTGAGGCGTAGCATTATTGAAACCAACTGTGTTACCAGTTGACAAAAATCCCATAGGACCTGACCACGCCAAGGAAGAGCTTACCTGTGTATTTGCATTCATCACCACTGTCTCTCCTTCACAATAAGCAATTTCACCTGAAAACGTAACCAATGGAATAGGATAAATTACAATGTCCTGATTCAACCAATCCGATTGACAACCGTTGGCAGATAGTTGAACTGTAACTTGCCCATTCCATGACATAGACACAGGATTGATTGTTAAACTACTTGAGCTGCCTGCAAATTGACCTGTAGGATTGTTCCAGATATAGGAAGTATTGGCTCCTTCGCTTGACGTAACATTTAAATTCAAATCACTTCCCTCACAAATTGGAGCATTACTGGAGACAGATCCTTGGGGAATCGGAAAAACGGTAAAGTTTTGAGTAACGGGTACTGACCAACATCCATTTTGTGCAATTTGCAAAGAATAATTGCCCGACCCTGCCACTTGGATATCCGTGATTACGGGAGAATTAGTATTTGAAGAAAATCCATTGGGTCCAGTCCAAGCATATGTTCCATTGCTCACATTATTAGAGGTAAGTTGCAATGACTCTCCTTCACATAGTGCTAAATCAAGATTTGTAATACTAGCCGCTGGTGGAGTTACCACATTGACATTTACAGTAGAAGCCATCGATGGGCATGAAGCAGATGTGACCACGAGACTATAACTTCCAGAAATTGAATTACTCGCATTCAAAATTTGTGGTTGCGATAAACTCGAGGTAAATCCATTTGGACCTGTCCATTGATAGGAAGCTCCAGCTATTTCTGTGCATGAAAGGAACAGCGTATCACCCAAACATAACGGTGCATTGTAGGCAACATTGGTGGCGGGTTCAGCTAATACATTGACCCAAGTAGAGTCAACAACACTCGTACATCCGTTGAATGTCAATTGCAAATAATAATATCCTTCAAAATTTTCGATGACCCCATTTAACATTGGACTTTGTTCTGTCGAATTGAATCCATTGGGTCCAGTCCAGTTGTATGAATAGTTCAATCCACCGTTACCTATCAACTGAATATTTCCGCCGACACAAGCCGCACCAGAGGATGTTGGATTTGCATTGGGTGTAGCATATACAACTACAGAAACTGTAGCTGGAAAACCTGCACATCCCGGATAAGAAGGCGTCAGGGTATAATTGCCGGTGAATGCTGGTGTAGAAAGATGACGTATTGGATTCTGTAGATTGCTTGCAAAACTTGCAGGCCCAACCCAAGCATAAGTTACCCCAGCACCAGAGCTTCCTGTTAAAAGTAAATCTTGCCCCGCACAAATTGGACTATTGGATCCGACAATTGCAGTAGGAATATCATAAGCCGTAAATGACATTACTGTAGTATCTGCACAATCCAATCCAGGATTGGTAATCAAAGTGATATTATAAGTACCAGGTGTATTGTAGACGAAAGAAGGTTGAAAGAGCGATGAAGTATCAGTGGTCAAAGAATCCA
The DNA here is from genome assembly GCA_039805365.1 of Bacteroidota bacterium. Classification (GTDB taxonomy): domain Bacteria; phylum Bacteroidota; class Bacteroidia; order Flavobacteriales_D; family Sanyastnellaceae; genus CAMCTV01. The sequence goes on along the minus strand of JBDLUK010000122.1, from coordinate 8,519 downwards.
CTCCAAAATCCCAAGCGTATGAAGATGCATTAAGTGAGTTATTCGAAAATGTAACGGTAGAACCTACACAAGTTGAAGCATTGTTTGGAAGTCCAATAGCGGCAGTTGTCGTTGGATCACACAACACAACATTAAATTGATAGTCGCGACGAACAGTGCTGATTAGGGCTCCATTTCTGTATTCCGCTACGCACAATGCAACGGCATATGTTCCAATTTGATTAGCCAAACCAGTGATTTGACCTGTAGTTGGATTCACCACCATGGCAGGAGCACTGGGTATCGGATATCCTGTAGAGAAAGTTGCCGCCCAATTCACAGGATTGTATGGTGGCGCTGAGGGTGGATTGGGTGTTGGCGAACCCGCAGAGCCTCCCAAATAAGGATCACAGAACGAATAAACTAGAGAATCTCCATCAACGTCTGTTGCGTCAATATCATAAACAAAATTTGACCCCAGGCACAAAGCGATTGGGGGTAGCGAATTAAAAACAGGAGAGGAATTTTGAACATTCACCAAGTTGGTACCCGGTATTTGAGTTGTTAATGTCATCCCACTGTTGGATGCATTGGTAATGTTATCGATGCTATTGTTTCTACAGCACCTTTGGTAGGATAGAACATAACCTGTCGCTGTAAATGGCAGTGTAACATTGGCCTGATAGATCGCTTGTTGCACGCACAACTCAGAAGGTACAGCTAGGCAAGGATCATTTAAAGTGATATCTACCAAACTTACATTGGCTGCATCCAAAGGAATGGATACCGTTGTTTGCAATCCACCACCTACGTTGTATACAGCAATATTCGCAGTAGCGTCAAAATAGGTATTGTTTGTATTTGAAGGTCCACAATCTCTATAAACCACCAATTTCAACTGGTATTGATTACCACCCAAATGCACATAAGTCAAATCTCCACCAAATAAGTGCGTCGCTTTTGCATCAATGGCAAAAATAGCCAGGATTAAAAAAAGTAGTTTTTTCATATTTCGATTATTTGACGACTTCGAAGAATCCCTCCTTGGCATGCTCCACGCCGTCCTTTCCCAATCCATTGACAACAAAATAATATACACCGTTGCCCAACTCTTTTGGATCCCAATAATAGTCAGCCGTCCAGAGGTATTTGTTGGGCTGGGTTATAGAACCCACTTCGTCACCCCATCGGTTGAAAATTCTAACATCTAATGTAGCCATGTGCATATTGGGTACCCAGAAATAATCATTTTCTCCATCACCATTGGGTGTTACGATATTGGGAATGAAACCATCATTACAATTGCCCATTTCCAGTTCGCAACCTACCATTGACACACCAAAAGTTGTGACCCATACAGTATCAGTGGCTGGACAACCATTCAAAGTCACCATCAAAACAGCAGGAAAAACACCCTCCTCCAAATACATGTATTGAACATTGGGATCGTTAGGTAAAACTGTAATCCAGTCTGAACTATCTCCCATATTCCAAACCGCATTTTCAGCATTGGTGTTCCATTCAAATGTCACATCCAATGGTAAGTATCCTTGTGTGGAGTCATTGCTATTCAGGGCATTGGGCAGTACCGATGTAATATTTACAAAAGGAGAATAGACTTCAACATTTGTTGTCGCCATACCTGAGCATCCATTGGCATCTGTTCCAACTACAGTATAAGTTTGCGTGACATTTGGAGAAACACTTACTGTTGTTCCATTCAACGCCCCTGGGGACCAAACCGCAGTGGTCAGTCCATTAGATATCAATTCTATACTTTGACCATTGCATATCCAACCTTCTGAAGTTGCAGTGACAATGGGATTGGCATTGACATCCAAAGTAGTTGTACCCGGAAGAGATGCACAACCATTTGACACCACTACCAATGAATATGTACCCGCATCTCCAGCGTTTACACCCAAAATAGTTGGATTCTGAATCGCAGCTGCATAACCATTTGGACCTGTCCATTCATAACCAGAGGCATTGGTGAAATTGGCTGTCAACTGTAAGTTGTCACCCACACACAAAGGTCCGTTGTTGCCTGGCGAGACAACTGGCAGCGGAGTAATGTTTACTTCAACTGTATCAGCCACTGAAACGCAACCCGCTGAAGTAACTTGTAATATATAATCTCCTCCATTCGCCAATGCCGCATTGTTGATGATGGGTTCAGCCTGAGAAGAAGTGAAACCCATTGGCCCCTGCCAACTATACGTTCCAAAAGTGGAAGTTGAACTGAACAAAGAAATTGTACCATTCTCACAAACAGGTGAATTGCTCCAAACTGTAGCATCCGGAACCGGATTAACCACCATATTGACATTGGCGGTTGGCGATATACAACCCATGTAGTTCACGTAAAGACTATAAATACCCTCGTTGTTTTCGATAGCATTGGTAATAACAGGGCTTTGGTCATTGCTTACAAAACCATTGGGACCCGACCAAAAATAGAGCACGTCAGGCATGTTGCTTTGGCCTATTAGGGAAATCATCTCACCCTCACAAACTGCATTCTCCAATGCGCTCGGCGTTGCGATTGGATTATTAATCACAACAAATTCAGTTGTTATATTACTTGAGGGACATCCGGATAAAGTAGCTGTTACACCATAAGTCCCCGCATTAACATTGGTCACTCCGTTCAGTGTGATACTCGGTCCGCTCGCGGTAAATCCGTTGGGTCCAGTCCATGCATATGCAGCGCCTGATACTTGAACGGCATCAATCGTAATGGATGATCCCAAACATGCGGCATATGAAGGATTCAAACCTACTTGTGGAGATGCGGTAACCGTAACGTTAAAATTTTGAGTATTCGAAAAACAGCCGTTTTGTCCAATCTGTAATGAATAAACGCCAGACATATTGGGCATTGCGTTGGGAATGGTCACTTGCTGTGTATTGGCTGTAAATCCATTGGGCCCTGTCCATGAAAATTGATTACCATTGGGTTGGGCAAAGAGTTGAATGTTTTGACCTTGACAGATGATCGGCACAGCTGCCCCACCCACAGATGGAGTTGGCTTAACCAAAATTGTAATGGGCTGCGGTCCAGAAGAGCAACCGTTCACGGAAACATTCGCGAAGAATGTTCCAGAATGATTCACTGTTGCATTGGGTATACTCGGATTAAAAGATGCACTATTGAATCCCCCAGGACCAAACCACGATATGGTTCCTGCTTGCGGAATATTGGATTGGAAAATAATCATCTGACCTGCACAGAGGGTATCTTCCAATGCAGTTGGATTCATAATTGGAATTTCATTCACCTGAACAAACATCGAATCTTCAACCATACCGCACATATTCGTTCCTTGCAAATAAATCCATTCAGATGCAGTCAATGCCGCGGTAAAAATAGAATCGGTGGAAACACCTTGAGAAGATATCCAAACGTAATCATCAGCCCCCGTAGCATTAAGCACAACCGATTGACCTATACAAATCACACTATCAGAGGTCGCAATATTGGTTGTGGGCATGGATCCATTGGTTGGAACTTCAAAGTCAAAAACACTTGTTGTCGCACATGGAATTCCTTGATCCAAAACTTGAAAAGTGTACACCCCAGGAGGAACGTTGTGTAAAGAAGTGGAGGTTGAATCTGGGAATTCTTCCCAGTTGACTACAAAAGGGCCTATGCCATTTGTTATCTCTAATTCAATACTTCCAGAACTGTCATTACAAGTTGCCGGTGTAATAACTGGATTGGTTGCGGCAACACTATTTGAACATGAAATGAAATCGATGAAAATAGCAGAGTCATAAATAAAATCACCCGCATCTGCAATCGCCAATTTGAAAGTATAAACCTCACAAGGTATTACATCAATCACCGGCAAAAGAACGGTAGTAAGTCCATCGTACTTGATGTATCCATTGTTGCTGTTGTTGACATAGAACTCTGGGTTGCTTGTATCATTCACATTATTGATTGATACCGGAGTTCCATTGGGCAATTGAGCCACGTTCATGTTGGTATATGATCCACCACCTGGGGTAGGTCCTGAGACGAAAAAACCAAAAACGTCATTGAAATTTCCACCAACAAACTCGGGATATTCCTCAGATCCGAATACAAATCGCAGAGCCAAAGTATTGCACTGAGGTACAATATTAATTGTAATGATACAGGCATCACGAGTAGCACCTGGCGAAATGACCGTAAGTTCAGGATCTGTGTATGAAATGCCATATGAGGTAGATGCATTTTGTCCTGAAGGTCCTGCTGCTGCTGCTGCTGAACCCGTTGACATCACCAGGCCCGAATTGAAACCAAGCACAGTGGTTAAACCATTGGTGAAAGAACCATATTGCGCACTGTTACAATTGATTTCTGGTATTCCTGAAACGGTAATTCCATTTCCAAAGGCGGAACCCGCAAGGTTGGCAGCAGGCACACCTGGCGTAACAATTAATTGGGAAAAAACTTTCGTTTGAGACGCAATTAGTACGAAGACTAAGTAGACAAGTGTTTTGATGGGTTGGATTGACATAGGTTCAAAATCTGTTCGACGCGGAAAGATAATTCATCTTGAGAAATATCATATCCTTTTAACGAATAAACTTCGAATGGCAAAAACGATGTCATCTGCTCTCCGTTCTTCTTTAGGAACTGCTTTACTTTTCCATCAGGTCCAAAATAGGCAATGGGCTTTTCGTATGGCAGATAATCAAAAAACTTGGTTGTGAAAAAATCTTTGTTGTATTCCGCCAACATTAAAATCAAACCGAAACATTGGCTTACCTCTTCAAATACTTTTGATCCCTGCTCTTTGGACAATTTGATGTTCAAATAACCTTTTGTTTTGTCTTGAAAACGGTCAACATCCTTAGAAAATAATAGAATCTGATCACCCGAATTTTGATTTGCAAAAAGGCCTAGTTGTTGGGCATAAGATTCCATTCCGACATAAAACTGTCCGGCATAAACCCATGATCTTGCCGCATTCATTTGCGAAGTGTCTTTTCTATTCTCCGGAAAATCATCGGCATCATAAAAATGCTTCAGGTGCACAAATTTGGGATGCTGGCAATTTTCAAATTCTTGAAGAATTTCAATTGCAGGACTAGATATGATATCCGCCATCTGACCGACAAAACGATGGCGCTCTTCTTCAGATATTCTTTGCTTTTGAGTCAATCCAGGTATCCCCCAATTGTTGGCTGTAAGCCATGGGTCGCGTAAATCCACCCAAACTTGAACATGGTTAAACTCTTCTTTGATCAACTTCACAGTCTCATACGTCCAACTGTATGGCGGACATGAAACAAATACCCAATCGATATTTTGCTCACCCATCATTTGTCTTATACCATCTTTTAAGAATTCGATGGAATAAGCTCCCTCATCAAAAAAAGTATAGTCCGAATTAAATCTCCGGCGCCAAAATTCCTTTTTGTCGTTGATTTTTTTTAACCATGAATGAGGTCGACGAATGGGATGCTGAAGGTTTAATGATATTGACTTTCCATTACAAAAATGCTCAGGGACATGGCCACTAATCCACTTGGCATGGATGACATGCACATTAATGGACTTGTTGATGAGTCCTTTTGAAATCTTGGACCAACGACGCCCGCCTATACCTTGAAAGGGAGGAGATTTGAAATTGATAACCAAAACATTTTTCATGGACTATCGAACTGCCTGATATATTTTCTCAATAGCAACGATACTCTTCAAACCCTCTTGTCCATCCACAGCCCAACCTTTACCTTCCAAAAGCTCTTGTGCGATAGAATGATAAACAAAATGATGATTGCTGCTACTTCCTTGATATTGGCCATAATCATTGGGAAGATCTTGAGACAACTCATCCATAGTTGGACAAGTTATTCCTTTAACATTCCAATAATCGAATTGATTTAAATACAGACCTCCAATTTTGATGGTTCCATTTTCTGCTAATATGGTAATGCTGCCCTCTTGATTGATATTGTGGGAAAGGGTTGTCCAAGTTAAGCCTCCCAATGCCCCCGATTCAAACTCCATGACACATGAACCCAAATCTTCAGACTCTATAGGTTGAATGAACCTCTTCACCATGCCCTTTGCTGAAACAACATTTCCAGCCCACCATGTCATTAAATCGATAAAATGACTTGCATGGGTGAACAACGCACCACCTTCCCTTTCATTGTTTCCGCGCCAATTGGAATTGGAATAATACGGCGCATGTCTGTTCCAAATGACTTGACATTGAAGATGAAATATCTTGCCCAACACGCCGGATGTTATCAATTCATTAACCTTGGAAACGGGTGCATTGAAACGATTCTGCTTGACAACCCATAATTTCCTGTTATTGATTTTTGAAGCTTCAATCATCGCTTTGGCGTCAGAACTAGAGAGTGCCATTGGCTTTTCAACCAACACATGAAACCCCATTTTTAGCGCTTCAATACTTTGGTGGGCGTGCTCAAAATGAGGGGTGGCAATCACAATAATATCTGCCTCAACTCCCTTGCAATACTTCAAAAAATCTGTGTAATCCTCAAATGAATTGGGTTCATTAAATGAACCCAATGTTTGGGCGTTTAAATCGCAAAGCGCGACCAATTGAAATTCGGGAATCTGATTTAACAAAGACAGGTGCCTCTTGCCAATATTGCCCAGTCCAACCAATCCTATTTTCAACACTTTTCCCATCGTTCTTAGAGATTTCCAAAGTAAACAATTATTTCAGATGTCTTGATATACAAATCATAAATTATTGTGTTTTTATGCTTATACTTGCATTAGACCTAAATTAAAGACTATGGCCAAAGTTCAAGTACAATTTGAATTTAACATTCATGCCTCTGCGCATACCATTTACAATTGCATCAGCACCCCAAGTGGTTTTGAGGAATGGTTTGCAGATAAAGTGAATATCAAAGGCGATGAGTTAACTTTCATTTGGGAAGGTGAGCAAAAAGTTGCCAAACTAGTCTCCTCTAAAAAAGATCAGTTTGTGAAATTTCATTGGGTAGAAGATGGCAAGGAAAAAACATTCTTTGAAATCCGCATCACCAAAGATGAAATGACCGGTGACCTGGCCCTTATTATTACAGACTTCTGCGATGAGGGTGAAGAAGATGAATGCCTGCTATTGTGGGAGAGTTCAGTTGAGAATCTAAAGCACGCAGTCGGCGGGTGATTATAAAATTTCTCCTGTTGTAAATAAACTCATTATGGCCAACAAAACTTGGCCACCGAAAGAAAACGCAATTAAGGCAGTTAAAGCCATTCTCCATTTCACTTGTCCTTTTTCATGATACTCGTCCCATCGGATGATGGTATCTGCAATTAAAGAACTGGCTGCTAAGAAATTCAATAAACTATACAAGCCAAATACACCTATAAATCCTTTGTGTATGGCGAACAATGTTGAATATTCTTGCGCGCCAATTTTTGCGACCCAATACAACGTATTGAAAAAGGCCGCTAGGAAATATATCACTGAAATCATTTGGCAAATCTAATAATAATCAGGACAAACAGGCTTGACTCTTTTGGGAATCGGTAACGGATTCAGCAACCAACTGTAATGCAATTCCCAACCTCCTCTGTACTCAGTTGCTTCAGCGAATTTGGAAACATTCCAGTCGTAACTGAGCCCCAATTGATGTTGCCCATATTGTCCACCAAAAACCATAACCAAGGCATCTCGATTTCTAAATCCAAATCCTGCCTTCCAACTCACATAATTCCACACTCGATCATCTATGACATTTTCCATTTGGCCAATTGCAATCCATTCTTTTTGTCCTAATTGCGATTGATTCAAAGACAACAATCGCGCTTTCCAATTTGATGAAAGCTTATAATTGAACTCCATTGAAACATTCCATCTTGGTTTGATTCGTTGTGTTGAACCATTGATATCAAAAGAGGAAGCATACATTTGATTGATTCCAAGGGCCAAGTTGGAGTTGAACAATGATGTCCAATTCTGCTGCCAATTAACACCTGAATTCAATCCAACAATTCGCGCAGTTTGCTGCAATTGATATTCTTGATTGGGCAATTGAGAATCATAGTATGTGCCATTCCATTGGCTTCCCCATTGCCAAAGATTGGGATCCCATGACCATTGCTGAAATTTTAACTGCCCTCCCAAACTGATAATTGTACTTGCACTATCTATGACCCAATGCCGAGAGGCGTTGGCATACAATTGCAATTGTCGCCAATTCCCATCACCCGCAATATCTCTGACCACGCCTCCTGCAAAACTCCATTTGTGAGTGGACCATTTGTTTAGCTCTCCTTGAAGCCACTGGGTTTGATAAGGCACTCCAGAAACACCTTTCCATTGTGATCGCATGCCGGTGCTGAATTGCATTTCACCTTGCTGATATCCGTTCATCGCTGGATTTACAAACAGCGGAGCATTCCACCATTGCGTCATGTGGAGATCTTGACCACTTGCAAAAAACACGAGGGAATTAAAAAACAATATGAAAACAAATCTATTCATCGAATAAGACTAATGTTTCCTTCTTTTTTCCAGATGGTTCCGTCCTCACATTGCCAACTCAAA
>JBDLUK010000121.1:0-14142 GCA_039805365.1 Bacteroidota bacterium | reverse complement strand
ACTGCAGAAGCGTCCAATAAAGCTTTTTCTTCTTCGTTCAATTTGAGTTCGATGATTTTTTCCACTCCGTTCTTTCCCAATACTACTGGAACACCCAAGTAAATATCTTTTAAACCATATTCTCCTTGTAACCAAACGCAACATGGGAAAATTCGTTTTTGATCGCGAACGATGGCTTCAACCATTTGAGCTGCAGCAGCACCTGGCGCATACCAAGCTGATGTACCCAAAAGATTTACGATTTCACCGCCACCTACTTTGGTGCGCTCTACGATAGCATCCAACTGTTCTTTTTCGATTAACTCCGTTACAGGAATTCCGCCAACTGTTGTGTAGCGTGGAAGTGGAACCATGGTATCTCCATGACCACCCATCAGTACTGCTTGGATGTCTTTTGGTGAGCAGTTCAATGCTTCTGCCAAAAACGCACGGTAACGAGCTGTATCCAAAATACCAGCCATACCAAAAACGCGGTGGCTAGGAACTTTTGCTGCCAAATAAGCGCAGTATGTCATTACGTCCAAAGGATTAGAAACAATAACGATAATGGCATTGGGGCTGTGTTCAATGATGTTCTCTGTAACCGACTTCACAATACCCGCATTGGTAGCGATCAAGTCATCACGACTCATACCGGGTTTACGCGGCAAACCAGATGTGATAACAACAACATCAGAATTGGCGGTTTTACTATAGTCACCTGTAGAACCTACAGTGCGACTGTCGTACAAGTTGATGGGCGCTGTTTGCCAAATGTCCAAAGCTTTTCCTTCAGCAAAACCTGGCTTGATGTCCACCAATACAATTTCGTTGGCAATCTCGCGATGTGCGAGTACATCAGCGCAAGTAGCTCCAACATTTCCTGCGCCTACAACTGTAACTTTCATGGTTTTTGATTTTCAAGTGAAATTTTCGATGGCAATATTACGTTAAGGAACCATATTTGCACGTATCATTCATCATAAATTTTGGAATATGTTGATTTTTCAATTCAGAACCTTGGCTTTGTTGATTACTTGTATCATTTCATTCGAAATGTGGGCGCAACCGCAGGCTTTGCCTCAGGGCACACCTGGCAAGGATTTTAATGCTATCGATGCAGCTGGAAAGCGACATGGTATTTGGATTCGTCAATACAAGAACAAACCTGAAATATTGTACTACCAAGGGCAGTATGATCATGGCAAGCCTACTGGGAAATGGAATTTCTATGACCAAGAGGGTAGATTAATGTCAGAAGTAGATCATGTTGCAGACTCCACCATCAACGATGTGAAAATGTTTTATGCGGATGGTTCCTTAATGGCCGAAGGAAGATACGTTGGGCGAGTTGTCAATGACAAATGGCGACGTGATAAAGAGGGCTTGTGGAAAATGTACTTTCCCAACGGAAAACTGTCAACTGAAGAGACATACTTGGGCGGACAAAAAAATGGAATGGTTAATCTTTATCTAGAAACAGGCGTTTTGGTTTGTGTGTCGAATTACAAGAATGGTTTGCTCGATGGACCTTTTGATCAAAGGAATGCTGCAGGAAAGAAAATTTTGGAATGCACTTACGTCAAGGGATTGAAACATGGCCCATCTAAAACCTATTTTGAAGATGGAAAGGTGCAAATGAAAGGCGTGTATTTTGAAGGAGAGTTCGATAAAATTTGGGAGTCTTTTTTACCCAATGGAAGACAAGAAATGGTTGTACACTACAACAAAGGTCAGGTGGTTAAACAATCTTTTATCAATAAGGATGTAGAGGAATTCTATGAAAGTGGAATTCCAAAGAAAAGTTGTTCTTATGTCAATGGTAAGCTTGAGGGCCCATTTAGAGAGTATTACGATATTGGGACATTTGAGAAGTTACCATCTTCTCCCGAAGATCAGAAGATTGGTATCATGCACAAGGAAAGATTAACGGGCACAGTGATGAAGGTAGAAGGTGATTATCTGAACAATGTGTATGAGGGCCGAATTGTATTTCGAAAGGAGACGGGTGAAATTGATCACGAAGAAGTTTGGGAAGGTGGTAAAATGATCAGTACAACGGCAAAGCCTAAGCCATGATGAGATTTGTAGTGCTCTTTTTGTTTTTGCAATACGTCAATGGCTTGTTGTCTCAAAATGCACCTGGCTTTTATTGGGTTCAATTTTCGGACAAAAATGGAACACCCTACAGTATCGATTATCCGCAAGCATTCTTATCCGATAGAGCACTCCAGAAGCGAATGTTGTTGGACAAAGAAATTACAGAGCAGGATTTGCCTGTGAATCCGCTATATGTCCAAGCTGTAATAGATACAAGTAATGGTTCGCTGCATCATGTGACCAAGTGGTTCAATGCAATGACCATCAATTTGTCTGCTTTGGATAGTGCAACATTGGAAAATGCGTTGCAAAAAATCCAAAGCCTACCTTTCGTTTTAGAAGTCAAAAATACAGGGCAATGGAAAGCAGAGGTTGTTGAAGAACGTTCAGCATCCTCCGACGGTTCAGTAGAATGGAGTGAACCAAGTTCCTCACCCTATGGTAAAGCTTTCAGACAATTGGAATTGTTGGCTATTCCTCGTATGCATGAAGCGGGTTTTAAAGGAAGTGGCATACAAGTGGGTGTTTTTGATGTGGGGTGGTCTTACATGCCGGAGATGCACGCATTTGACGCCTTGAGAAATGAAGGTAGATTAATGATGACGCGCGACTTTGTAAATCCATTGGCGCCCAATGTTTTTGATGGAGGAGATCATGGAACTACTGTACTTGCTTTGATGACAGCAGAATTGGATAGTGGAAGGTATTTGGGCGCTGCACCTGAGGCAAGTTACTATTTATTTCAAACAGAGAACAGTGCTTCTGAATATCGAATAGAGGAGGACAATTGGGTTGCTGCTGCTGAGTTGGCTGATTCCTTGGGATTGGATATTATCAATTCATCATTGGGTTATTCAACGTTTGATGATACAACAATGAATTACACATATGCGGATATGAATGGTCATGTTTCGCGGGCCAGTCAAGCAGCACAGTGGTTATCTGAGCGAGGCGTATTGGTGGTTTGCAGTGCGGGTAACTCTGGAAATTATCCTTGGTATTATCTGCACGCCCCAAGTGATGCAGAAAAAATATTGTGCATTGGTGCAACAGATAGTTTGGGAGTAGATGCCGTATTTTCCTCTCACGGACCATCTTCTGATGGACGCATGAAGCCCAATGTTACGGCACAGGGAAGAAGGACGTATTATCCGGTTCAGCAAGATAGAATTGGCAGAGGTTCTGGCACTTCCTTCAGTGCGCCTTTGATTACTGGTGGAATAGCCTGTGCAATGCAGGCGATTTCTGGTGTGGATAACCAAACTTGGATGCAATGGATAGAAGCATCAGGAACAAGAGCACAAAATCCAGATTACGATTATGGTCATGGTATTCCAGATTTTTGGTGGGTGATGCAAAAGAATACGCCTCGACATCAATTACCCAATTTTCAAATTCAAACTATTTATCCCAACCCTGCTTCTTCACAGCTGAATATTGTAACTGCGGGTTCTCCTATTTATGGATGGGAAGTATCTGATGTTACGGGTAGAGTTTTGACCTCTTGTAATTTCGAATCTAGTTGGACACGAAATTATTTTCAATTGGATGTGAATGGCCTTCCAGTCGGCATGTATCATTTTACTTTGTTTTCGCAAGAAGGGAAGTCGACATCGATATTTCAAAAAGTTTCGGAATGAGAATATCCATCTGTATTATTTTGTTCTTTTCGACAATGCTTCTTGATGCCCAAGGGCCAATTGTCACATTTGATATTTATGATGATCCTGGCTTTTATTCCAATCATGTTTACACGTGGGTAAATAACGCAACCCTCAGAAAGGAGCCTAGTCGAAATGCCACTTCAATGGGAACTTTGCCCATTGGTTCTGTTTGTGATTTGATCAAGCAAGGACAGGATACGGTTGAAATAGCAGGAATCAAAAGTCCATGGTATTTTGTCAAGTCAAATGCAAATGAAGGATGGATATGGGGAGGCTTGTTAACCAAGATGTGCACGGGAAGTAACATTGATTCAGAAGTCAAGTTTTTAATGGGGTATCAAATGCATGACAATGTTGCTGAACAGGGCGTAGAGCAGACCTTTGTGCAGATAAGAGCAGTTAAAAATCAAAAAGAAATATCAAGTGTAAGTTTCCCATTGTTGGAGCCTACTTGGGGAATGCAAAATTTGGGATCGAAGGGTTTGAAAGGCATTCACGATATTATCGCAGTAGCGCAGTCAGGGGAGTCTTGTGGACATTTTTATGGCAATGCGTATGTGTTGTGGGATGGTATAAAATTGATGGACCCTTTGGTCATTGGTGGTGTTCCCGATGGGGATTTTGGCATTTGGGATTCACCCATATTCCCTTCTGATATAGAAGGAATGGCCAATACCTTGATCATCGATAGCGAAGATTATCTATCCAATGAATCTAGCGATGGTGAGTCCTATGGATACGTGGCGGAGCGAATAGCTAAAAGATCATTCACGCTCTGGGAAAATGGAAAGTGGATTCAACAAACTGAGAAAAACCAAACCAAGACTTTGTATTATCTGGTAAGTGGAAATTTTGGAGATTTATATTTTCCAGAAGAACAAAAAATACTTCCTACAGATTTACCTGAAGAAATCAAGAATTGGATTAATTCCCACAAGAAAAATCTGAGGTAGGATCTGGATCGCAAAAGTTCAAACCTGCGCAATATTCACCAATTCCAAAGGCATACAAATTGCCTACTTGCGAACCGCTTCCCACCAAGGTGACATCCTTTTGAATGACTTGACTTCTTGAAGCCATTAGTCCGATACCATTGGTAATGTTGCTGTAAGTTGGTCTTTCTTGAATAACACCGGTTACCGGTGAATTCACGGCCAAATATGTATTCAATTCTTCATTGGCCATGCCCAAAATAACTTCGAAACACTTGGCACGTGTGGATACATTGTTTTCATGACCGATAACGCGTCGGATTTTGGGATCTGCGGTTAAACGTGTTTTTAAAGCGCTAAAGAATCCTTCGCCACCGAAACTTGCAGACAAATATCCGCCAAGGAGCTCAAGATTAGCGGCCTCAAATGCTCCGATGTAATAATCCATGTAAAGTGTGTCTCTTGAGACCAAAGTGATTTGCTCATCCTCTGCATATTTCTCCTCCAAATATTTGAAACGCAAAGTCAAATCATACTTGGCAACATTGCTAGCAGGTGTCCATTTGATGGTGACATTGTCCTGATAAGTCACTCCACCCGTGGAAGCGTTGTATGCAGCCAAGTTCAATGGGTAGTTGGCTTGTGGGATTTGAAATACAACTTCCGATGCGTTAACAATATTGGTTTTCGCTTCTACATCGGGGCGATTGTGAAAGTCGATAACCAAGCGGTACTCAGCGTTTCCAGAGAGTCCTCCGGGAGTATTAGCTTTGTAAACCGTCTGGTAGGGGGCATAGAAAATTCCGTATGGATCTTTGGTAACTTCAATAGGAGATAGGTGAATGGTATCTACTACAATATCATTAACTCGTTTTTCCAAAACGATTTCATTAAATTCATTCCATTGGTACTCACTGCTATCTCTAATCGCTGCATAGCTCAGGTTGTTTCCATCACCCAAAAAGGTTTTGTTGATTTTGAAATATTGAACACTTGCCTTGGGATCTAGCAAACCAAAAACAATTGTGGTGCTTTTGTAAGGTGCGTTCAAATCCACTTCTGTCGAGCACGAAGAAAAACCAATAACGACGATTAAACAACTGATGAGGTAAATTCCAAATTTCTGCATGGCTCAAATATAGTTAGGATATCAGGAATTGCATCACATCAATGTTGTCCGCGTAATCACGTAGTGTAGGACATTGTGCTTGTCCAAATGGTATGTGGCCATGTCCAACGATACATTGAATTTTATCATTTAGGGCTTCAAGCTCGTTAAGCAAGTCATTTTTTTCATTGTAATACTCGTAAAATAGGCTTCCTGTAGGCGCGATGATGCCTTTGTCTTGTTTAAAAAGCATGAACCCATTCTCCAACAAATCTTCACGATTCAATAACCAAACAGCCTTGTTGTAATCATAGTTGTTGGCGTATTTGTTGTGCTTCGCAATTTCTTGAAAAGGCAACAATGCAGCTATGAGTGTGTTGATGTCGTAGCCTTCTGGAAAATAAACCTTGCAAACGTTTCTGCAGCCCAAACCAAAGTAATCAAAAATATCATGACCAAGCGCGTTCAACTCTTCTGGCGTTTCTGTTCCGTTTAAAATAGCTATGCTTGTTCTTGTTTGACGGATGATATTGGGGTACTTATCGAAATAGGCGTGGAAATAGCGAGAAGTGTTGTCGCTACCAGTAGCGATGATTCTGTCAAACTTTTCTAGTTTTCCGTCTGCCCATAAAATCTGATCTTTCATCGTGGGTTGCCATTTCATAATCAGATAAAGCGCCAATGGAATCAATCGAGCATCGTCCGATGACAATTTGATCATGGCGCGATGTCCACTAATGAGCACACACAAGATATCATGAAATCCAACCATTGGAATGTTACCAGCGCAAATAATGGCTACTGTTTGCGGTTCTGTTATTTCCAATTTGTAATCAGAAAGCCAATCCTTTAGGTTGTCTTCCCCTAGCGCATTGGCCCAATTTCTCAGCGATAGCCCAACATTTTCTGAAGTGAACCAACCATTATAAGGTACATGGTTTTGCACAACTTGGAGGGCGCTGTCATACTCTTCTTGCGTTAAGCCAAGCTCAAATCCAGGCCAAGCTTCCTGGTTACCTAGGGCGCCTAGAACTTTGCCCAATTGAACAAAAGCTTGAATTCGTTGTTCTAACGTTGTTTGCATATCGCGGATGTGAATTACATTTGCCCCGCAAAATTACATCAAACCAATAGTGTTATGGCGATAATGATTACAGATGCATGTATCAATTGTGGAGCATGCGAGCCAGAATGTCCGAATCACGCAATCTATGAAGGTGGAGCGGAATGGAAGTATTCTGATGGTACAGGATTAAGAGGAATTATGACCCCACTTGCTGGAGGTTCAGAGATAGATGCCGATGGGTTGATGGAACCAAAAAGTATGGACGTGTATTTCATCGTTCATGATAAGTGCACGGAGTGTGTTGGTTTTCATGATGAGCCTCAATGTGCTGCAGTTTGTCCAGTGGATTGTTGTGTAGATGATCCAGAATACAGAGAGAGCAAAGAAGATTTGTTGAAGAAAAAGGAGTTTATGCATCTTTAAGAATGCATCTGAAAAATAGAAAGGGGACCAATTGGTCCCCTTTTTTTTTAGAAGGTGAATTTGTAACTGAGATACAAGTTTCTTCCTGGTGCATTGATGCCACTGGCAAACAAGCGGTACTGTGTGTCTAGAAGGTTGTCTATACCTGCAATGAGTTGTGAGTGATCAGCAATTTGATATTGAGTCCGGATATTGAATGTCATAAATGCCGGAGTTCCATCTGGGGTTGCATACACCTCATTGTCCTCCGCATCCAAACGATATTCATTTAATCTTTTCCATCCCTGAAACTGAGCATTCAATTGGGTGGACCATTTTTCTTGAATAAAGGTGATTCCGGAATTGGCCATCATAGGTGGAATGTGATCCATCGGAGACTCAAGATTGTTCGATACAAATCTGCCCTTGGTATAGTTGGCACTCAAGTCAGCTTTCCAATGCAGATTTATATTGTAAGTCATATTGAATTGGGCTCCTCTGATGTAGCCCTTATCTTGGTTTTGAGCGCTAACAACGGGAGAAATACTTCCTTCAAATAACATGCTGTCGGCACCATTGATTTGCGTTTTAGACAACGCTATGAAATCACTCACCCAAGTGTTGTACATACTTAAGGCCCATTGCCACTTGGGATTATGGGCAATGTGACGAATGGAGAAATCCAGGGTGGTTGCGTGCTCAGCTTTTAAGTCCTCATTGGGGACAATTACATTGTCTGAACTGGTTTCAAAAATCTTGCTTAAATCATCAATATTGGGTACGCGATAGGCGGTATTGAGGTTTGAACTAATGCCGTATGACCCCACATTGTATACCCAACCAATACCTCCTGAATAGGTGGGTTGTTTTTGTTGAATATTATTTCTTATGCCATTCACATTATATCCACTGTTGATAGAGGAGTTTAAGGTAGAATAACCAATTCTACCGCTCGCGTGTATTTGCAAATTGGGTCTGTAACTATACACGTTATAGCCATAGAGTGACCACTGGTTCATTTCATTTTTACCATCGGGATAGCGTGTTGAAATGGGTTTGATTTCTTGGGTTATCTTGTTTGTTGCTTGAGCTGTGGACTTTAGTGTATTCATTTGTCCATCGATTCCAACATTCCATTCGTTGCGGTTGATAGTTCGATGCAAATTGATTGTTGTGGAGGCAACATTCACCTGCTCTAAACGAGATTCAAGCCACGGGTTGTCACGTTTTCGGCTATAACGACTTTCTTCAATACCTTGAAAATTGAATTGAGCGTTTAGGTCAATATCGGAGAAAATCTTTTGGTCTTTGAAACTGTAAGATGTCAAATTGCGTTTTTGAGGACCATAGTACCATTCTCCAAATTTGAGTTGTCCGCCGCTTATATCTGTTAATCGATCATATCGCGGAACGTTGGAACTGTTGGAATATTGAAAATTGATTTGATGCGTTTGATCTCCTTTTCTGTAGATGAATTTTTGAATGAAGTCTTGTTGTTTATAACCGCTGAATCTTTGAATAAGATTGTTACTATTTGAAACAATTGAGTCGTGATCTACATTCCATATCAGGTATTGGTTTCTTTCGCCTACGGGCTTTTTATAAAACCAATTTTTGTTCTTGCCACTTCTAAGATCTCCCCATTGATTGAATGTAAAAGATGTCCATGAGTTCCAATTGTTGTTTTGCAGGGCAACATTGAAATGTTGTGAAAATTCTTGAGCGGCAGAGCCCACTCGGGTTTGTGTATTTACATGCACCGTGGATTCTCTAGAGAATTTGGGTTGATACGTTTGAATATGAATTACTCCACCCAAGGCATCACTTCCGTAGAGGCTAGAAGAAGGTCCATAAAGTACTTCGAGGCTCTCAATACTGTTTGGATCCATTGTGATGATGTTCTGAAGATGACCGCCTCGGTAAATTAAATTGTTCAAGCGAACACCATCTATGACCAATGTGATTCTATTGGCTTCTAGTCCTCTTATGATGGGACTTCCACCGCCCATTTGACTTTTTTGAACAAACACATTTCCGTTCTTTTGAAGCAAGTCTGCGGTTGAGGATGGTTGAAGAAAATCAATTTCTTTTCTGTCCAATTTTAAAACTTGAACGGGTATTTTTGAGTAAGAAGTAAAGTTTTTGGAAGCAGAAAAAATGAGAGGATTACCATCACTGCTATCCAATATAAGCGTGTCAATTGAATTTTGCGAAGAGCAAAGTATATGCACCAGCGTAAACGCTAGCAGCAATAATATGTTTTTTATTTTATGGTTTTGGCGCAACAGCAACTCCCGAAACATAGTTGGGGATGACTTGTATGATTTTTGCTTGTTGTGATCCTTTGAAACCATTTATATCTTCTGGTTTTACCGTCGCAAGATAAGCAGAGAGATAAATTGAAGACAAAGGGAAAAAAGACCAGTGCCATTTTTCTTCTTGGTAGCCAGTTCTTTTACTTGAACCGTCATATGGTTGATAAAATCCGTAACTAGTCGCATGAGCGACTAACCAGTTGTACTCCTTTTTTCCGTTTCCAGATTGGAAGTATTGTGGTTCAAGTGAGTTGAGATCGAAATCTGTTCCCCAATGGTGACGAGAAGTGCCGGGCATTGAGCTGTATTTTAGAATATTCAGGGCGCAATCCTGATCAGTGATTTTTGAATTCTTTTCATGCGCAGCATTCCATTTTCTTTCCCATATGGTTTTCTGTGCGTTAAAATTTCGGGAAGCACTGATGACTTTTAATGTGATCCCTTCTTTTTTAGCGGCAGCGATCATTTTGGATAAAGAATCGACCACAGCCTTTTGCAAGTAGGCATTTTCTTTGGTCGTAATGTTTTTAGGAAGGGCAACGAAATCAGCATGTTTGGCATATTCGACTTTGCCGAGAAGTAAATTTTTATCTACTACTTGCGCATCTAATCTAATGACAAGCAAGGTCAAAAAGCATAATAATATTCTTTTAATACACATCTAGTTTTCTGAAATATAGAATTCAATGTTTGGAATGGATTTCAAAAATTCCAAGGTTTCATCAGAAATATTGATTTTAGTTTTTGTTCCGGATGACAAAGTGAATGCGTCGTTGTCCGTAACAATTTTCATTCGGACTTGTGCGGCACCTGTTGGTGAGGGTTGTAGCTCTTTGTCAAGTAAATCAACCAATTCGTCTGTTACAAATGCTTGATGAATGGCTATGTTCAAATATCGTCCAAGTTTGGATCTAACTTCACTGAGTAGATCTATACGGCTGATTTTAAACTCCAATTCCTCAGGTCCATTTTGATCTTTTCGTTGCCATCGAGCTGCAATCTTCCCTACAAGTATGACCGGGTAATTGTCGCTCAAGAATGACTTTAACTTGATGTACTCTTCGCCAAATAGGCTGAACTCATGAGTGCCTGTAAAGTCTTCTAGAGCAAATGATCCAAAAGGTTTACCCGTTTTTGAAATTCTGTGCTGCACGTTCTTGATCATTCCAGGTAATTTTAATTCTCTACCTTTATTAAGTTTGAGATCTTGAAGCAATTCCAATCCTCCTTTGGAACAAAAATTATCTACTTCCATTTTGTAATCATCCAAAGGATGACCGCTCAAAAAGATTCCGGCGACATCTTTTTCATGCGCCAATTGGGTAAAGGTATCCCAAGGTTGATAGTTTGGAATAGCAGGCTCTTGGATATCATTGTCTTGTGTATCCCCAAATAAGGTCGCCATTGAATTGCTTTGATCATCTCTGCAGGCATTGCTGTACTTGATCAATGTCTCAATGAAAGTGGCGTTTTTTCCATCCGGGGTAAAGTATCCGGAACGTCCAATGCCAAAAGAGTCCATCGCCCCGCTCATGACCAAACCTTCGATGACACGCTTGTTACTTGTGCGGGCATCTACTCGTTTCATAAAATCATAGACACTAGCAAAGGTTCCTTTTTTTCGCTCTGAAACGATGCTTTCAACTGCACTTTCACCCACACCTTTTACAGCGGCCAATCCAAATCGAATTTCTCCTTTGGTATTTACATTAAAAAATGCATCTGATTCATTGACATCTGGGCCCAAAACGGGAAGTTTGTTTTTCTTGCAGTCTTGAATGAAGAAAGTCACTTGTTTTAAATCACTCAAAGATCCTGTCATGGCTGCGGCCATATATTCGGCAGGATAGTTGGCTTTGAGATAGCCGGTTTGAAAAGCAATCCAGGCATAACACGTTGAATGCGATTTGTTGAATGCATAGCTAGCAAAGGCTTCCCAGTCGGTCCAAATTTTTTCCAATTTGTCTTTTGGGTGTCCATTGCTTTGCGCACCGTCCATGAATTGACCTTTCATTTTATCCAGCTCTTCTTTGAGCTTTTTACCCATGGCCTTTCTCAAACTGTCCGCTTGACCCTTGGAGAAGTTGGCAAGTTTTTGCGAAAGCAACATAACCTGCTCTTGGTATACCGTAATTCCGTAGGTGTCTTTCAAGTATTCTTCCATCTCTGGTAAGTCATATTGAATCGGCTCAATGCCGTGCTTACGTTTGATGAAAGATGGAATGTATTCCATTGGACCAGGACGGTACAAGGCGTTCATTGCAATCAAGTCTTCAAAAACAGTAGGTTTTAAGTCTTTCAAGTGTTTTTGCATTCCAGGACTTTCGTACTGGAATATGCTGACGGTATCACCACGCTGAAACAACTCAAATGTCTTGGGGTCGTCTAGTGGGATGTTCTCGATATCAATATCAATGTCATGTCGCTCTTTGATGAGTTTCAGTGCATTTTTTATAATGGTCAAGGTTTTTAATCCCAAGAAGTCCATCTTCAAAAGACCGGCTTTTTCAACTACGTCGTTGTCAAATTGTGTACACCACATGTCACTGTCCTTGGCTGTGGCAACTGGAACAAATTGATCGATAGGACCGGGGGTTATGATCACACCACATGCGTGGATTCCGGTATTTCTAACGGAACCTTCTAACATAGAAGCCAATTTTACAACATCACCTTCGGCTGAAGATTCAGTAGACAGAGATTGAAGTTTTTTGGCGTTTTCTAAAAATTCTTTGCCGTAGGCTTTTTCTAGTTCTTTGTGGTCTTTTTTGACAATGTCTTTTAATTTGGCATTATCAGGAATAAGTTTGGTGATTCGGTCTGTATCACTGAGCGGTAGCTCCATTACACGTCCGGAATCACGCATTGCCGATTTGGCAGCCATGGAACCATAAGTAATAATTTGTGCGACTGCATTTTTGGAGTATTTGTTGCGCACATACTCGATTACTTTGCCTCGACCCTCATCATCAAAGTCGATATCGATATCGGGCATGCTCACACGCTCAGGATTCAAAAAACGCTCAAAGAGCAAATCGTACTTGATGGGGTCGACGTTGGTGATACCAATACAATAAGCAACGGCGGATCCTGCGGCAGATCCGCGACCCGGCCCTACACTTACGCCCATCTCTCGTGCTTTATTACAAAAGTCTTGGACAATCAAAAAGTAACCGGGATATCCAGTGTGGGCAATGGTTTTTAATTCAAAATCCAAACGTTCCTCAATCTCAGGTGTAATGGTGCCGTATCGCTTTTTGGCTCCTTCAAAAGTGAGGTGACGCAGGAATGCATTTTCGCCTCTTTTTTTTCCATCCTTTTCATCTTCAGCATCGATGAACTCTTCAGGAATGTCAAATTTTGGAAGCAGGATATCGCGACCCAACGAATAATGCTCACATCGCTCTGCAATCTTTATTGTTTCTTCAAGCGCCTCAGGTAGATCTTTAAATAATACAGCCATCTCAGCTGGCGTCTTGATGTAAAATTCATCATTTGGAAATCCAAATCTGAATTCGCGCCCGCGTTTGCCGATATATTTTTTTGGCTTAGAAACGGATTCGCCATCTTTCACGCACAGCAAAGCGTCTTGTGCTCGCGCTTCTGATTTCTCTGTATAGTAGCAGTTATTTGAAGCAAAATAGGGAACCTCATGTTTTTTGCAAAACTTGAGCAATGTGGCATTCACCACATCTTCTTCTTCAATGCCATGTCGAATCAATTCAGCATAAAAGTTTCCTGGAAAATTCTCTTTCCACCAAATGAATGCTTCTTCTGCACGTTCTTCTCCAACATTCAAAATCAAATAAGGTACTTCTCCCCAAAGTCCGCCAGTTGTGACAATCAAGTCCTCTTTGTATTCGAGAAGAGTGGTCTTATCGATACGAGGTACGTAATAGAATCCTTCCGTAAAGGCTATGCTGGAAAGTTTGGCGAGATTGTGATATCCTTTTTTGCTGATAGCAAGAAGTACCGTACTGTTACCATCGTCCTTAACCTCTTTGTTGAGGCGGTCTTTGCAAATGTTCAATTCACATCCGATGATGGCTTTCAGTTGGGTGCCATTTTTTTTATTTGCTTTTTCTACTTCTTGATTAAACACAAAAGCGGACATCATATTGCCATGCTCGGTTATGGCTATGGCCGGCGCATCCATAGCATATGCCTTTTTGACTATGGATGATATTTCACTTGTGCTCTGAAGAACTGAAAATTGAGAATGGACATGAAGGTGCACAAATTGTGCGGCTTCAGCTACATCGATTTTCTCGTCTTCAATTTGCTCTACTTTTTGGTCTTTTATTTCAACTTCTTGGTTGAAGTTGCTAGCTGCAAGTTCTGGAGCTTGGTATTGGTATTGCTCAACCAATTTCCCTTCTGCTGTAACAATGACTTTTCTTTCGAGCATTGAAAAGAAACTGCGGGTAGTGGCTTCAACGTCGTAGGCCGCGTCATGCGCATCTTGCATGGGAGAGCCAAACAATTTCAGGTACAATTCACCAAGCGTAGGCCACTTGTATTTCCCACCTTTTCCACCGGGAATGGCACAAAAGTCAGTTCCCCATTCTTTGGTATC
>JBDLUK010000120.1:0-3535 GCA_039805365.1 Bacteroidota bacterium | reverse complement strand
TGAAATGCGAGAATTGTTGCCCAAGGATTTGAATACGGTATTCATTAGTGCGGTAACGCAAATGAATATCGATCAACTCAAGGATACCCTGTGGCAAATGATGAACAAGGAATAAGTTTTTGAACCAAGAAAAAAGGCGGTTATTACCGCCTTTTTTTATTCAATGATTTTTCCTTCGCAGCTCCCGAAACCAATGCGATATCCTTTGCCTTGTGAAAAGGCCCGCATTTTTACGGTGTCTCCATTTTGAATGAACTTACGTTCTGTACCATCTGCAAGTGTCGCAGGTTGTGTTCCTTTCCATGCAATTTCCAACATAGAGCCATAAGAACCTTTGTGAGGACCTGAAATAGTTCCTGAAGCCATCATGTCGCCTACTCGTATAGCACAACCGCCAACGGTGTGATGCGCCAATTGTTGGGCATAATTCCAATACATGTATTTGTAATTGCTTTCGGATACAATTGTTTCTTCACCATTTTCAGGTTGAATGCCAACGGAAAGTTGGATGTCAACGTTGTAATGGCCGTCGTACTTAAGGTATGAAAGGACTTCTGGGTCTTGTGTAGGTCCAGCAATGTGGAATTCTTCAAGAGCATCCAATGTAACGATCCAAGGAGATATGGTTGATCCGAAGTTTTTAGCTAAGAATGGACCTAAGGGCACATATTCCCAACGCTGAATATCTCTTGCGCTCCAATCATTGAAAACAACAAAACCAAAAATGTAATCTTTGGCTTCTGAGGTAGATATTGAATCTCCCATGGGCTTCCCTTGAAAAGTGACAAAGGCCATTTCTAATTCAAAGTCCAATTGCTGAGTAGATTGAAAAACAGGTTGTGTTTCATCTGAGGCATTGGTTTGCCCTTTTGGACGTTTTATAGGTGTACCTGAAGTAACGATGGTAGAGGATCTTCCATGATAGCCTACAGGTAAATGTTTCCAATTTGGAAGCAAAGCCTTGGCGGGATCTCTGAACATCATTCCAACGTTGCGAGCATGATCTTCACTGCTGTAAAAATCTGTGTAATCTCCAATGTGAACTGGCAAATGCAGGGTTGCTTCTGCTTGCTGAACAAAGGCTTCGTTAACACAAGCGTGATTTTGAAGTTCGAGGTTCCCTTCTGTCAATAAATCAATAATGCGAAGTCTCAATTCAGACATCACCTTTTTGCCGTGCATCATCATGCCATTCAAAACACAATTATTGATGTCACGTTCTGTAAAAGGAAATGTCGATAGAAATCCATTCTGCCATAAAACCAATAAGTCCAATATTTGAGTGCCAATTGCGACACCAGGTCTTGCGGTTTTATTGGGTGTAGAGAAAATTCCAAATGGAATATTTTGAATAGGGAAGTCGCTATTCTCAGCGACATGAATCCAACTTTTTTTCATGTTACAACAATTGAGCTACAATTTTTTCGATTGTCAATCCTTCAGCTTCTGCTTTGTAATTTCTTACTACGCGATGACGCAAAATGGGAAGTGCAACTGCACGGACATCATCAATATCTGGCGAGAATTTACCATTCAAAGCGGCATGGCATTTTGCGCCAACAATAAGATGTTGTGAAGCTCTAGGACCAGCGCCCCAAGAAATGTTTTTCTTCACCCAATCTGGAGCAAGTTCTCCTTCAGGACGGGTTTTGTTCACCAATTTCACAGCGTATTCAACCACATTATCGGCTACGGGCATTTGTCTGATTACTTGTTGGTAAGAAAGAATTTCTTCTTGAGTAATGACGGGCTGAATCGATACTTTTCTATTATCTGTGGTAGCTTTTACAATATCGATTTCTTCTTGAATGCTTGGATAGTTTACCCAAATGTTGAACATGAATCTGTCCAACTGCGCTTCTGGAAGGGGATATGTACCTTCTTGTTCAATGGGGTTTTGGGTAGCCAATACAAAGAACGGAGATGGAAGGGTCATGGATTTTCCTGAAGCCGTGACCTTTCTTTCTTGCATCGCCTCTAACAGCGCCGATTGTGTTTTTGGCGGGGTTCTGTTGATCTCATCTGCCAAAATTATATTTGAAAAGATAGGGCCTTGAATGAATTTGAATTGTCGTTGTTCATCTAAAATTTCTGCGCCAATAATGTCACTGGGCATCAAGTCGGGTGTGAACTGAATTCGTTTGAAATCGAGTCCCAATGATTGAGCAATGGAATTAACCAAAAGGGTTTTTGCAAGACCAGGAACACCAACCAATAGACAATGTCCATTGCTGAAAATCGAGATCAATACATATTTTACAACTTCATCTTGACCTACAATTGCTTTTCCAACTTCTTGTTGAAGCGCGGCATACTGAGTTTTCAGTCTTTCTAATTTTTCTACTTCAGTCATGTCTTATTTTTTTTCGATCCAACCAAATTCAAATTCGCAGTTTCCTTTGAATGAGTCATCGATTTGAACATAGGTTCTATTTAATTTCGATTTGACCCATTGATCTGTTGCTGTGCTTTTAGCCGCAGCGGAAGCTGCATTTTGAAATATCTCGTAATCCAAATCCATGTTGGCTCTGTGAGCATTGATTCTTTCATCCAATCGATAAATCACATAGCTTTTGGCTCCGTCTTCTGTTGTGTTCAAAACAGGTTCAGTCATCTCACCGGGTTTCAATCGACTTAAAAGCAAATTGATTTCAGGTTGAATGCTTCCAATTTCATGACGTAATCCACCTGTACTTGGACTTAGTACTTGTCCCTCTTGATTTTTAGAATCTTCGTCAGTGGAGTATTGGCGAGCGGCGGATTTAAAATCGATTTTGTTTTGTTGAATATTGGCATAAACAGAGTCTGCCAAAGTATGTGCGACATCTAAATCTTTGTCCAAAACCTTCGGTGTCATCAATATGTGACAGCTTTCGTAAAAGTCACCTCTCTTCTCAACTACTTTGACAAAGTGATACCCGAAGTCACTTTTGAATACAGGGGTGAATTTCCCTTCGTCAGTGCTATAAACGGCAGCTTCGTATTCAGGAACAAAGGTTCCTCTTCGTTGCAAGGGATAACAACCTCCTTTGTATCGAGATCCTGGATCCTCACTCCATTTGGCAGCTTGCAGTGTCATAGAAGATCTACCAGCCGCAATATCTGCACGAAGTGAATCTAAGAAATGAATGACACGGTTGATTTCTCTTTCTTTGATCTTAGGAGAAAACTCAATTTTGGAAAATGCAATTTGTTCAGGAATTAGAGGAATAGAATCTGAAGGTTGATTTTTGTAATACTTTAAAACATCGGCTGGAGTTGTCACAACACCTTTGGTTACTTCTTGTTGCTCTCTTTCAACCAACATTTGCTCCATCACCATATCAAAGAAATCTTCTTTTAATAGGGAAATACTTTTTCCGTAATACTGCTCAAAAGCTTCTTCGGAACCAAGCATTTGAACAAAATATTCGATTCGACGCTCTACTTGTGCATTAACATCAGATTCAGTAACCTCGACACTGTCTACTCGAGCGTGGTGAAGGAGTAGTTTTTGATAAAGAAGGGTTTCAAAGGCGGCACATCTTTGCTCCTG
>JBDLUK010000119.1:0-18168 GCA_039805365.1 Bacteroidota bacterium | reverse complement strand
ACTACTGACGGAAGCCCCGGCCAATGGTGCCTCTGCAAACATTTGATAGCGGGGTATAGAAGCATCCTTGGGATATACGACCTGAATTCCTTCAAAATACCCATTGTAGTAATCTTGTGTTTTTTGCCAAAAGTCTTCGTTTACCCTTTCCATTGGATGAGGCAAAATGAGTAGCTCATAAATAGGATTCTGGAGCAAAAATTCACGCAAAACTTCCATACAACCCTCTTCGTAATCAAAATCCTTATTATTGTCTTGCGCATGCACACCGCGCAATTTCCGCAGCCACACTCCTCTAGACATGAATGCAATTCGATGACAATTGGCTTCCTTGCTTTTGGTGTAAGGCAATAACTTTTTCACAACAGGTAAGGGCCAATCCATCAATTCTGTGACGTTCCATTCCCTTTTTAAATCAACATGTTCCTTCCTTTGAAAAGGCGATGTAAATACAAAACCATGGGCGATAACCTGCTTATAAAAGTTCTTAATGGGATTGGCTGATGGGACCAATATCAATTGAACATTTATCCGCTCACAAATCAATCCAGTCAGTCCTTCGTCATTCTCATATCCACCGAAAAGAAATACGCGATGAACATTGTTCTTCCTAAAGCATTGCGCCATGATATTGTTCTCTGTCCATTGCAGCATGACCAAAGCAATGGTAGATTTTTTTGTACTAAACAAAGTTGCCAAAAGAAAAAACGGGCCCAAGAACAGCAATTGAATCGTCATCAATACTTTCCAAGAAAATGATAAATCAATTCGCATAGTATCCCTATACAGTCCCGCCTGAAAATTATCCTTAAGAACAAATTCTAGATATGGAATCAAATCAGTTTTCTGCTTCTCTTTGTGACAATAAAAGGTCGTTCTATTGAGGGAGACACCATTTTCACGTTGACTCCAAATCAAATCTAATGACCTCTTGGTATAACGAAAAGAAGCCAAATAGTCTCGCTCAGCCAAAGCTCCTGTAACACGAAAAGTATGTCCATGAAACAACTTGTGCTTTGCCCAATAGAATGTCTCTTTAGACCGGAAAAAAGTTGGAAACAGTACCTTTAAAAATACAAATTGAATTTGAAGATGAGTGCGAAAATCAAACATGTCACATCCACTGATCAATTACTTGCTGATGACAATCTGCCAGCTTTAGAATCTCTTCAACGAAATCACGAAAAGCCCCATCGCCGCCATTGGAGGGGGTAACAAAATCAACAATTGATTTTGTATAGTCGGCTGCATCCTGTGGACAAGAAGAAAATCCAACTATTTTAAGCAATTTCAAATCCAAAAGATCGTCGCCAATGAAAGCGGTCTCGTTCCATTCGATGTTACGATCTTGACAAAATTTTTCGGCAACTTCAACTTTGTTCTTTACACCGTGAAAGACATGCTCCAATTTCAATTTGGCAGCACGATTTTTCATAATCTGTGTATCCTCGCCTGTCAACACGACCAAGAGAATCCCCAAGTGATTAAGGAATAAAACACCCGCGCTATCACGGGTATTAAATTTTTTCCATTCATTACCCGTTTGATCATAGTACATGCCGCCATCCGTCCACACACCATCTATATCGGTAAAAACAACTTTGGGTAATTTCATCATTTGAACATCGATTGATAAATAATCTCATCAGCAGGAATATCTTGATTTAAAACCTGACCAACCACTTTATTCAAATCTGCCCATTTGAATCCATCTCCTGGAGATAACATGTGCAAATCACTTTCAGTAATTGTTTCTCCAGCCTTCATCTCCCGCTTGGTCGCAATAGAGCGTTCCAACTTTTCTTTGGCCGCGGATACACCTTCCGAAATAAAAATATCTTCAACGCCAAATTGCATCTCCAACATTCTGATGTCACGCATCATTCTGTTCATACCATCAATACCGAGAGAACCCGCTTGATCGGTACCTTTCATATTTCGATCTAACGTAATGTGCTTCTCAATGATTTGAGCACCCATCGCAACAGCGGCAACTGGCGTGGCAATTCCAATGGTATGATCAGAATAACCAATCAAGTATTGACCATAGTTTTTTTGCAAAAACTTGATGGTATTTAAATTCACGTTTGCAGGTCGTGTTGGATACTCAGATACACAATGCAAAATGGAAATATCGTTGTGGTATTTGACAATCACAGCTAGTGCATCATCCAACTCCTTCTTACCTGCCATACCTGTAGAAAGAATAATCGGAATCTTGGTTTCTGCCAAAGCTTGCAACAAGGGCAAGTTGGTCAAATCCCTTGACGCTACTTTCAATTTATCTGGGGTGAATAGCTTAAGCATACTCAAACATCCAACTGCGCATAGCGTTTCGACAAAATCAAGGCCAAGTGACTTGGCATGTTTGTATACTTCAAAATGCTCTTCGTCCGAAAGCTCTAAAAATGCGCGATGCTCACCATAAGTAGCACCAAAAGAATGGGCTGAAGTATAAGGTCGGTCCATTTGTGACTGAGACAACTCTTCCTTCAAATCACGCTTGGTCATTTTCACCGCATCCATTGGACGCAAGGACAAGCTGAATAAATTTTCTTGTATAGGGCGTGCAGCTATTTCAGTTATCAATTTAGCAAGGTCAACGGAACCATTGTGGTTCTGACCAATTTCACCTATCACATATACACCCTTCATATCGTTTTTGCTTTGAAACAAACTTAAGGATTAAACTTGATTTGAAAAAATATCTCAAATCCTAATGCGGTGTTAAACAATAATACCCAACTCACATTTGTTCTGTAATTTAGAACGATATAAATTTACCACTATGAAACAACTGACATTAATCTTGGCTTTGCTCGTGACCACTTCGATGATTGGACAGCAAAAAAATGACAACAAACCAGAAGATCCAAAGCAGAAAAAAATAGAGCGTGTGAACAAAGAGCTAGCACTAAGTTCAGAAGAAACTGCGAAATTTTGGCCATTGCACGACAACTTTGAATCCAAGCAAGAGAACTACCGCCTACAACTGAAAAAAGCACAAGAAGATTTAAAATTGTCAAAAGGAAAAAAGGAGTTCAATAAATCCTTTGAAGAAGCCAATCGCATTAAAATTGACATGATTAAAAATCATGAGCAATACATCAAAAATTGTTACGACTTTCTTGGCGAAGACAGAACCAAACATCTATTGGACCTTGAAAAAAAACACAAACGCCACAAGGCCGAGAAAAAAGAAAACGAAAAAAAGAGAGTGAAGAAAGCCAAACGCACAAAAAAGGCCAAGCAGGAAAAAAAATAATGTCTATCCAATTCTTGCTTAAATTTACTTCAAACGAAACCTGTTTATGAAAAAGACTTTGATTTTAACTGTCTCTGCAGCATTGCTTCTTGTGTCATGCGGCAAATGGAGAGAGAAACGAGACATGACCACATCCAAAGATCATAATCAAATCGAAGGGTTGTTGGATGACATGTTTAAAACCGTGGATCAAATCTCTTCTGAAACACCTGGCATCAAGCTCTTCGACAATAGCTGTGTAGACAACATTGTGATTGACACCACTTCTGCTATCAAAAGCATCATGGTAGATTTTGGACAAGATGATTGCGCCAGTAATGATGGACGAGTTAGAAAGGGAATTCTCAATATCACATACACTGGTCGATACAGAACGGCCGGTACAGTTATTACCATCACTCCTGAAAACTTCAGCATAGATGGGTATTCCATCAACGGTCACAAGACACTGGTCAATGAAGGTTTGAACAACAATGGACAGCCCTATTTTTCCGTTAGTGTTGAAGCACAAATCACCGCGCCCAATGGTGAATGGACGGCTTCATGGAGTGGGGATCGCATTAGAACTTGGACGGATGGTTACAACACACCGATCAACATTTGGGACGACGTGTACCACATTACAGGTTCTGGTCAAGGTGTGAACAGAAATGGCGTATCGTACGACATGAACATTGATGAAGATTTGGTAGCAAAAGTGGGATGTGCTTGGTTGGTGCAAGGTGTAATGTCTATTCAACCTGAGGAAGGTGCCAATAGAATCATCGACTGGGGAACCGGTGAATGCAACAATGGATTTACTGTAACTGTTGGCAACAACGAATATGAAGTAAACGGAGGGAATTAATCCCTCTTTTTTTTTGGCAAGAAGATTGAAGAGCGCACGACATGAGAATCTCATTGAAATTATTTTTACTACTGACCTTAGGCATTGGCTTATTTGCTAAATCCTTCTCACAAGAAGTTACGGTCAGGGCTCAATTCAACCAAGTTCCCAACCCCGGCACCAAAGTCATTTTTGAGTACATCTACGGTCAAGAATGGAAGCAAGTTGAAATGAAAGCCCTTGATGGAAAAGGAAATGTGAGTTTTATTTTCGTTCCAACAGTGCAAGGTCAATACCGATTCCGATTCCCAACTGGAAAAAATGGAACAACTTGGTCTGACTTTATTTTGATCTCAAAAAAAGGAGAGCCATCCAACTACGAGTTTGTTATTGATTACAATAGCATGTCGGGTAATCCATTGGTCGTTAACAACTCCATAGAAAACGCACTCTATCATCCTTTGATGTCAGCGTTCATTGAATACGACGCGCTCCGTCTCCAAAAACCCCAGCAAAAGGAAAAACTAATCGAATCTCAAAGGAGGTTGAATCAACTTTCCAGAAAAATAGCCGCCGAAAACAAAGGCACCTTTGTGGGTGACATTGTGAGTGATTTGGTTTATCAACCCATGAGTGAAGATTACAATGCAGACAAAACAGAAGGTTTGAACGACAGCTTGTTTTATGCCAAGTTTGGCATTAGTAAATTGCCTTATTATGAAACGGGCGCATTGAATCACAACTTATTCGTTCGTTCTTTGGAGCGGTACTTCAAACATTTTCAAAATGATAAAAACCCGAACTACTCGATTGATTTCATCGATGGCGTAATGACGCGTTCTGGAGGTTTAGAAGAGGTAGATCAATTCCTGTTTAAATATTTATTGGACAAAATGTTGGGTTACAAGAATGAGGAAGGATTGACCCATTTATTGACCCATTACGCCCAAGATTGCACAGAGCATGCAGACGGTAATAGTCAAACAGAGCAATTGGTGAAGACCCTCAAGGAAGTTGAGCCAGGAAAAAAAGCCTTTCCTCTGACATTGCCTGACATCAATGGTAAAAACATTTCGCTTTTAGAAACATGTAAGAAAAATGAATTAACCTTGATACTCTTTTGGAAAAGCAGTTGCAACCATTGTGAGGAGTTCAAGCCAGTATTGAAAGACATCTACGATCGTTACCACGGGCAAGGATTGGAGGTGTATGCCATTTCCATCGACAAAACACAAGAAGACTGGAGCAATTATGTGAAGGCCCACCCCCAACCATGGAAAGATGTATTCTTGAGTTTTGCGGTTAGAAAGGAGTTCAACCAGCACTACCCCGTTCCATCTACTCCGACGCTCATTGCACTAGATAAAGAAGGTCGTGTGGTTTCACGGTTGATCGTACGAAGTAAAGCCGAGGATTTTATCAAAGAAGAGCTTGCCAAAAGAAAAAAGTGATTTTTTTTAAAGAAATTCAAAAAAAAATTTGCCTCCAAAAGAATCATTTGTATATTTGCACCCGCTAAAGCGAACGATGGCCCGTTCGTCTAGGGGTTAGGACAGCAGATTTTCATTCTGTAAACAGGGGTTCGATTCCCCTACGGGCTACTCAAAAACCTCAGGAATTCCTGAGGTTTTTTTTTATCCTCAATTTTATTTCACACTGGGTTTACCTCGATTTGTTATTTTCGTTGCGCTAAGCGCATGAAGAGATTATTGATCACCCTGCTTGTTTTTGGATTTGTCCTTTATGGATCCGCAGGTGTAATTTTCTACTTTTCAAAAGAAAACAATATCACCGATAGGGCTGCCAAGTTATTTATACAAGCATCAATCCTCAATGATCTAACCATACAGAATTCCCCTTGCGATGAAAGACGTGCGGTTATTCATCGTTTGCAATACTCAGCTGGCCAACATTTCACTCACCTCGTCATTGGATCTTCAAGGGTGATGCAATTGGGAAAATATACGGGATTCAAGAATACTTTAAACTTGGGCGTTTCCGGTAGCTCATTTGAAGATTTAGAAATCATCCTTCGACTCGTAAAAGAGAAAAAAATAAGCTTCGACTCTTTGCATTTGGACTTTAATCCTTGGTATGCCAATACCTCCAATGACAACCGACACAATCGATTTAATTTTCAAAACAACGTTCAAGAAGGGTTGAAACATATCGCGCTGCTGAGATTTGACAAATCGGACCTTATGTCCATCATGCCTTCGATGAGCTATACACCCCTAGCATGTTCCCCTGATTCTAGCACTTCTCACATCATTTTCAAAGATGGAAGCATCAAACAAAAATCACATGGTGAAGAAAAGCGAATAAAAAATTTAAACATCTCCATCAAAAATCTTTACCATAAGATTCGGGATTTCTATACCATTGATGAGGAATACCTTTTAAAAGTATTTCAATTCTATCACGAGGTGAGCCAATTGCATCCCACAACCATCTATTTGTCTCCCTTTCATCCCAAGCTATATGAAGCATATTCGAAAGACCCAAGAATTCTAAATATCATTGAAACAGAAAAACGCTTTAGGCAAAACTGCGGTGATCTGCATTTTATAGGAAGCTTTGCCAGTCAATCTCCATTCATGGACGTTGAACCGGAAATGTTCTTGGATGCCATGCACATATCCGAAATCGCCGTTCGGAAATATTTTTACCACCCCCAAGCCTCTCCAAAAAAATTGATTGAAAAATAGGAAGTCTATTTTACCAATTACTTCCAATAATAAAAAAGCCTTCCAATCGGAAGGCTTTCTTTATCAGTTCTATGAATTATAGATCGACAACAAATTTCTTGGGATACTTGACTGTAAAACGCATCACACGCTCTTCTGTCTGCCCCGCGTTGAGGTCTAAAATCCAACGAAGCTCTCCTTTTTCCAAATCTTGTTTCGCTCCTGAAACCTCTTCTGTTACCACCTCAACGTCACCGCTGTTGGACTTAGGCAATTGATCGATGATTTCAATTTTTATCCCAACCGATTTCTGATTCTTCACTGATATCTTGTAAGCCTTGGTTACCCATTTCTTTCCAGCCCAATTGCCGTTCTTACAAAAATCCTTGACCAAATCTTTTCTTACAACCACAGAATTGTCTCTACCCATGTTGACCTGCAAAGTATCATTGGCCAAAGCTGGATCAATGAACCCTTGCCCAACGTAAGTGCCTTTGAAATAAATATTGCTTTGTCCTGGCATTAATCCGTATTGCGCCCAATTGGTCATCGAAGCCATCAAATAAGCACTTGGGTCCAATTTCGGAACACACATGTATTTGTATTCTGCTTTGAAACTCTCATGTTGCATCACCACTTCTACAGGTTGATTGTCTGATGGAATGTCGTAAGGAATAGAAATAGAAAACTCAGTGTTGACAGTATTGCTGTTGGTTTGGGTATAACTCGCGCTGGTTTGTAATCCATTGTAGAAACTTCCTTGTGTCGCAAATCCATCATCCGATCTTGACTGCATAGCAGCAGGAGCTTGTTCCAATTGGCGGTATTTCATTTTTCTATCCTCAGCTTTATATTGCAATTGAGCGGGATCATACATATTCAACCACCAAGGGTAAAGTACGGGCAAATTGCCGGATACACTTGGATTGCCAGTGCTAATGGTAAGTTTAACATCTTCCCAATCCAATCCCGTACTCTGATATACTTGCGCTTTGTATGAAAAATCAATGGGTGAACTGATGTCGTCAGCTCTCAAATCATATGTTGGGGTCCATCCGGCATTGGGAACGAAATATGAAAAACGGATATCTGCTTTTCCTTCTGATTTGGTCAACAATACCAAATCAATCACACTTGGATTGTTGGCACTGTTGGCTTGAATGTTTGACAAGCGCTGATTCAATGCCTGAATGGTTCTTTGCAATTGACCATCCTTTGTATTTAGTTCAATCAACTTATATCCTGAAGCCTTGAGGCGTTCCTTGACCATATCGGCAACTTCTGTAATGTCCTCTGCAGTGATGACACTATTTGCTCCTTTGATGGAATAATTGGCCAAGAGCAAGTTCTTTTCTTGCTGAATCAAATCTCGCTGAACGTTGATTTCCGCAACCTTGAATTGCAATTCTTCCAAACTGTCTTGTAGTTGCTTAACGCGAGGGGACGTCATATTATCTCCATACACCACTTGGTGCTTGGTGGACATTATGGTATAAGCACCGCTTCCTTTTACCTGAATGGAATTGGGATCCAAAGAGGCAGGCAATCCAGTTACTCGAATAATATTCTCACCTGATTTCAATGAAACAGAAGTTTGATGGCTCACTTGTGCGCCGGAAGCAAATACAACCACCTCTGTGGGTTTTGACTGAACCAACTTCTCTTGTTTCTGCGCTTCTACATTTCCTGCTATGAGGAAACAAGAAGCAATAAATAACCATTTTTTCATAATTCTAAAGTACGTAAGTAGATTCATTTTATTGGAACGTGCACATTTTTTAACGACTCAAAAGTAAAGTCAATTGGGCTGTAAAGCTGAACTTCTTTTTCGTTCACCCCAATGATCATGTCCGTTGTTTTCAGCCACGACTCATCATGTGAAGCGCAAATGATTGTCACACCATTTTGGGACAAATTGGTAATCCATTTCGTCCAATACGATTTGTAAAAAAAGTCCAAGTGTGCTGTAGGCTCGTCCATTAATATTAGCGCAGGCTCTTGCAACATTACCCGAGCCATCATCATTCGCATCCACTCGCCATCACTTATGGTGTTCATGCTTTGATGACGAATGCTGAGTAGTTCCATATCAAAGAGAACCTGCTCAAAACGATTCAAGTCAAAATCACCTTTTACACCCAAGGCAACCACATCCTCCACCCACAAATCTGCAAATGGCTCTCTGCGGGTATTAAGCCAACCCATGGATAGATTGGGATCTAACCATAGTCCCATTTTCTGCATTGGTGACTTGTCGATCCAACCCATCCAATGTCTCAACAATACCGTTTTACCCGCTCCATTCCTTCCTGCAATTCCAACAACTTGCCCAGGTGCAATGTCCAATCGAGGCACCGCAATTTGACGATGTCCTACTTTCATATCAAAAGCAAGAGATGAGAACATCTGATCAGAAGACATGGTTTTTATTTTTAAGTATCCAAAACATCACCCATGGAGCTCCAATAAGTGAAGTAACCGCATTGATAGGAATTCCCGACCAACGGCTTATTAAATCGCAAAAAATCGCAATGGTCATTCCGGTTAACAGCACAGGTATCCAGAGTCTCTTGTAATTTCGAGCAGGCCACCACAAGCGCGCTATGTGTGAACTTGCAAGACCAATAAAAGCAATGGGACCCGCTATTGCAGTAACCATTGCAGTAAGCGTTCCTGCAGAAATCATCAACAACACAGAAATCTTTCCGAGTGAAATTCCAAGTGATCTTGCAGCTTCATCTCCCAGAGACCAAGCATCCAATGCCTTTGACGAGCGCCACATCAAAACAATCGTGATGAATAAGCCCAAAGTTAAATACAACAAGTGAGAAGGCTGACCTTGGTCAAATGAACCCATCGACCAATAAACCAATCCAGACAAATTGCCCCGTTCTGTCCAACGTTGAAAAATTGACTCAATCGCACCCGCCAAATGGCCTGTCATTACGCCAAAGATTAATAATCCTGTAAGAGATTGTACACGCCACCGGACAACGAAAAGCAAAACCAAAATCAATAACGCCCCGAGTAAAGAAGCCAGCATCATGGCATCAGGCCGCAGCGGTAGGTTTAAAAAAGCAAGTCCCATTGTTACAAATGACACCCCCATAGAAGCGCCGTTGGTGACACCCAAAATAGATGGACTCGCCAATGGATTACGAAATAACAATTGCATCCAATAACCCGCCATTGCCAGTGCCCCTCCTCCTAGGATGGCAAGCCCTGTTCGGGGAAGACGAATTTGAACGAACAATTCCCAAAAATCAACTTCTGAATTCTCCCACGCCCAACCTGCGGATCCCCATAAAATCGAGAGAATTCCACCAGATAAAATCAGGAGAATCACCAATGCCAATGTCCAATATGGGGTGCGCTTTGTCAAGTTTTGCAAATAGGGTCACAAAGTTGAACAAAAAAGTTGTTCCATGGCCCGAAGATTACGACTTTTGCCCCCTATTATTTAACAAGATGGATTTTAATAAAAACACGATTTTAGGTTTGGTATTGATGTTGGCTTTGGCCTTTGGTGTTTCTTGGTACAATGCCAAGGAAGCCGAAGAAGCAGCCAAACAAGAATTGGCCAAGCCAGCAGCCGTTACGACACCTGAAAAAACTCCTGCAACTTCCAATACAGCAGTAGCCAATGTTTCCTCAAACATTGACCAACAGCAAAAAATAAATCAGTTCGGTGTTTTTGGAGCGCAAGCGCAATTGAAGCCTTCACAATCCATTTTAGAAAATGGTAAAATCAAAGTAACCATCAACCACCAAGGGGCTGTTATCCAAAATGTCGAATTAAAAGACGAGCATTACAAGACTTATTGGGGTAAAAAGAACATCCAATTTTGGGATGCCCAAACGCAGCAAATGCTTTGGACCTGGAATGACAGCAAGAAAGGTCAACAAGGATCTTGGCAGTTTGTATTTAAAGCCACTGAGGTTTCCACAGATGCACAAGGTGTAAAAAGTGTCCAGTTGGAACTGAACAATGGCGAAGGAAAGAAATTCCAAGTCACTTACAAATTGGCACCAGATGCCAACATGGTTCAGTGTTTCATTGCCAATCAAGGACTTCAAAACACTTGGAATCAGCAAGCGGGCAGTTTTCAATTGCACTGGCAAACAGCTGGAATGCACAACGAGAAAGGAATTCAAGCTGAACGCAGTCGCTCTTCTGTATTCTTCACTGAAATGGACAAGGATAGAGATTACTTGAGTGAGAACGGAGGTGATGAGAAAATTGTTGAGAACAGATTGAACTGGGCAGCATTCAAGCAAAACTATTTTACTGCAGCTGTCATATCTCCAAATGGATTTTTGGAAAACGCCAAATTGAATGTTATCACACCGGAGGAAGACACCCTGCACACCAAAGTTTTCAGAGCTGAATTGCCAATAGACTTGTCTACGGGGCAAGCGCAATTGGATTTCTTCTTTGGTCCCAATGAACAAACCTTACTTGCTTCAACTGAGATCAACCAATTTGATCACATCATTGATTACGGATGGGGAATCATTGGCTGGGTGAACAAGTATGCCATTCGTCCTTTGTTCTGGTTGCTTTCATCATGGATTGGTAGTTTCGGTATCATCATTTTAATTGTCACTTTGATTATCAAAATGGTATTGTTCCCCATCACTTGGAAGAACTTATTGAATGGCGCTAAAATGCGCGCTATCAAACCAGAGATTGATGAGTTGAATAAAAAGTTTGAAGGCAAAGACCCCATGGAAAAGCAAAGTGCTACCATGGCTTTGTACAAACAAACCGGCGTGAATCCATTTGCGGGTTGTATTCCTGTATTGATTCAGATGCCTGTGTTGTATGCGATGTTCCGCTTCTTCCCTGCAGAGATTGCATTGCGCGGTCAATCCTTCTTGTGGGCTGAAGATTTGGCGGCATACGACTCCATTTTGAATCTTCCTTTTGACGTTCCATTTTATGGTAATCACGTGAGCTTATTCACTTTGTTAATGACCGCTTCTACTTTCGTTTACACACGAATGAGCATGAGTTCTCAACCCACCATGACGCAACCTGGAATGCCGAACATGAATGTCATGATGAATCTTTTCACATTCATGATGTTGTTCTTCTTTAACAGCATGCCTTCTGGATTGACCATGTATTATTTTGTCGCCAACGTAATGAGCATTGGTCAGATGTGGGCCATTCGCAAGTATTTCATTAACGAAGATGAGATACGTTCTAAAATTGAAGACAACAAAAAGAAGCCCAACAAAAAATCTAGTTTCCAACAAAAACTAGAAGAGATGCAAAATGCACAAAAGAAGAAGTTGGAAGACCAAAAGAAAAAATTGAAATAATGAAAAGAAATATCCTTTTCCTTTCAGTTCTTTTTATTGCCTTAACCATCGCAGGTTGTTTGCGAAGCGGGCGTCTTCCAAGAAATGAAGGCAACCAAAGCCCTCATGCGTTCGAACGTTATTTACAACCCTCTTCTGACTTGCACGATACCTTGTTGTTGTACAAAAGAACTCCTTGCTTTGGCGCATGTCCTACTTTCACCATGGTGGTCAAAATGGATGGTGAAGTTTATTACAACGGCAGACAACATGTAGAAATGATTGGCGATTACAAAGCAAATTGGGACGCTGACTTATTGGGACAATTGGAAAGTAAAATGCAAGCCTTGGACTTTTACAAATTGCCCAAGATTTTTGATAATCCCCAAGTAACCGATCTTCCAAGCACATACATTGGATATACACTTGGTAACAATTTGCACACAGTCAAGTGTCGTTACCAAACCCCTCAAAATCTCAAAGATTTGGCATCTTGGCTAGATCAAGAGATTTCAAAAACACAATGGAATCAAATCAATTCGAATAATAATCATGAATAAGTTAAAACTATGGATGACCACGATCGCAGTATCGTTGTCGTTAATTGCCAGTGCCACGGAAGGCATGTGGGTCGTGGCTTTGCTGAATCGCATTCAGCACGCCGAAATGAATAACATGGGTTTGAAATTGACCCAAGAAGAAATCTACAGCATCAACCAAGCTTGTTTGAAGGACGCTATCGTTCGTTTGAACTATGGTGGATGCACAGGAGAAGTTGTCAGTGACAAGGGATTGGTATTTACCAATCACCATTGCGCTTATGATGGTATTCAAACCTTGTCAACTGTAGACAAGAATTATTTGCAAGATGGATTTTGTGCTAAGAGCTTCGCTGAAGAATTGCCCATCCCCAACTTCGCGATTTCATTTTTGATTCGTGTCGAAGATGTAACATCTGAGGTATTGGGAGTGGTGACAGAAGGGATGTCAGAAGCAGAGCGCGACAAAGCCATTGCTGCCAAGACCCGCGAAATTGCTGGACGCAACAAAGAAAATGGAAAGTATGAGCCAGAAGTAAAATCGTTTTTCTACGGTAATGAGTTTTATCTTTTCGTATACCAGACCTACACTGATATTCGCTTGGTGGGTAACCCTCCTGAGAGCGTTGGAAAATTTGGTGGTGATACAGACAACTGGATGTGGCCACGTCATACTGGAGACTTCAGCATGATACGTATTTACGCGAATGATAAAAATGAGCCAGCACCATATAGTGTAAGCAACAAGCCTTACTCTCCAAAGTACCATTTGAAAACCAATATGGAAGGTGTTAAAGAAGGAGACTACGCCATGATCATGGGTTATCCTGGTCGCACCAGTCGCTACTTGACTTCATATGGAATCAACCAAGCCATCTCTGGACGTAATCCAGCATTGATTGAAAGTTTCGGTACCAAGTTAGAGACTTGGAAGAAATTTATGGATGAAGACCCTACCATCCGTTTGATGTATGCTGCCAAATATGCTAGCATCGCTAACACATGGAAATATTACATCGGTCAAACACAAGGATTGAAGAAATTGGATGTAAAATCCAAAAAAGCTGCCATTGAAACCAACTTCACACAATGGATTGCAGAAGGAGACAAATTGGGTGATCCTACTCGCAAAGCCAAATATGGCAATGCATTGAACACCATTCAAGAATACCACAACGAATGGGATAGTCAAGTTGTAAAAGCAACCTACGCAGGTCTTTGTTTAACCGGTGGAGCTGAATTCATGGGACATGCCGTTGGCCTAAACGCACAATTGGCTGCTTACTTGGCTGAAACAGATGCAGCTAAAAAAGAAGAATTGAAAAATGAAATTCTGGCTGAAGACAAAGCTTTTCATGGTGAATACAATGCTAAAGTAGACGAAGCCGTATTTGTTGAATTGACCAAATTGTTCATGTTGAACGTAGGTGCTGACCAACATCCATCTTGGATGAAAGACATTTTGGCTAAAAAATTCAAAGGCGATATAAACAAACTTGCTGCTCAAATTTTCGCTACATCGATGGCCATGAATACATCTGCATTGGAAAAATTCTTTGCGAAGCCATCTCAAAAAATGATTGATAAAGATTTGGGATTAACCATTGGTGCGCTATCTGCGACTTATGTAGATGGAATCCGTGCATTGAACCCAATTGGTAAATTCAACAAAGGATATCGCGAGTTTGTTGCTGGATACCGCAAAATGGAAACGCGTCAATTGGCTCCAGATGCCAACAGCACGATGCGCGTTACCTATGGTAAAATCAAAAACTACAAAGCTGCTGACGCTTTGATTTACGATTACTACACCACTACCAACGGTATCATGGAAAAATGGGACAACAGCAATCCAGAGTTTGTGGTTCCAGACAAATTGGTTGAATTGATCAAGAACAAAGATTTTGGTCCATATGCCAACGAGAAAGGCGAAATGGTTACATGTTTCATTGGCGACTTGGACATCACTGGAGGAAACTCTGGAAGTCCCGTAATGGATGCAAATGGTAACTGGATTGGATTGGCTTTCGATGGCAACTGGGAAGCCATGAGCGGTGACATCGCTTATGAAAAAGACCTACAACGCACCATTTGCGTAGACATTCGTTATGTATTGTTTATTGTAGACAAGTTGATGGGAGGAAAGAACATCGTAGATGAGTTGACTTATTACCACACACCAGTAGTTGAGGAAAAGAAGTTGGAGATGCCCGTAAATGTGGAGCCAACTCCGGCGCCTGCACCCGCTCCCACCCCTAAGAAAAAGAAGAAATAATTTCTAACGTATTAAAAAAGGGACTTCGGTCCCTTTTTTTTTGAATCCTACTAGACAAACCTTTCACGTTTCACTTCACGAAGAACCGCCCACACTGCGACACTGATGATGGACGCAAAGAAACACCATACAGACACTACAAATCCTTCATAGAAAATAGCAGTTACTCCATAAGAAAGTAGAATCAATGATCCCAGCGCCCACATGTATTTTATTTTAGAAAAGAAGGGAGGCAATATGGTCACAACTGTATAGACTATGCCTGAGAAGAGAGAAATCGTTTTCGGATAATCCTGCAAGTAGAGAATGTGGTGCTCTTCGATCTTGGCGGACACCGGAAAATGAAACAAGCAATAGCCCAAATAGATGGATAACGCCAATCCCAATCCAAGCAAGCTCTTTTCAATGGCATTGACGTCGCCCTTCTTTTCAAGTTGTATAATGGAAAGTGGCACCCAAAATGGCCATAGCACTTGTGCAATGAAGAGAAACAGATAGACAAAAGATTGCAGTTCTTGAGGTCCACCGAATTGACCTTGAAGGCCAAGCCAAACAAAGCCCTCGAGAATTTGTTGAATGCCAAAGAGCAAAGGGATTGATGCAAAAGGACGTTCGTAGTTGGATTGGGCATTTTTCAGGGTATAAGCACCCACAGCAGTCAAGGCGATACCTGCTGAAAAACTGGCGGTAGAAGAGAAACACATTTGGGGAAGATAGTTCATCCATACGCTGGTTTAACATAACTGTAATTTGTACCATTCGACAACTTATTTGCACTCCTCATTTTCTTTGATGTTCTGAATGGGCATGGCAGGGTTGTGGCTAATCCTACCCTTCATTTTGGAAATTGTCGTTTAACCTACAAAAAATGCCCTGCGCCCCGATGGGGCTTGGGACATGACGCACCTACGGTGCTCGATGCATTGCGCTCCTGCGGGCTTGATACATTTCGCCCCGATGGGGCTTGGGACATGACGCAACTACGGTGCTTGATGCATTGCGCTCCTACGGAGCTTGGATGCGCATAAATTACAGGTGACATTCTTTATAATTAAAAAATAGCTTTGTCTCTAAACACAACCAATGCTTTTTAACCCCATAGGGGTGGTATGTACCAAAACGAAAAGAACAAGCGCAAACTAGCCCCAGAGGGGCGACATAAAAACCATGACCCTACTCCGGAGCTTGGATATGCGCATAATTTATAGGTGACGGGCTTGACGCAATGGAAATAGCTTTGCATCATCATTAAAGAAGAATACTGATTGGCCCCATCGGGGTCATATGTCCTAAAAAGTAAAGCGCTAACGTAAACTATCCCCAGCGGGGCGACATAAGAAAAATGGCCAACACATACACCCAAATCTATCTGCAACTCGTCTTTGCGGTGAAGCGTCGAGAAAGTCTAATACACAAAAGCTGGAGAGAAGAGCTATATAAATACATCAGCGGCATTGCATCAGCAAAAAATCACAAAGTATACGCCATTGGGGGAGTGGAAGACCATATCCATATTCTGATCAGCTGCAAACCACATTTATCGGTTTCGGAAGTTGTAAGAGATATCAAAGCAAACTCCTCCAAATGGATCAATGAAAGAAAGCTGACTCCTAAAAGATTTGAATGGCAAAATGGATTCGGCGCTTTCTCGTATTCGCAGTCTGCACTTGGCAATGTCATTCGCTACATCCAGAACCAAGAAGCACATCATCAAAAAAAGAAATTCAAACAAGAATACATCAACCTGCTCAATACATACGACGTTCCGTTTGATGAAAAATACCTTTTCGAAAATCCAAATTGATATACCGCCCCGCTGGGGCTTGGGACATGACGCACTTGAGTCAACTCGCTCCCACGGAGCTTGCGGTGTGGCACTCTTTGGCGCTTAGCAAAAAAAGCCCCGCAGTTGCGGGGCTTTTTAATTATGTCTTAAATGACTACGCATCAATCTTGGCATACTTGGCATTGGCCTCAATGAACGCACGACGTGGAGGCACCTCATCACCCATCAACATGGAGAAGGTGTGATCACAAGCTGCAGCATTCTCAATTGTAACAATTCGCAATGTGCGCTTCTCTGGATTCATTGTAGTCTCCCACAACTGCTCCGCGTTCATCTCTCCAAGACCCTTGTATCGCTGAACGTTTACACTGCTCTCCTGACCTGCTCCTTTCATATCCGCAATCAATCCATCACGCATCTCTTCGTTCCAAGCATACTCGGCACGATTCCCCTTTTTCACTAAGTACAATGGTGGAGTTGCGATGTAGATATGTCCCTTCTCTATCAACTCTTTCATGTGACGGAAGAAGAAAGTCAAAATCAATGTCTCAATGTGCGATCCATCTACGTCGGCATCACACATGATGACAATTTTGTGGTAACGAAGTTTGCTCAAATTCAAAGCCTTGCTATCGTCCTCTGTTCCGATGTATACACCCAAAGCCGTATAGATGTTCTTGATTTCTTCATTCTCCAAAATCTTGTGCTGCATGGCTTTCTCAACGTTCAAGATTTTACCACGCAATGGCAAAATAGCTTGGAAAACACGATCACGTCCCTGCTTGGCTGTTCCACCTGCTGAGTCACCCTCAACCAAGAACAACTCTGATTTCACTGGATCTTTTTCTGAACAGTCAGCCAACTTGCCTGGCAACCCACCACCACTACCTACACCTTTACGCTGCACCATCTCACGTGCCTTGCGAGCTGCTACACGTGCTTGTGCAGCCAACACAACTTTCCCTACAATCGCCTTGGCATCATTGGGATGCTCTTCCAAGTATGCCTCCAACATTTCAGAAACAACCTGACTCACTGGAGCCACAGCTTCTTTGTTCCCCAATTTGGTTTTGGTTTGCCCTTCGAATTGTGGCTCTTGCACTTTTACAGAAACAATTGCGGTCAATCCTTCACGGAAATCATCACCAGAAATTTCGATTTTCAATTTGTCCAACATCCCGCTCTTCTCAGCAAAATTTTTCAACGTGCTGGTCAAACCGCGACGGAAACCTTGCAAATGCGTACCTCCCTCGTGGGTGTTGATGTTGTTTACATAACTGTAGATATTCTCATTGAAAGAATCATTGTAGACCATGGCAACCTCAACTGGGATTGGACCATCGGTGCGCTCCATGTGAATGACTTTTTGAATGATGTTGGGACGACTTTGATCGATAAATCGAACGAACTCAGACAAACCTTCTGAGCTTTGGAAAAGTTCTGATTTGAAACTTCCATCTTCGTTTACCTCACGACGATCCGT
>JBDLUK010000118.1:0-18562 GCA_039805365.1 Bacteroidota bacterium | reverse complement strand
CCCTCTAATCTACCAAATTGGGCATGCCATACATACATTGCCAAATCCACACTGTCTATTTTCTTAAACCAACTGGGTCTGCAAAAATGTTTGGCGCGAAATACAAATGAACTGGTATGAAACGGTGCGTACCTTGAAATTACATCTTTCAACTGCAGAACAGTTGGCAATGATTTTTTCATGGGTTTTTGCTTCCCATCACTATAAAGAAATTCTGTATTGTGGTAACTCCCTGCAATGTTATCGTCAGACTCGAGAATATCAATTTGTCGCTGAAGTTTGGAAGGATCAGACCAATAATCATCACCTTCTAAAAGCGCAATATACTTGGCTCCTGATTGAATACAAGC
The DNA here is from genome assembly GCA_039805365.1 of Bacteroidota bacterium. Lineage (GTDB taxonomy): Bacteria > Bacteroidota > Bacteroidia > Flavobacteriales_D > Sanyastnellaceae > CAMCTV01. Next base: position 18,212 of record JBDLUK010000118.1, on the reverse strand, counting down.
GTCAAAAACCCGACCCGCGTTGGCGAAAACTCCAACATTCACTGAAGCATCAAGCAAAACTATTTGATGAGGATACTTTTCTCTCCAATGCAAACACTTTTGAAAAGTCCCATCGGTGGAAGCATCGTCTCCGATAAATAGTTGAAAAGTGAAATTGGTCTTCTGATTCATGACCGATGCAATGGCCTGATCAATATAATCCTGATGATTATATGTAATCATGTACACAGCCAACATCGGAGTATCTGTCATATCACATCCATTACTGCATATCCAAATCCTTGTTGTCCAAATCCATTTCCATTGTACAACATGAATTTCTTATCACCGTGGATGAAAACATGACAATATTCGTTCATGTGATTGTCCCAAACCTGCGGATTATCTTGAAAAATGTCGAATTCAAATCGAGACCATTGTTCAGCATCCGAAGACTTTGCTGACCCAATTTTATAGCTCTTGTCTTGATCCTCACGATAATCCCTTGCCATGCGATGAGAGAAATAAATTTCATATTCCCCATTGTTCTTTAAAACACATGGACGACCAATGCTCTCTACCCCTTCAGAATAATCTACAACAATAACCCCTGGCTTGGACCATTGGATTCCATCTGCAGAAGTCGATTGTCTTACCAAGTACAAAGGTTCTTTTCTTCCGTGATGATCTATCCAACCCGTGCAGGAGACATAAAACATTCTCCAAATATCATTGTCTTGAAAAACAAAAGGGGCTGTATTAAAATAAGGTTCCAAATAAGAACGATCCAACAGTGGACCATCCCCTGAACGCACAAATGTTTTTCCTCCGTCCTTGCTAATCGCCAATCCGATAGACAAACGATAAGATACCGTAACCTGTGGATTCCAGCCGATGTAATACATCCATACTTCATCACCATTTCGCACAACAGAACTCGGCATTATTCCATTGTCATCAAAGGTTCCAAGAGGTCCCATTTCAAACAGAGGACCAACAATTTCACCAACAAGATTCATTTCCTCCCCTGCAACATCGGCATCGATATAAAATGGCTGACTGCGTCCCATTTCATCTCTTGAACTGAAATAAATGCGGTAACGATTGTCACCTATATTAAAAGCAAAGGGGATTGAAGCATGAGAAGAAAATCCCTTCTCTTTGTGCTGTTCAATGTCCAGGAGCAATCCTTTTTTCTTCCACATAATCAATAAACTTCAATGGCCAACTTATCCTGTTTCTTAGCGGGAGAACCCAAATACAATCCGCCATCTTCCGTTGATTTGGTTACCAAGGCACCCATACCAATCAAACATCCTTCTCCTACGGTTGTATAATCCCTGATGGTTGCATTTACACCAAACCATGCACGCTCCTTGACGTGGCAATGCCCGGATAACACAACGTGTGAAGTGAAGAATACGTGATCATCAATTCTTCCATGATGCCCAATATGGTTGCCACTCCACAAAACAACATTATTGCCAATGGTTGTGTAAGGTTGAATGGTATTGTCTTCAAGAATAAAACAATTCTCACCAATTGGATTACCGCAAATTGTAGCCTTGGAAGAAACGTATGAAATGTATTGATAGCCCATCTCTTTTCCCTTTAAATAAACCTCCTTACGGAGTGTATTCATCTTAACCCCAGTCATTGGCGCAAACAACAAATATTGATTGGGTGGGAAATGATTTGCAAGCTCTTCAAATGCCACAACAGGTAGCCCGTGAAAAGAATTTTCCTCCATATATCTCTGATGCACAGTAAAGGCTACAACTGTATAATCTGAATCATTGGTCAAATACCACAAAGCCAATTCTGCGGTATCCTTTACGCCAAAAATCACAACTTCTTTTTTCATATCAATGTATACTTCTTTAACTCTGATTGTAAAAATGCAACGTCGTAATTCATCATCAAATCCAAAATAGAAGCATATCTATTTTCGACTGCCAACTCTTCCATTTGAACAAATTGCAACGCAATGCCATCGTGCATAAAATCATCTTTGTCATACAAATCTTGACCACCAATTGCATTGATGTAATGATCTCCTTCCAATTGATGAACGATTGATTTCAATCCATTCTCTCTCTTTAATTCCAAATGATCAAACCCAAAAGATGTCTCGATTATCTCTGTTTTGATTTCCAAATAGCGACATACACTTTGAATAATAGAAATATTCCATTCTGAAATACTCAACTCACGCTCCTGCATTACCGGCAATAAAACCTGCTCCATTACCTGATGATACAATGGCTGTTTTCCGTATAAATGTTGAATGGTCTTAAAAATATTCGATAGATATCCATCAGAAAAATCCACCATTACTTCACGGCAATGCTTGTTTTGACTTCCACCCTTCACCCTCACTTGTATTGCATTGTCATTCTTCAAAACATTGCGTGTCATGTAGCTTCGTTTCATGAAAGACACATGATCCAAATTGACATAAACATCAACAGCATCTATCAATTGAAAATAACCCAGATAAGGAAAAAAATAAGGCTGCATGATGGCTATTGACTTCATGCGTTGTCATTTATTGTTTCACAAATCATATCTAATTCCCTTGACGCTAAGCCGACATACAAGGGCAAACACAAAATCTTCTGGCTGATATCCTCTGAAATTGGACAAGATTCTCCTTTCAAGTATGGTAACTGATTCAAGGAAGGATAAAAATATCTTCTTGGAAAAACGGAAACCTGGTTCAATTTGAACAATACGTTTTCCATTTGCTCCTTGGTATCAAACCAAATGGGAAAGTATGCCGCATTCCATTCTAATCCATCTTGCAAACGCTGTGTTCTGAAACCCGCAAAGGATAATTTCTCTCGATAATGCTCCACCACTTTTTGACGTGCAGCAACAATTTGATCCATATCCTGCAATACGCAAATTCCCATGGCTGCATTGAGCTCTGAAATTTTGCCATTGATTCCAACTTCGTCAAAAGATTCTGGTGTAACATGACCAAAATTGTGCATTCGAAATGCGCGCAACAACAAGTCTTCATTTGCTGAAAAAAAAGCTCCGCCTTCACCAGAATGAAAAATTTTGGTAGCATGAAAACTGCAGGTGGCAATATCGCCAAACTCAAAAATAGATTTGCCGTTGTAACGAACACCAAAACAATGGGCTGCGTCATAAATAACTTTCAATCCATGTTTTTTCGCAATGCTTTCAATTTGTTCTACATGACAAATATTACCAAACACATGGGTTGCTAAAATACACGTTGTTCTAGGTGTAATAACGGACTCTATCTGATTGGGTTGAATCGTCAATGTTTCAGGATCTATGTCTACAAAAACAGGCGTGCAGCCTTCCCAAACAATCGAGGAAACTGTAGCCACGTAACTAAAAGGTGTGGTGATAATTTCACCCCCGTTACCCAGAAGTTTCAATGCAATTTGCAGTGGAATGGTTCCGTTGTTCATTAGAACCAGTGAGGGAGACGTCAAATGATCCTGAATTCCTTTTTCTAGCTCTTTGCACAATTGGCCTCGATTGGTCAACCAACCACTTTCCCAAACACGAGCAATTTGCTTTTGGTATTTTTCAATACTCGGAAAATATGTTTTGGTTACCGGAATCATGCGCGGTACCAATTGAATTGTGGACGAATATCACCTGGTTCTCTTCCCATGTAAGCTCCCATCAATCGATCTCCATCCGTCACTAAAAAAGTCATCACGTCTTTTTCAATCAATATCGCCTTTTGCGTTTTCGATATGACAAACAACGACAAATAATAGGTGCCGGATTGGAAAAAATACGCAGGCACTTCACACGTGATTTTATTGGCTCCCAATTGAAGTTCAATATCGGTGGTTCCCATTGAAAAAATAGGATCGCCACTTTCATTGTAGACATGGTAAACAATATGTCCAACCTCTGACGTCAAGACATCAAATGCCGTTTCTATCAAAATTTTATGCTTGTCCAAAAGCAATTCTTCTTGATCGGATGGGTCGTTGAAAATCTTAATTTCATTTAAAACAAAGTGGTCATTTTTGACAAAATCAAACTGTCTGCGTAACGCACTTTCTGAACCTTTGCTCATGTAATGTTTTACAGCTTCTCCAATTGCACCTTGAAAAACTTTCTGACCATTTTCAATCACTATACCTTTCTCACAAAGCGATTTCACAGCCGCCATATTATGACTAACAAACAACACTGTTCTTCCTTGACCCTTGGCCACCTCATCCATTTTCCCAAGACACTTCTTTTGAAACTCCATGTCTCCCACAGCCAAAACTTCGTCAATAATCAAAATCTCACTCTCTAAATGCGCCGCAACCGCAAAGGCCAAGCGAACATACATCCCAGAGCTGTAGCGCTTGACAGGTGTATCAATGTAACGTTCAACACCAGAGAAGTCGATAATCTGATCCAACTTCTGCTTGATCTCACTCTTCCTCATTCCCAATATCGCACCGTTCAAATAGATGTTGTCTCGACCTGTCAATTCAGGATGAAAACCAGTTCCCACCTCGAGCAAAGATGCAATACGTCCCTTTACTCCAATACTTCCGGTTGTGGGTTGAGTAACACGAGAAAGTAATTTCAATAGGGTAGATTTACCAGCTCCGTTTCTTCCGATGATGGCCATCGTATCGCCTGCATTGACTTCAAAATTAATATCCTTCAAAGCCCATACGTAATCGCTATTTCCCTTGACCGCTCTGTTGTTCAATTCACCAATTTTCAAATTTGGATCCTCCTTGCCTCTTACCAAGTGCCACCAACGATTGATGTCCGCGCTTAGAGATCGTGAGTTCACGAGTCCCAACCTATACATCTTGCTGATGTTCTCCGCTTTTAAAACAACTTTCCCTTCCATATTACACCGTATCCATAAATGATTTTTCAACCCGATTAAAGAGACTTATTGCAATAACCAACATCACAGCCGCAAATGAAAAACTATAGGCCAGCATCCCCCACTCAAAAGATCCTGTTCCCAAAAAACCATACCTAAACCCTTCGACAATTCCTGTCATTGGGTTGAGCAAAATGATGCTCAAAAGCTTGCCCTTCACCATGGAGAGTGGATAAACCACAGGCGTTGCATACATCAGCAATTGAACACCAAACGTTACCAGATAGGCCAAATCTCTGTACTTGGTGGTGAACGAAGAAATGATCATACCAGCACCAAGGCCCAACAAGGCCATATTCAAAACCAACAAAGGAACCAAAGCAATGTGCCAAGAGAGGTGCGTCGTGTACGAAGTAAAATTGGCGTAGTAAACCAGCATGCACAAGAAGAAAGCCAACTGAACAGAAAACTTCATCAAGTTGGACAATACAATTGATACAGGAATAATCAACCTAGGGAAATAAACCTTTCCAAAAATGCTTGCGTTCTGAATAAAGGCATTGGAAGTTGACGTCAATGAGGTAGAAAAATAATTCCAAAGGATAACACCACTTAAATAGAACAAAGCCGGAGGCTGGTCATCGGTGCCCAATTTGGCCACCCGATTAAAAACAAAAGTGTAAACAATGGTTGTAAAGATGGGTTGTATAAAAAACCAAATCGGACCCAATATCGTTTGGCGGAAAGATGCTTTGTAATCGCGCATAACCAGAAGCAGCAATAGGTCGCGATAGCGCCAAACCTCTTGCAGGTTCCACTTCCACCAAAAAGTCTTGGACGTTATTTCTAAATCCCACTTCTTCATTTCAATTTTTCTTTCATACTGCACCTACGCCATTGTACAAAAGAGCAACCTCAATAAAAGTGAGATTTCAAGTTGTTCAATAATTGGTTTCGGTTAAAAACATATCGGCTAGAATAGCATCCATTACCATCCATCCCCTTGGAGTGCAAGATAAGGTATTTTCATGGATAGACAAGTATTGATTGCTTTTCCATTTGTTTAAAATCTCCTCAAAGTTCTTGGGCAAATCCAAACCGAATTTGACTTTCCACTCATCAAGATTTACACCCTTTGCCGTTCTAAGACCTGTCATCCAAAACTCATTGGACATTTGGATATTGGTCAGTTCCTCCCATTCATATGCGCCGATTCCACCATTTGTCCTCCACGATTTGTTGTAGAGTGAATTGTTAGCGATGTTCATTTTTCTGCGCTGATGTCCGTCATATCCATGAGCAGAGGGACCTATTCCCCAAAAAGGAACGCCCTTCCAATAACTTGAATTGTGCTGTGACGCATGACCCGGGAAAGCATAGTTGGACAATTCATAATGATCCATACCCGACGCTGTCAAACGATCATGTAAATAAAGGAATTGAGCTACCACAAGATCATCATCCATTGGGGAATACTTGTCTTGTTCAGTGAAATGCGCCAATGCTGTTTTCTCTTCGATGGTCAGCGCATAGGCACTCAAGTGAGGTGTTTGGTACGCAATAAATTTTTCTACGTCTTCCTCCCATGACAAAATTTTGTTCATGCCATGACCATATATTATGTCCAAGGTGATATTGGGCAAATCAGCATCTTGCAACCTTTTGATGGCACTATCCGCTTGCTGCGCACCGTGTGCACGATTCATCCAAGTCAAGACATGATCGTCAAAACTTTGAACACCCATGCTGAATCTATTCACACCAATGGATTTCCATTCTAGGATTCTTTCAGGGGTTACGTCATCTGGATTGACTTCAATTGTTATTTCAGGTTGACCTTCCCAACCCACATTTTTATCCAAAGACTGAATTAACTCTCCCAAAAATTTGGGGTCAACTACGCTCGGGGTACCTCCTCCAAAATAAATCGTATTGACGGGCTGAAGTGGCTGTGCGTTCAGGTGCCAAATTAACTCCAAATGAAGGGCCTCCATCAAGGAAGGAACATTTTTCAATTGAGTAGAAAAATGGAAATCACAATAATGACAAGCCTTTTTACAAAAAGGGATATGAAAATAAACGCCTAACAAGTTAATTCTTTAGTTTTGCGATATTATGGCAAAAGCACAAATTGAAAGCAAAGAATATTCAGTAGAATGGAATGAAACTTTTAGCAAAGCGATTTCCGAATCCATAACATTGGATTGCACACCTACTCAAAACAATCGAGTGTTTCAATTTTCTTGGTCTGGAAAAACTTTTCGTGCAGAGTGGATCAGTATTGATAAAGAAACCCAAGAGGCCAAAATAAAAGTCAACCAAAATATATATACCGTCAAGGTAGTAGAGCCCATTGATGAATTGCTCAAATCACTTGGAATGGGCGCGAGTTCACAGAAAAAAATGAAGGAACTCAAGGCACCTATGCCGGGATTGGTTCTAAAAGTTCTAGTCAAAGCTGGGAACGAAGTTGCAAAAGATACCCCACTGGTGATTTTAGAAGCCATGAAAATGGAAAATGTCATCAAATCTGCAAGTGATGGCATCATCAAAGAAATTAAAGTTATTGAAGGGCAGGCGGTTGAAAAAAGTGCCATCATGATTGAGTTTGCCTAATTCAAGGAACTATATTTGTCCTAATGAGAAATCTCTTCGCTGCCTTTTTCTTGATTCTTTCCACATGGGCCTTTGGCCAATCTTGTGAATTAGCGGGAGACAACCCCCTTTGTGCGCAAGCAGCTCCTGTTGAGGCTTCCATGATTTCAACTCCTTTTTCATTTGGATGCATGGATGTCACCATGTCTTACTTCATGACCATGCAAACCGGAACGCAAGGCGGGCAAACCCAAATCACATTGACACGTGAAGATTGTGATTACATTTTTGTAGATCCCATTTCAGGAACTGCACAGGTGGCTTTGGATTCGGTTTACATGTCCATCATTCAGATAGATCCAAATGGTTCACCGTGTGATCCTACCAGTTACATTGGACAAATTGGTTGTTACACTTTTACGACCGAGGAACAAACTTTTAACATCAACGCTCTTCCCGCATCGAGTCATTTCATAGTTGTCATTGGTTCCAATCACCAAGGCATTTTTGGTCCTTGTAAAATCAACGTTTCTGCATCTGGCCCTCCTTTAGAAATTGTCGCTAGCACTTCTCCATTGTTCATTTTTGCAGGCCAAGAGGCCTATTTGTATTGTGGCGGTGCACCAGCAGATGCCAATTACAACTGGAGTCCTGAGGAATTTGTAAGCAATCCCAATGGGCAGAATCCTACCGCATTTCCAACAGAAACACAAGTATTTACCGTTGAGGCCAATATTGGAAGCTGCTCACTAATAGACTCAGTTATCGTCCCCGTAGGTGTGCCGATTGGTTTTGCCAACGCCATCTCTCCAAATGGTGATGGTGTAAATGATGAATGGATCATCGATGGTGTCGAAAAATTTGAAAGAGCTGAAGTCAACATTTATGACCGATGGGGTCAAAACATTTTCCGCTCTATTGGTTACGCTACTCCTTGGAATGGCACCAATCGGGGCAAGAAGCTCCCCACTGGAAGTTATTACTACGTCATCGAACTCAACTCACCTGTAGTTTACATCGAACCATTCACCGGCTATATATCCATTCTTCATTGATGAACAACATGAAAAAATATAGCCTTGTCATTGGATGCTTGATCATGTCATTGGGTGCATTTGCTCAACAGCAAACGCAGTACACCAATTTTATTTTCAATTATCAATTCATCAATCCAGCCGCTACCGGGTATACTACTTGCACAGAGTTCAAATCCAATTTCAGACAGCAATGGTATGGAATTGAAGGTGCTCCAAGAACCACAGCAGCTATGGTCCATGCGCGACTTAGAGCAAGTAAAAATGCATTTCAAGGTTTAGGTGCAATTGTTGAATCAGACCAAGCGGGTGCTTTTGGTTCTACTTCGTTTATGGTCAATTATGCCTACCATACACGTGTGTCAAAGGGATACAACTTAGCGGCGGGTATTGGATTGGGCTTTCATCAAATCCGTGCAGATTACACCAAAATCAATTTTGCCGATCCTATAGCTGAAACAGTCATGCAAGGAACGGTTAGTGATTACATTTTTCCCAATATCAATATGGGATTTTGGTTGTACCGCGGTGATAGATTCTATGGCCTTTCTATCCGTACTTTGCCAGGTAGAGCAATAGATGGATTAACCGATTCCAAATACCAAACCCATTACAACATTACATACGGGAAATACATCAAGATCAGCAAAGACATCGCTTTCAAACCAAGCTTCATGTTTCGTTGGGTGCGCTCAACTCGACCCGCCATTGATGCCCAAGCTTTGATGACGTATAAAAAGAAATTTAGCCTAGGTTTTGCGGCAAGAAATGGCCATGGTATTAGCGGTATCGTAAAGTTTGATATTCTCAACCAAATCAGCATCTCATACGCTTATGACCTTACACTAAATAAGCTCAGATATGGCTCCTACCAAACACATGAACTTAGTCTTAATCTCAAGACATGTGCAGTGATTGGACGTGAAAAACAATTGTGTGCAGCCTACGAATAGTGCATGGAATTGAATATCGAAAGTTTCCGAGATTATTGCCTTTCACTCCCTTTTACTGAAGAATGCACACCATTCGATGACAAAACTTTGGTATTCAAAGTAGCCGGTAAAATTTTTGCCATGTGCGACATTTTTGAATTCAATGCCATCAATCTCAAGTGCAATCCAGATTATGCAATAGAACTGAGAAGTCAATACGACGGTATAAAACCCGGATATCACAGCAATAAAAAACACTGGAACACAGTAGCTCTTGGACTTGACGTTCCCGATACCCTAATCTGGTCGTTAACCCAACATTCGTATCAACAAGTTGTACTTGGATTACCCAAAAAAGTACAATTGCAAATCTCAAAATAACTCACTTTTCATATTGAATAACTCTTTCAATACGATCAATTTCTGACTTTTAACACCACTACTTTTAACACCAAGATTAAAGTATGGAAAATCATTTCATCCCCCTCCAAAGCCTAGCCCAGCAATTGGCTGATCAATTGAATGGATTGTACAGTGGCAAAAACAAGAAAGACTCATTGGAGCAAATGGTCAATAACTCCAGGGAATTGTATGAAAGATTAATTGTTCTTCGTCACAAAGCGTATGAGCAAGAAGTACAACCAATCCAGCAGGAATCCATTGAAGTAGAAATGCCTGTTTTCACATTGAACATGGAATCTCAGGAAAATGAAGTTCCAGCAATGGAGCCAGAAACATCCATTGCATTTGAAATAGAAGAAGAGGTTTCAGCTATTCCAGCACCCATTGAGATTGAGATTGAAGCAGAGCCAGAAACAGATACACGCCAAGTGAATTTGATGGATATGATTGAAGAAGTCATACAAGAAAAAACGAGTACCCCTGCAGAAGAAAATACTCCCATCATTTCATTGAATGAAATTCTTGCTCAACAACAAACGCAGCATACCATTCTAAAAGCCCTGGAAAAAGCGCCCATTGAAGATTTGAAAAAGAGCATTACCATGAACCAGCGTTTTCAATTTGCTCGTGAACTATTCAAAGGAGATTCTGAACAATATGAACTGAGCATTTCTGAATTGAATAATGCCAGCAGTGAAAAAGCTATTGAGGTTTTGGACAACATGAAAAGAAAATGGGGTTGGGATACAACATCTATTGCCTACATTGAGTTGGAAGAATTGGTACAACGCAGACACGCCTAAATGAAATTGGCCCTGGTCCCTACTCCCGTAGGAAATTTAGAGGACATCACCTTACGTGCGATTCGTTACCTTAAAGAGTGTGACTTCATACTTTGTGAAGACACGCGGTACAGCAGTAAATTATTGCAACACTTGGGTATTTCCAAACCGCTAATGAGTTATCATCAGAACAACGAACACCAAACGTTGGGCAAGGTGATTCAAAAAATTCAATCGCATAATCTTACTTGTCTAATAACAGACTCTGGTACACCTGCCATATCCGATCCTGGATTTCTTTTGGTGAGAGAATGTATCAAAGAAAACATTGAGGTAGAGTGTCTTCCGGGACCTACTGCATTTGTTCCAGCCTTGGTCGTGAGCGGTCTCCCAGCGGAGAAATTTATTTTCGAAGGTTTTCTTCCCCACAAAAAAGGGAGAGAAACACGAATCAAAAAAATTGCTCTGGAAGACAAAACTGTAATCCTCTATGAAAGTCCGCATCGACTTTTAAAAACATTGGAACAATTGGCCAATTTTTGCGGAAACGAAAGAGAATGTGCCGTCGTTAGAGAAATTTCAAAACTTCATGAAGAGGTTTTCAGAGGAACATTAGAACAAGCACGACTATGGGCAGAACAATCTTCCCCAAAGGGTGAATTTGTTCTTCTAGTTTCGCCCGTTAAGGATTAAATTCGCGGCATGAACGCGCATTTATCTCCAGAAGAAATTGTAAGAAGAGAAGCTTTACATAAGTTACGTCAATTGGGCATTGACCCTTTCCCTGCACATGAATTTGTTACCACAACAACGGCTCATGAAGCCAAAGCAGGGTACGAAGAGGGAAAAGAAGTTACCCTAGCGGGCCGAATCATGAACCAACGCGTCATGGGAAAGGCCACTTTTGGCGACCTACAAGACTCTTCTGGAAAAATTCAGTTGTACTTGAATGTCGATGAGATTTGTCCTGGAGAGGACAAAACATTGTACAATGAGGTTATCAAGCATCTCGTTCACTTTGGCGATTTCATCGGAATTACTGGAAAATTATTCACCACCAAAATGGGTGAGATTTCTGTCAAAGTTTCTCAATTTCAGATGTTGGCCAAATCCATCAAGCCACTACCCGTGGTTAAAAAAGACGCGGATGGAAACATATACGACGCCTTTACAGATCCAGAATCTAGATACCGCATGCGCTATGTGGATTTGGTAGTAAATGACAACGTAAAGAAAACATTTTACACACGAACCAAAATCGTGAATGCCATGCGTCAATTTTTCAATGACCATGGTTATTTGGAAGTAGATACTCCTGTACTACAAAACATCCCAGGTGGTGCATCGGCCCGACCTTTCATTACCCACCACAATGCATTGGACATTCCAATGTACTTGCGCATCGCCAACGAATTGTACTTGAAAAGATTGATCGTAGGCGGATTTGACGGGGTCTACGAGTTCTCCAGAAACTTCAGAAATGAAGGGATGGATCGCACGCACAATCCAGAGTTCACCGTAATGGAAATTTATGTAGCCTTTAAAGACTACAATTGGATGATGTCATTTACTGAGAACATGCTCGCTCATGTTTGTCAGCAGTCTTTGGGCACCACGGAAGTTCAGCATGGTGAAAAAGTTTTGAACTTCACACCTCCGTTCAAGCGTGTCACCATGACCCAATCCATCATTGATTTTACAGGTTTCGATATCACTGGTAAATCAGAAAAAGAAATCTTTGAATTCGCCAAGTCAATCGGCTTGGAGGTCAATGATTCCATGGGAAAAGGAAAACTCATCGATGAGATTTTCGGTTCCAAGTGTGAGAAAAACTATATGCAACCCACCTTCATCACTGATTATCCTGTGGAGATGTCTCCGTTGTGCAAAAGACACCGAGAGAATCCAGAACTCACAGAGCGTTTTGAGTTGATGGTCAACGGTAAGGAAATTGCCAACGCATATAGTGAGCTAAATGATCCCATCGATCAGTTGGGTCGATTTGAAGAACAAATGCGTTTGATGGAGCGTGGTGATGACGAGGCGATGTTCATCGATCACGATTTTATCCGCTCATTGGAATATGGAATGCCGCCTACATCAGGAATGGGAATTGGCGTTGACAGATTGGTGATGCTATTAACCAACAATGAGTCCATCCAAGAAGTATTGTTCTTCCCTCAAATGCGTCCAGAGAAACCGATTCAAGGCCCAGATTTGAATGCTTTCAAAGCAATTGGAGTTACCGATGAATGGGCGGAGCATTTACCAAAGGCTGGATTCACAGATATCGAATCCCTTAAAAATGCCAAGCCAACGGCCATTCATCAGCAACTCAATGGATACCGCAAGAAGAACAAGTTGGAAATTTCAGCCATTCAGTTGACGGATGTTGAGGCTTGGATAGCGGCCATCAATTGACAACTCAAGGTTCGTAACTAAAAAAAGCGGCGCCTAGGAATTTCGATTTCAGCGGGTACTTTGTACAAAATCATGAAAATGAAAAGTACTAAGATCTTGTTGGGAATTGCCCTATCCATGGCGTTCGTTGCGTGCGTGCCGAAAAAAAAATTCACTGAGCTAACTGATAAAAAGCAAAAAGCTGATCAAGAAATTGAGCAGCTTCGCAATCTCAATGAAAAATTGGACGCCAACAACAAGGAGTGCACAACCAATTTAAATACAGCCAAAAAGGAAAACGGTAAGTTGTCTCAAGACACCACCAAGTATGGAAAAGAAAACCGCTACTTGCGTGACCAGGTGGACAATCTAACCACTTTGAATGATACCTTGACGCAAAAAATGAACACCCTTCTTGTGGCTTCCAGCAAAGAAAATAAATTGCTCTTGGAAGAGTTAAGAAGAAAGGAAAATGCATTAAAAGTCAAAGAAGCTGAAGTCAAGGAAAAAGAAGGCGCCATTGCGGAAAGAGAAGCCAAGCTACAAGATTTGCAACGCATGATGGCTGCCAAAGACAGCGCAGCACAGGCGTTACGTGCCAAGTTGACCAAAGCGTTGGAAGCCTTTAAAAACAAAGGTCTAACCGTCACTGAAAGAGATGGAAAAGTGTACGTGAGCATGGAGGCCAAATTGCTTTTTGCATCAGGTAGTACTGCTGTTGACAGCAAAGGTAAAGAGGCGCTTTTAGAAATTGCTCAGGCCTTACAAGATGAAAATGAAGTTGAAATTATTGTGGAAGGTCATACCGATACTGACAAACTTAACTCATCCGCAATCCCCCGAGATAACTGGGAACTGAGCGTTTTAAGAGCTACGGAAGTTGTAAAAATCATGAGTGAAAACTCCACAGTGAAACCTGAGATTCTTTCAGCTGCTGGTCGCAGTGAATATCATCCAATAGATGCCAATGATAAATCAAAAAACAGAAGGATTGAAATTATCATTCAACCCAGCATGAGAGAAATCTATCAGTGGATTGAGAAGAACTAAACCTTAGGATAAATAATTTTGCGCATGGCCTTTTTCTTGGGGTGCATGCGCACTTTTACTTTTGTGCCTACCGGGTACATCGGCTCTCCCGTGCAGTATTCCTCAGCCCTGAATTTAATGCGGCCATCCAAATCCTCATAAGAAATTAGTGGATGAAACTGACGCTCTCCTTTGACTGAAGCCTGTGCCCAATTCTCGATAACCCCATCTCGCTCAACAAAAGAAAAGCGCATATATATCTCATCTTTGAATCGATAAATGATATAGGATCCAATGATGATGGTTAATATCCAGGCGGGTAGGTAATCGGTATTCATCTCTTACTTTTGCTACAAAAATAAACCTTTTGCACCTCGGTCAATGAAAGAATTAAACGGCATTGTGATCCAAAAAAAAATGATTCGGGATCAGCTCTGCATCGTAAAGATTTTCTCTGAAACCAATGGACTCCAAGGATTCTGGTGGAAAGGATCAACCAAGAAGGGATTAAAATTCGACCTGTTCGATGTCATTCAATTTCAAATCAAAGAAGACCAAAAGGACCAAACACCTTGGCTCAGAAATCCACAGGTAACCCAACACTTGTTTCATTCTCGAATTGATCCTGTCAAAAGTGCAACACTTCTTTTCTTCCAAGAAGTACTGCATCATTTGATGGAAGAGCATTATCAAAATCCACCGCTGTATCATTTTTTGGTTCAGCTCACACTGGACCTAGATTCAGCCGATCAAGTTCAATCTTATCATTTTGCTTTTGCTGTAGGTCTGATGCGCGCACTGGGCTGTTGTCCCATTGTTCCAAAAGACAATCCTGATTGGTTCAGCATGAAAGAAGGTCAATTTGGGAAAGGCTATGTACCGCCAGGTTTGAATATCACTTCTGCCAATCACCAACTGCAGCTCTTCATCGACATCTTACAGCACAATTGGGATTTTGTAGAGAATAAAAACATTTCCGGAGCCCAAAAAAGAAGCTTGTTGAGGGATTCTGTGGAATATTTGTTCATACAAATGGAAAAAAAATCCACGATTCAAAGCCTAGAAATTTTCTACGAGCTCTTCCATTTGTAGATTTACAACATGATGTATTCATTTAGCGAAGTCATAGGACAACAAAAGGTAAAAGAAAGACTTTTGCGCAGTGTCCGAGAAGCGCGCGTTCCACATGCCATGTTATTCAACGGAGCAGAAGGACATGGTGCGCTGGCTTTGGCAATGGCGATGAGCAAATACTTGCTCTGCGAACATCCCAATGAAAATGACGCTTGCCATGAATGTACTTCCTGCAAGGCCATTCACAGTTTGCAACATCCCGATTTACATTTCTCATTTCCTTTTTTCAATAAATCTTCCTCCGGAAGTGAGCACACCCTTTCTGATGATTTTGGTGAAGAATGGAGAGAGCTTTTACTGAGCACTTGTTATTTCAACACGGAATATTGGATCAGTAAAATTTCTAAAGAGAACAAGCTTCTTCATTTTCCCGTATACGAAGCCAATAACATTGCGAGAAAACTTTCTCTCAAATCCTTTTATGGTGGAAAAAAAGTCATGATAATTTGGATGGCCGAGTTAATCAAAGAAGACACGGCCAACAAACTCCTCAAGCTTTTAGAGGAACCGCCTGCCAATACTGTTTTTATTCTCGTCACGGAAAGCACTGAATCGATGCTCGCGACGGTTGTTTCGCGCGTTCAGTCCATTCAAATTCCAAAAATTGAAGATGCCCTTGTCGAGCAATACCTTGTTCAATTGGGGATTGCGCCAGAGCGGGCGCAGATGTCCGCGGCGTTCTCTAATGGAAATTTGTGGAAAGCTGTCATGTTTGCTCAAAATGAAAATTTCAATCAAGGGCTAGATGAGGCTTTTCAAACTTGGATGCGATTGTGTTACAAGAAAGATCTTTTTCATCTCACAGAAATGGGTGTAACATTTCACTCTTGGGGAAGGGAAGTGCAAAAGCAGTTTTTTGAATATGGATTAGAACAAGTCCGACAAAACCTGCTCAAAAATTATATCGGAGAGGAAATTCTCCACATGACGGAAAGTGAAAAAGCTTTTGCGGAAAAATTTTCCAAGTTCATCAACCACTTCAATGCAGAAGATTTGATGAATGAGCTTACAGACGCGGCCTACCACATTGGTCGAAACCTCAACGCCAAATTGCTTTTCTCGCATCTCAGCATCAAGGTTCACCACTTATTGAGAAGGAATCAATACGCCAATTGATTCGTCCGTTTTAAATGCTTATCTTAGCGCAATCCGTCACCCATAGTGTCGGAAAAGAGAGATATGGGATGTAGTTCATGTTCAACTGGAAATAATGGAGTGCCTGCAGGTTGCAAGAGCAATGGTTCATGCGGCACATGTGGTTGCGATAAAATGAGTGTTTTTGATTGGTTAACGGGGATTCCGTTGCCTGCTGGTCAAAAGGCATTTGATATGGTGGAAGTTCGTTTTAAAAACGGACGAAAAAGTTATTACCGAAATGGTCAATTGGAATTGTATGTTGGCGATGTTGTCGTCATTGATCTCAATCCTGGTCTTGATGTCGGAATCGTTTCTTTGACGGGCGAATTGGTTAAAATCCAATTAAAAAGAAAAGATGTAAAAGACAATTACGAAATCAAAAAAATCATTCGCAAAGCCAATGAGGAAGACATTGTGAAGTGGCAGGCTGCAAGAGGGCAAGAAAATATTACAATGATGGGAGCAAGAGAAATTGCGAAGCAATTGAACTTGCAAATGAAAATTAGCGATGTAGAATTTCAAGGAGATGGTACCAAGGCCATTTTCTATTACACCGCTGAAGATCGCGTTGACTTCCGTGAATTGATTCGCAAATTGGCTGAACGCTTCAAAGTAAAAATTGAAATGAAGCAAATTGGCTACCGCGCTGAGGCCGGAAGATTGGGCGGAATTGGGAGCTGTGGAAGAGAATTGTGTTGCAGCACTTGGCTAACTGATTTCCGCGCTGTATCCACATCAGCAGCACGTTACCAACAACTTTCTCTCAACCCAGGCAAACTTGCTGGACAATGCGGTAAATTGAAATGTTGCCTTAACTATGAATTGGATCAATATGTTGAAGCTGTAAAAGATCTACCTCCTACAAATGTTAGACTTCGCCTCCCTAAGGGAACCGCTTCGCATTTCAAAACAGACATATTCAAAAAAATCGTTTACTATACACTAGAAAACGAACCAGGATCTGCGCCATTTGCATTGACCACTGAAATGGTATTTGATATCATTGAAAAAAATAAAAAGGGGCAAGCTTTGGAAATCGGTGAAGAGATCTACTTGTCAGACAAAGAGAAAGAAAAAGAAGTTGAGGTTGGTTTTGCTCAAGTCGTTGGTCAAGACAGCTTAACGCGTTTTGATAAAAGTAAAAAATCCAAAAGCAACAACAAATCTAGAGGTCCGCAAAACAGAGGTCCACAACCTTCAAAGGGTGATAAAAAACCACAAGAAGGCAGCCCGTCAGAAAGTAAACCTCAGGAAAACAAACCACAAGGAAATCGTCCGCACGGAAATAGGCCACAAGGAAATAAACCGCAAGGAAATAAGCCTCAGGGAAATAAGCCTGAAGAAAATAAAACGCAGGAGAACAAACCTCAAAATGCTCCTGCCAATCAGAATCCGGCAAATCCTAACAAGAAAAAGTTTAATGGACCACGACCCAACAAAGGTCAAAATCCAAAACCGCCACAATCCAATCCTGCTCCATGAACGGATTCAAAACTTTAATATCCAGTTTTTTCATCGCGCTGCTTTTGACCTTTTCTAGTTGTGATGACGCACATGTTTTTGAGCAGTCACAAATCATAGAAAACGCCAATTGGAATGTTAATCAGCCCGTGAATTTTGAATTTGATATTCAAGATACGGTTTCGTTTCACAACTTCTACGTTACTATGCGCAACCAGGAAAGCTATGCTTACTCCAATATCTTCTTGTTTGTCTCATTGGAATTCCCCAATGGAAAATTGAGCATCGATACCATCAATTGCCCTTTGGCAGATGCAGAAGGGCATTGGTTAGGAAGTGGATTAGGTGATTTATATGACAGCAGGATAATTTTCAAAGAACGCAAGAAATTCCCATTGGCTGGACATTACAGAATTTCTATCCAGCAGGCAATGCGTACAGAAAATTTGGAAGGAATTGCAGATGTAGGATTTCGTTTGAGTAAACTACA
>JBDLUK010000117.1:0-5948 GCA_039805365.1 Bacteroidota bacterium | reverse complement strand
TCAACTTTGCGTATACTTCGTTGATTTTGTTTTTGCTGTAATCTTTGTCATCTGCCTTATCACGAATCATGATGTGCGCAACTCGAATTTCACCACGAGCGGGTCGACGATCAATCACTTTGACCAAGTGGTATCCATACTTGGTTCTAACGGGCATGGAGATGTCTCCAACATTTGTGGTGTACCCTGCAGTTTCAAATGGATAAACCATTTGAAATGCTGTGAAATAACCGAGGTCGCCTGCATTTTCTTTTGCACTTGGATCTTCACTGGATTCTTTTGCAACTTGCTGAAAACTGGCGCCACTTAAAATTTTATTTCGCAACTGCATAACCTTTTGGTATGCGCGAAGCGTATCTGTCGGAGAAGCATTCAAATCACATTTTACCAAAATATGGTAGCCATGTACCTCTTCAGAAAGACGAGCATAGGCCTCATTGATTAATCCATCTAGCAATGATGCATCGACCAAATAAGGACGAGCCAATTGAGCGCGGTATCCCGCCAATTCATTTTTGAACTTGGCAACCGTATCCATTCCTAATTTTTTGGCTTCAGCAACTTTCAATCTGAAATTGATAAACAATTCCATGTAGTTGTCCAAAGCTTGAGGTGTAATGGCTGAATCGCGATTGTTCTTTTTGAATGTCGCTTCAAATTCTTCAAGTGTGGTATTTTGTCCGTCAATGGTTAGAACCACTTTGTCTTTTTGAGCCCAGATTGGGCTGTGCATGAACATCAAAGCAAAAGCTACAATTGAAATAATCTTTTTCATTTTTCTTACCTTTTTTTAGGGATTACAAATGTAACGAAAATGAACCTCGTCAAAAGACCTAAAATTAGCCCAAGGGGTTAAAAAATGAAAACAATTGAAAAACGAAATTTACAAGGATAAACCTTGTTTTCTCAGCCAATGATGTAGGCATTCATCTAAGAGTTGGAATGTTCTTTCAAAAGCGATGGCCTCTTCTAAAACGGGGTCCGGAATGTGAATGGTTTCACCGGTTTGATGATGGGTGAATTGAATAATTTTATTTCGGTTTTCTGGTGTCGAAATCTCAATTAAATCCTTGTAGTTTCCACCATCCATGGCAATAATGCAATCAAAATGATTCAGGTCTTCAGGTGTAACTTTTCTTGACCTAAGATGTGAGATGTCAAGTCCCCTTTTAGTCATCACCTCTTGGCCCCTGGGGTCAGGCGCCATCCCTTCTAAAAACCCCATTAATCCTGCTGAATCGATGGTCCATTGTACGGATAGATTTTTTATTTTGTCACGCAACATGACCTCAGCCATTGGTGAGCGACAAATATTACCGAGACAAACAAACAAAACTTTCATATCCATTTTCCGATTGCAAACATAACGGGAATTTTATGAAATTGTAAATTATGCTTTTTCCATTTTTCAATAGAATGTGTGAGAATCTTCTGCTCAGAGGATTGCAAGTTTGCACCTACACATAGTAGCGTGTTGTTGGATAAATTTTGAAGTAAATCATCCCAAACAGCTTGATTCCTGTAGGGTGTATCCATGAAAAGCTGGGTTTCACCTTGTTGTGATTTTTGTTCGAGCTGTTTGATCACTTTGATTCGCTCGTTGCGTTCTCGCGGCAAGTATCCATGAAATCTGAATTGTTGCCCATTGAAACCAGACCCCATTAAGGTCAATAGAATCGATGATGGACCAACCCAAGGATGAATCTTAATATTGTTTTGATGAGCAAATGCTACAACCTGGTTTCCGGGATCTGCCACGCAGGGAAGTCCGGCATCACTCATGAGTATTCCTCTTTTGACTTGTTTAAGTTTTTGAAGAATATTGTTCTTTTCCGAATCAGTGGTGTTTTCATTCCATTCATGAAATTCCATTTCGTCAAATACACCCTTAAAACCAACTTTTCGCAAATTACGTCTGGCAGCTTTTAGGTTTTCCACAATGAAAAAATGAATTCCTTGCATCAATTCCCAGTGTATTTCGGGAAAAAAAGAAAAGCCCTCATCTGCAATAGGTGAGGGCAATAAGTATAAAGTAGAAGAAGAATCTTCCATTATTTTACAAGTAGAAAAACGAATTACAAACTATTGAACTCGTCGTCGATAGAATTTCCGCTTTCAACAGGGGCGGATGGAGCATCACCTTGCTTTTCTTTGATGTAAGCAATGGTTTCTTCTAATCCTTGAATGAACTTCTCAAAATCTTCTTTGTACAAAAAGATTTTGTGTTTTTCATAATTGACATTACCAGATTCCGCGCTGCCGGTTCTTTTACTTTCTGTGATCGTCATGAACAAGTCATTTCCACGGGTGGATTTCACATCAAAAAAATAAGTTCTCTTTCCAGCTCTTACCGGTTTTGAATACACATCATCACGGTAGTTATTTCCCTCTGTCATAACAATTTTGGTTTTTGATCTATGCCAAATATAAATTTTTTATTTAGAAAAACAAATCTTTGACAAATCAATTTTTTTGTTGTCTCCAGTACTAATTAGAATGTCGCCATGGAAAATTGCGATATCATTCACCGACCGCATGGGAATCCCTCCTAAGTTTTCCCATTTCCCTGCTTGTGTAAGGTCTTTTAGTTGCCATGCTTTTATGGATTTGTCAATGGATGCAGTCCACAATATACCATGCTGCTCATCAGCGATTAGTCTGTAAATATTGCCTTTGTGTGCCTGAAATTCAAATAGGGGAGAGGTCGTATGCTCTTTCCAAAAAATTATTTTTCCTGATTTGGAGCTTGTAATCCAAGTTTGCTTTTCACACCAATATGTCACTGAGGTGAGGCCATCAACTGCGGCATGTGAAGTATAAAGTTCATTTAGTTGCGGCAAATGAAGAATTCGTAGAACTCCGTCTTGCCCTACCAAAGCTAATTTCATAGAAGTATCATCCCAACTGGCATCCCGCAATTTTTGGTCGCTGATCCACATCGTTCTGACCATCTCCAAATTATCCAGTTTCCAAATGTTTAACTTTCCATCTTGGCCAACTGAAATGATCTGGTCATCGTGTATAAGTAATTTGAAAATTCCGCCCTCATGAGCTTGGACTATTTTAATCAATGATTTTTCCTGTCTATTGATTTGATAGAGTTGGCCTTGTGCATCCCCAACGAATAGCCAATTATCATGAGCCAAACAAGCGTAACCAGCATGATTCAGCAGAGCTATTGGCTCAGCCAACCAATCTTCACCATCTTTCCAATAATGCAACAGTTGACGATCACCACCAACAGAGTAGATGTCATTGCCGATAGAGCAAATTCCGTAAACAGGTGATTTGTGAAAATCAAATTGATCAATACTATGCAATTCCAAAGGCATGGCGCTAAATTAAGATTTATCTTTGCCCACAAATGGCAAAAGTTTCAGTTTCAATCCCCAAAGGGACCAGAGATTTTTCCCCATCGGTGATGGTGAAACGTCAATATATTTTTTCAGCAATTAGAAATGTGTTTGAACGATATGGTTTCTTGCCCTTGGAAACACCAAGTATGGAAAACCTGGATACGTTGACAGGGAAGTATGGAGATGAGGGTGATCAATTGCTTTTTAAAATATTGAACAATGGAGCATTTGCTGAAAAGGTGAATGAAGAGGATTGGACCAACAAGCAACACAAGAAGTTGATTCCTCAAATTTGTGATCGCGCGCTTCGTTATGATTTAACGGTGCCTTTCGCACGTTTTGTTGCGATGCACCAAAACGACATCGCATTTCCATTCAAACGCTACCAAATACAGCCCGTTTGGCGCGCTGATCGTCCGCAACGCGGCAGATACCGTGAGTTTTTTCAATGCGATGTTGACATTATTGGTACAGATAGTTTGTGGTGTGAATTGGAATTGCTTAAGGTCTATGATCATATATTCAGTGACCTAGGATTGTCAGTAGCAGTTCATGTGAACAACAGAAAAATGCTTCAAGGTTTGGCCGATGTTTGTGGCATGGGTGAGCGTTTTGTTGATATGACAGTAGCATTGGACAAACTTGATAAAATTGGATGGGATGGTGTTTCCAAAGAAATGGTAGAAAAAGGAATTGGAACGGATTCCATTTCGGCACTGAAGTCTTGGGTAGAACGCATTCAAAGTAATGTTACCGTTTGGAATGAGCTGCTATCTAATTCAGGATTGGAGAAAGCCAAAGAAGAATGGGATTTTTTACATAAAGCTTTGGAGACCTCACCACTCAAAAATGCTGAATTGGTTTGGGACATCACCTTGGCCAGAGGATTGAATTATTACACAGGATTTATTTTTGAAGTTAAAGCCAAGGATGCTCAAATGGGTAGCATCGGTGGTGGTGGTAGGTATGATGATCTAACTGGAATTTTTGGTTTGCCTGATATGTCAGGTGTAGGGATTTCTTTTGGGGCAGATCGTATTTATGATGTTTTAGAAGAGCTTCAGTTGTTTCCAACATATTTAGAAAATGCTGTGCCGTTAATGTTTGCCTACTTCAGTGAAGAAACAATTGCGCCAACGGTTCAATGGATGTACGCATTACGCGAGAAGGGAATTGCTTGTGAAATGTATCCATCTTTGGCCAAGATGAAGAAGCAATTCAAATATGCGGATGATCGAAAAATTCCTTTTGTTGCTGTGATGGGCGATGAAGAGATGAAGGCTGGAAAGATTAATCTCAAGAATATGACCACAGGTGAGCAGCAATTGCTAACATTGGATGAATTGATTTCCTTTTCATTTTAAGAATTAAACATGATGAAAATTACTCAAGTGGCCTTGGCCTATATCAAGAAGGAATGGATTTGGTCCGTATTCATTGGTTACGAATTGATGGCTGTTGTGCTCGCTATGTTCACCCGCATCGATATCGCAATACCTTGTTTGTTCACCAAGATGACAGGTACAGAATGTTTGGGGTGCGGAATGACACGGGCGACGATGTCGATGATGCAATTTGATTTTGAACGTGCTTGGCATTTTAATAAGCTTTCTTTTATCGTGATGCCATTGCTCCTTGCATTGATTGCGCTCGATTTTAAAAAATTCTATAAATCTGAGCAATCCAGAGTCAATCAATAAACATTTTTCTTTTTCTATTGTTTCTTTGTCAAACATTTAATTTTTTACTCTCATGCAAAACTCAAACGATCACAAAATCACCCGTGTCGCTGTATTTTTCGACGGCGCATTTTTCTTACAAGTCAATTCTTTTTACAAGCACAATCACCATGTAGGCAAGTCCTTTTTCTTTTCGGGATTTATGGAATATATCCGCCACAAGGTTGCACAGTTAGAACATTCTAAATATCATTTGTGTCCCATCGTGGAGGCGCATTGGTTCAAGGGAAGATATTCTGCAAATGCGTTTGAGGTGAGATATCCTGACCCTCAAAAACGAACGGAAATCATGACATCAGAAAGAAAGACCGAAGATTCATTGGTTTACCAGGGAGTGAAGTTGCATTATACCCCTATTCATTTGGACAATGAAACCCAAGAACCATTAGATAAACCGGTCAATGTTTCTTTTACGGCAGAGGGCGTCACCTTGGCGGCACAAGATCGTTTTGATGTCATGGTTATCGTTGGAGGCGATGGAGAATTTCAGCACATGGTCAATAAAATCAACACTTTTGGAAAACGTGTGATGACCTTGGGATTTAATTTGACTTTTGAAACAGACAATGGTTACGGTCCGAAGAAAAAGTTTATTCGCACTTCACAAGTTTTGATGGAGCGTTCAAACTATTCCGTTTGGATGGACAGGATTATCGAAGAAGGTTTGGATTCGAATGAACGATTGGTGATGAGCCTGTTCAATAATATGTAATTAAACGGTGGCAAGTATTATATTTGCAACCACTCGGGACATTAGCTCAGCTGGTTAGAGCGCTACCTTGACATGGTAGAGGTCATCGGTTCGATTCCGGTATGGCCCACAAAAAAAGGAGAACAAACGTTCTCCTTTTTT
>JBDLUK010000116.1:0-15807 GCA_039805365.1 Bacteroidota bacterium | reverse complement strand
ATTAAATCAAATAGCGGAAATGTTTTGGCTGATTTGGGTTTAAAAATTCAGGTCAACAAGACGATGGAAGTTTTGGGCATGGTCAGAATTCGCAACGACTACGGAGGTTTCTGGGGTTCGGGTGTGAGCTTTGACGTTCGTCAATTGATGGTTCGCGGTCTTATCGGTAATGCGGTACGTTATTCTCTTGGGGACATCAATTACAAAATGACACCTTTTACTTTGTGGAACAACAGCCAAGAGTGGAGTGAAGGTTCAGCTCAAATTTTTAAGGATCAAATGGGTGTATTGAACTACGACCATTTTTACAATCCCGATCATTCATGGCGTCAACAAGGAGCCGCTGCAGATGGTGGGTTTATTTTTTCAAAAGGAATACAAGAGCTGAAGTGGGGAGTATTTTCTTCTCGAGTGAAAACAACAGATTTTGGAAATGTGCCCGATCGGGTTTTTTCAGGTATTAGTATAGACGCCAGAGTAAACGAAAGTTGGAGTGTGGCCTACCACTATGCCAATCTTTGGGACATTCAAGGTACTGCAAATTCCACAACAGCTTTCCGTAATCCTGTTCATACAATGTCAACACATTTTACCAAGCAAACAGGCGTTGTAAATCATGAGATTCAAGTAGAAACGGGTTTGTCAAAAAGATGGGAAGAGAACAATAGCGCTTATACAGAGCGATCAGGAAACTTTGTTCATGGTTCCTACAAAATAACTTGGCCTGAAGAGCGTTGGAATTGGCAAGTAACGTTGAATCGCGTTGATGCCGATTTCCGCAGTCCTGGCGCACAATCACGAAGGTTGAATCCCATAGCTGCTTTGTCAGCTTACCAACGAACAGGCAACGACCAGTCTTTGCGCACGTTAAATCTATTGGATTTGATGCGCGAGTCCAATTTGTACAATTTGCAGTTGCAAACTGAATTGACTTCTTATCTCCCTTATTACGATAATATCACACCATATGGAGTAGCTACTCCCAATCGTCAAGGCGCGGAAGTAAAGGTTGGTGGAAAATCCAGAAACAAGAAATTCTCATGGAACCTCAGCCGCGGGGCGTACCAAGAAACGCGAGGTGAAGGGACATTGGAGCCCAGAAAGTTTGAAAGAGCAAAGTTCCAATGTGATGGTATAGTTGGAGAATGGGGAAATCAGACATTGCAAATTCAAACCGAATTGCGTAGTGATAAAACACAACGCATTCTTGAGGAGCCTATTCCAAGTACGGATTTAAAAACCAATTGTGTCGTTATAGGATTGGATTGGAGTTTGAACAAGAAGTGGCATGCTTTGATTGGAACGCAATATGTTCGATACATCGGAAATGATGTTGTTCCGGTTCTCAGTTACACTGGGGATATCACCAATTTCAGTGAGCAAGAGTGGAATGGAAAGGAGTGGATGAACGCTTTGGGAATTAAGTATGAATTCTCAGAGAAATCCTTTTTGACAGTGCAGAATAATCAATGGACAGGAAGTGTAGCATCTTCTAATATGCCCAATTATCAATGGAAACAGTGGATGATTCTTTATCAAATGAATTTTTAAGATGAAAAAGATATTTTTAATTCTAGCAGTATTCTCCTTTCCCATGTACTGGATGGGGTGTAAAGTGGACGATCAATTTGATGGTCCTGATTTGAATGATGTTTATGGACCATTTGATTGGATCAAAGACTTGGATTTGGACAAGGATTCAGTGGACTTTGGGTCCAATGAGACCGTTCATATTACCGCAGAGTTTAGCAAGCGCGTAGAGTGGCATGTGGAAATTACGGGATTGTCTTCTGGAGCAAAAAAGGAGTTGACTGGATTTGATGCTGCTGTTAGTGAATATTGGGAAGGAAGCACGACGCATTTCCCAATGTTTCGCTCGGAAACGTGCGTGGTCATGATGTATGTCAAAGGTCAAGAAGATACATTGCGTGATACCGTATTTGTGCAGTCACCCAAATTAAACCAAGGATTATTATTGGCGGACTTTGAGGGTGGTTTGAATCCAAACTGGGTGCCTTTTGTTCAATCCGGAACCAATATGAATTTTGGATTGCAACAAAATGGTGATGCGCCACAAGGCGTTCGTTCATACGTAATGGCAGGCGCAGTTACTTGGGACTGGTTGATTGGTATGATTGATATACCGGCTTCCGCTTATGGCGCGGATCATTTTGATTTATCAAGTAATCCTAATCAAGTTTATTTCAATACACTGCTAAACAAACCAGCAGATTATGATAATGGCTTGGTCTTGATTCGATTCTCTGAAGATGATAACGGAGACGGTAGCTTTGATCCCAATCAAGAGGATATGTATTCGTATCAATTACAAGGTGGACAAGATGGTTGGAGATTGCTTTCCTTGAAATACAGTGACCTT
Organism: Bacteroidota bacterium; assembly: GCA_039805365.1. Lineage (GTDB taxonomy): Bacteria > Bacteroidota > Bacteroidia > Flavobacteriales_D > Sanyastnellaceae > CAMCTV01. The sequence continues at coordinate 13,427 of JBDLUK010000116.1, read as the reverse complement.
CAGGCTTTGGTCAATGGAAATCCCGCAGCGCCCAATGGAAATGGTCTGCACGAGCCCCATAAACTCTTTCAAGTTTCTATTTTGTTCCTAGCCAATCCGGCTTCAGGATACAGTGAGAGTGGGTTGGATTACATGATATTTACACAAGGAGAACCCCTTCGTCCATGAAGATAGTTTCAGCATTAATTGTTTTGTTGGCCATGCAAGGTTGTGTTCAATGGCAACATGCAGCATTGTATGATGTGCCTCAGGCTGAAACCACAGATGATGGACTTCACGGTTTTTCTGCACCGATGATTTGGCAAGAGCAACTTACAAGTGAAGTTTGGGTTACACCGGAAAAACGTTGTATTGAGATGCAACTCAAGAATGATCAACCAGCGAAAGGGCAGAATTATTTGCATTTGAAATGGAACAAGCAAGCGGGCGGTTGTCCTTGGTTAGGTATGGGTTTCGGATGGGATGGCTGGTCGGGCAAAGACCTTTCCATGATTGTTAATGATGGTATGCTTTCTTTTCAAGTGAAGAGCTACAGTGGAAAACCACTCAAGGCAGGTCTTCCGGGTGCATTGGGTTTTGAAGACTTTGCCGGAAATCAATCTTTCGTTGGTATGTTCGGTAAGTATGTTGTTGGCGGAGCAATTGGAAAAGAATGGGTCGCAATGCAAATTCCGCTCAAAGATATTTTGGCTCAAAATCCAGAGATTGATGCTACCGCAATCAAACAATTGATTTTCACTCTTGAATCAGAAGGTGAAATTGGAATAGATGAGATGGTTATTCAACCTATAAATCCGAAGCAATGAAGAAGATATTATTTTTTGTCAGTTGGATAATTTCATTGGGCATGAACGCGCAATGGTCCAATTCCCAAGAAGCCAAGGTTCAAGATATTTTGTCTCAGATGAACATTGAGGAAAAGGTGGGGCAGATGACACAAATAAACTTGGATGTGATTTGTGAAGGTGAGATTTATAAATTGGTTGAGCCGCATCATATTGATCCCAATAAGTTGAAAGAGGCCATCGAAAAGTATCACGTTGGCTCTATTTTAAATTGTGGAGGACATGCTTATCCTATTGCTCAGTGGCACGAGATTATTTCAGGGATTCATCAAGCGACTTTGGCATATCAACAGAAACATACTTACGAATCTAAGTTTGTTCCTGTTCTTTACGGAATAGATGCAATTCATGGCGCCAATTACATCATGGGCGGTACATTGTTCCCACAGCAATTGGGTCAAGCGGCCACTTTTAATCCTGCATTGGTTCAGGAAGCCGCTCGCATTACGGCATATGAAACCCGCGCAGCTGGAATTCCTTGGAACTTTTCACCAGTTTTGGATGTAGGTCGTGTGCCTACGTGGTCGCGTTTTTTTGAAACTTATGGAGAAGACCCTTATTTGTGCAGTGTATTGGGAAAGTCATGCATCAAGGGGTATCAGGGAATGTTTGGCAAAGACAACAACGGCGAAGTGGATGAGTTTCATGTTGCGGCTTGTATGAAGCACTTCTTGGGTTATAGCGGTGCACGAACGGGCAAGGACAGAACTCCAGCTTATATTTCAGATATTCAATTGAAAGAAATTTACCGACCATCTTTTCAGGCGGCCATTGACGAAGGCGCATTGACTGTGATGATCAACTCTGGAGAGATCAACGGAATTCCAGTACATGCCAATCCCAAAATTTTGATTGAACTTTTGAGAAAGGAGATGGGATTCCAAGGTATGGCCGTGACCGATTGGGAAGATGTTATCAAATTGGTCAATATCCATCATGTTGCGGAGAACTTGAAAGATGCGGTAGCGTTGGCCGTGAACGCAGGTATTGACATGTGCATGGTGCCCAATGATTACAACTTCACCAATCTTTTGATTGAGCTGGTCAAGGAAGGAAGAGTTTCTGAGGCGCGATTGGATGAAAGCGTTTACCGAATTTTAAAGCTGAAAGTTCAATTGGACTTATTTGACAATCCTGTTCCATTTGAAAAGAATACTTATCCTGAAAAAATGAGTGAGCAGTTTCAGCAAACGGCTGTAAAAACTGCAGAGGAGAGCATTACTTTATTAGAGAATAAAAAAGATAAAAAAGGAAGTCTGCCTTGGAATAACAATGTCAACGTTTGTGTGGTGGGCAATGCGGCCAATCAATTGATTTATCAAAATGGCGCCTGGTCAAGAACTTGGCAAGGAACAGATACAATTTGGAATGATCCAGCGCGTTTGACTGTTTTCAGTGCCATCAAAGCCCAAAACAAGGGAGAGACAATTTGTCTTTTGAATCAATGGACAGAGACTGCTGCAAAAAAAGCAAAGCGAGCAGTGAAAAAGTCTGATGTCATTTTGGTATGTCTGGGTGAAAAGCCTTCGACTGAAAAGCCGGGTGATATCGATGATTTGAATTGGGACAAGAACGAAAGACAAACCATCAAATGGGCATTGAGCACGGGTAAGCCCGTGGTTTTGGTCATGTTTGAGAACCGTCCAAGATTGGTGAATGATTGGGTGGATAGATGTGCCGCAGTCGTGATGGCCTATCAGCCAGGGGAGTGGGGTAATATTGCATTGACCAATATATTATTTGGTAAGACCAATCCAAGCGGAAAATTGCCCTTCACATATCCAAGATACAATCAATCACTTTTGACTTATGACCACAAGCATAGCGAGGAATTAGATACCAACTTTGGCAACAAGGCTTACAATCCACAATGGCCATTTGGTCATGGATTGAGTTATTCAGATTTGACATACCAAAACTTGGCTATCACAGAAGTGAAAACTGCCAATGGAAATCGCAAATGGTCGGTTAACGTGGAAGTAAAAAACAATAGTAATCTAGACGCAAAGGAGTCGGTGTTGGTATACAAGCATGATCGCGTTGCGAGTATTACTCCACATGTCAAGAAGTTGATAGATTTTGATAAGGAATTGGTCAAGGCCAATTCAGTTGCCAAGTATAGTTTTGAGATCGACGAAACCGATTTAATGTTCGTTGGCGCAAACGGTCAAATGATATTGGAGCCAGGTGTTTGGGATATCTATGTTGGAAATTTGTCATCAACCATTGAAATCAAACCATGATGAAAAAACTTTTGTATTTGTGTTTGCTTGTTGGATTGATGTCCTGCCATCAATCAGACCCAAAAGAGGTTTTGGGTAGAGTAGGCGATGAAGTCACATTTGCGGGTAGAAAGTGGGACATCAAGAGTTCTGTGGGTCCTGTAGGTCCTGGTCCTAATACTTTTTCAAATCGTTACGATGATGTTTGGGTAGATGACAAGGGTTATTTGCATTTGACCATCGATGAGCACGACGGACAATGGTTTTCATCAGAAGTGGTGGGAAGAGACAACCTGGGATATGGCACGTATACTTGGACCATTCAAGCTGATCCAATGGCATTTTCTGAAAATGTGGTTTTTGGTTTGTTCACATGGGATGATAGCACGTTTATTACAGACGGCAACAGTGAAGTGGACATTGAGTTTGCAAAGTGGGGGGATTCAGCGAGTACAACACCTACTACTTTTTCCGTTCAGCCCGTTAGCTTTGGAAGTTTCTTTGCAGAGCGCACCCGCGAATTGAATATCTCCAACTCACTTTTGAAGGGGGTGACCACGCATCAGTTTAACTGGACGGATACACTCATTACATGGAAGTCATATGCAGGTAACTTGCCAATTGGAAATCCAATAGCAACATGGAGTTTTGATTTGAATCATCCACCTCGCGTAAAGCAAGAAGGTGGGGTAACATCCAATCCAATTGTTATTCCTGCTCCTGGCCTGCGTACCAATGCTCGAATGAATCTATGGACTCTACCTTATCAGAGTATAGCGCCAATCAATGGTTTAAAACATGAAGTTGTTATCCAAAACTTCACGTATCAGCCTTAGCATCCCCATTTGATTCTTGCGTTGTTAGCTCTTATTGTAATTTTTACAAAAATACTTTTTGTTTTAATTACAATTACATATCTTTAGCATTACCAAAACTAAATAGACATGAAAAAACAACTACTTTCATTCTTTATGCTGTTGTGCGTCAGTACAATATCATGGGGATTTAATGTCACTTTTAAAGTCGACATGAGTAACGTGACAGGCTTTACCACAGCCAATGTCAACGGAACATTCAACAACTGGTGCGGTGCTTGTGCTGCAATGACCGACGCCGATTCTGACAACATTTGGGAGATTACAATTGATCTTCCTGCGGGATCTTATGAATATAAATTTACAGCAGATGGTTGGAGCCAACAAGAGAATCTTACCTCTGGATCGGCTTGTACGGTAACAAACTTTGGGTTCACCAATCGCACGATTACAGTAACAGGCGATACCGTTTTGCCAACCGTTTGTTGGGGTGCGTGCTCGTCTTGTACATCGGTTTATCCTGTAACATTCAAAGTGGACATGACCAATGTGACTCAAGCTTACACATCTGTCCAAGTTCCAGGGTCTTTTAATGGATGGACGCCAACTGCCAATTCACTAACAGATGCAAATGCTGATGGTATCTATGAAACAACCATTAATTTGTCTCCAGGTACTTATGAGTACAAATTTGCTGCGGACAATTGGAATATTCAAGAGTCTCTTACACAAGGCTCTTCATGTACAGTGACTAACTTTGGTTACACCAATCGCACAATCACTGTAACAAGTGCAGGCCAAGTATTGGATGCAGTATGCTGGGGTGCTTGTGTTGCATGTTCTGCAGTTGCACCAACTTACAATGTTACTTTCAAAGTGGACATGTCCCAAACAACAGGATTTACTACTCCTGAATTAAATGGTACCTTTAATGGATGGTGCGGAAACTGCACAGCGATGTCAGACGCCAACTCAGATGGAATTTGGGAAGTTACGGTTCCATTGCAAGCGGGTAGTTATGAGTACAAGTTTGCTCACGATAACTGGGCGGGCTCTGAGCAATTGACTGAAGGTTCTTCTTGTACAGTTACAGCGGATGGATTTACTAATCGTTTGTTGGTTGTTACTGGAAACACTATTTTGGATCCAGTTTGCTACGGTTCTTGTTCTGCTTGTATTGTTAGTTTGCCCGGATGTACCAATTCTACTGCAGCAAACTATAATGCGGCTGCTACAACGGATGATGGTTCTTGTTTGTATGCTACTACTTTTAACGTAGACATGAGTTGTTCCAATGAAACCTTTAGTACAGTTCATGTAACTGGTCCATGGTGTGGATGGTGCGCAGGTGAATCTTACAATACAATGTCTGATTCTAATAGCGACGGTATTTACACAGTTGTGGTAAATCTTCCAGCAGGAAACGTTGAATACAAATACATGGTCAATGGTTTTGCTTCACAAGAGAACTTGATTGACGATATGCAAAATGGTGGTACTTGTGCGGTAGTGACAGATTATTGGTCTTATGCCAATCGTCAGACAACTGCAGGTTCTACCAATGACAACACCTATGGTAGTTGCACCGCTTGTGCAGCTGATGTTCCAGGTTGTAACGACGCAACAGCAGTGAATTATAATTCAATTGCTACAGTAAATGATGGATCTTGTTTGTATGCGACCACGTTTAATGTGGATATGTCTTGTTCAGGTGAGAACTATTCTACAGTTCATGTAACAGGTCCTTGGTGCGGATGGTGCGGTGGTGAAAGCTATAACACCATGTCTGACAGCAACAATGATGGCGTATATACTGTAACAGTGAACTTGCCTGCAGGAAACGTAGAATATAAATACATGATCAATGGATTTGCTTCACAAGAGAACTTGATTGACGATATGCAAAATGGAGGTACTTGTGCAGTAGTGACTGATTATTGGTCTTATGCCAATCGTCAAACAACTGCAGGAACTACCAATGACAATACTTATGGCAGTTGCTCTTCTTGTTGCTTGAATTTAACTTATTATACTGACGCAGATGGTGATGGACAGGGTTCAGGAAATGCACAAATTTTGTGCGCTGTTCCAACCAGTGGATTCGCAACTACAGGCGGAGACTGTAATGATTCAAATGCTGCAATCAATTCAACAGCAACCGAGGTTTGTGGAAATGCTATTGACGAAAACTGTGATGGCATTGCTGCAACTTGTGGAGATGATTACAGTACACCTGTTAACGTTGCGTCTATGGGACAATTTGGTGTAGGTACACAAACTTCGTTTGTTGCTACTTTAGGTTCAAGCTCGGATTCTCCTGAGACATCTTTCACTGGAAATGACCGTTGGTTCAAGTTCACGGCTACTTCAAATGCTGTGCGTGTAGCAATTGCAGGTAATTCTTCAGTTGGTGATGATAACAAAATTGCAATCTATGACTATGTTGCCAATCCTTCAGGAGCATTGATTCCTTTAGCAGAAGAGGATGATGTTCATGTGGGTAGCCAAGGAATTGCTACAGATGCAGGTAGTGAAGTATTGTTGTATGATGGTTTGGTTGTAGGAAACCAGTATATGGTTGCCATTGCCAACACCAACAGCGCGGCTGACAATGTTACAGTTACGATGAGCAGACTTTCTGCAAGTAATCCTGATATCGCGCCGTACACAAACTACACGAATACATACACGAGTGCTTGTCAAAGCTTCAAAGCTGCTTACAAGCCAAGTGCTGTTGCATACATTGTAAATCGTTGGTCTAGTGCTAGCGTTAATGGAACACCTGAGTGGTCATATACCATCGGTGGAACTTCAAACGTTACTGTATGTCAACTAGGAAAAATTGTAGTTCCTAATTTCTCAGGATCAACACAAACAATCAACGTATCTGTTGACGTAACGTATTCTTTGAAAGATGCATATGGCAATACAACTTTGGTAACTGCGGTGTCAGGAACAACGCAATCCTTTGGATTGGCTGATGAGGCGTCATTAAGCGTTCGTTCATATGATCAATGCCCAGCGTACAAAAATGCTATCAGTGGATCAATTGCTACCAACCGTTCTGTTTGCGGAGTTTCTCGCTACAGCTGGCAGTTCACTCAACAAGTGCCTGTGGTTAATCTTCCTATTTCGGTAGAAGGTGCTTTGGGTGGAAGTAGAATTTTGTCTTTGTCTAGTGTTGCAGGTATGGCCAATGGTCAGCGTTATGATGTTGACATTAAAGTCAAGCACGTTGACAATGCGACTTATTCTGAATTTGACGGTACAGCATCTTGCGTAAGAACTTTGGGTGCAGCTGGCATGGAGACCGAAGAGAATTTAGCTTCTTGGAAAGACGAGAATCGTGAAATCAAATTGTATCCAAATCCATCCAATGGAAATTCAGTAAATGTATCACTTGCAGGTTTTGATGGTCAAGTGAACATGGAAGTATTCGATTACACTGGTAAAAAAGTGAATGCAACGACTTTGAATGTCGATGGATCTCTTCAGCAAGTAATCGAGTGGAACAATAATTTGTCTGCGGGCATGTATCAGGTGATCTTCACCAATGGTGCAGAGCGCGTTAATGTTACAATGATGGTTTTCAAATAGGTTTGAGTTTAAGTTTTGGACATCATTGAAAGGCCCTCTTCGGAGGGCCTTTTTTATTTCTGGATAAATAAGAGGAAATGATCATAAAAGTCGTCAAAGATGTAAATTAGAAAAATGAAATTAATTACGTCTTCTTTATTTGTGCTGGTATTGCTTGTTAATGCAAGTGCTCAACAGAATCCTGCTATTCTTTCTTGGATTCAAAATTCCGAGGGTATTATGGGTTCACACTATGTACAGGGCAGCTCGGTAGCGATACCTGACAATGTACTAGCCAATGTTCAGCAAGTGGCATTCTCTGGCGATTGGGTTTATGTTACAACCCATGGAATTCCTGCCTATACAACTGGACCATTTATGGATGGAAACCCATCTTTGGCATCGGATCAAAATGCTATTTTTAAATTACCATTGTCGCCATCACAGAACACGGGCAATCCAGTTTCTACCACAGGTGGAAATATTGGGATTTTTATTAATGGTGTTGCTTTGTTCGATTATCGTGATGGAGTGAGTTGGAACAACAATACCCAAACTGAAGGAGGCGGTCCTATCCAAGGTCCTCCCGGACAAGGTATTTGGAACCGCGATGCCATTGTGGCGGAGCGACAAGGTTTTGATTGTTCCAAAGGTCATCCTGCCATGGGCAATTATCACCACCATCAAAATCCATCTGCTTTTGACTTGGATTTGACTCCGATATCTTCTGTTTGCAATTTGTACGATGCCGATGGTTTGTATGCAATTGACGCGAACAATCATTCGCCCCTAATTGGTTTTGCGGGTGACGGCTTTCCAATATATGGCGCTTATGGATTTTTGAATACAGACGGTACTGGTGGTATTGTTCGAATGAAGTCAGGATACCAGTTAAGAGACATTACGGTACGCACACATTATGCCAATGGTACAGATGTTACAGATGGTCCTGCGGTTTCCACCAACTATCCTTTGGGGCATTATCGTGAGGATTATGAATTTGTATCGCATGCCAACCAACCCGATTATTTGGATGAACACAACGGTCGTTTTTGTATCACCCCCGAGTACCCTAATGGAATTTATGCATACTTCTGCACGGTAGACGAGAACTGGAATTCGGCTTATCCATACGTTGTAGGCCCTACTTTCTACGGACCTTTTGTAGCCTCAAAAGTTACCGCAATCAATGAGGCTGTTACAGTTTACAATCCTACCACGAATGTTGCTTCCAGAGAGGACTTTGGTTTTGCAGTTTATCCAAACCCAGTTTCGGATTTGTTAGCAGTACAAGTGAATGGACTAAATACGACAAACATCGTTTTGGAGTTGTGCGATATGCAAGGAAGACTTGTAAAGTCTGCAGTACTAAAGTCGGGAACTACCATTGCATTTATGCAATTGGAAGATGTTTATAGTGGTCAATATATTTTGCGAACGATCGACGGACGTTGGTCGACTTCCGTAATGGTAAAAAGATAAATTAATGGATATACATATCTGGTCGGACATTGCTTGTCCATTTTGCTACATTGGTAAGCGTCATTTGGAACAAGCATTGGCACAGTTTGATGGCCAGCCTAAAATTCATTGGCACAGTTTTCAATTGGATCCTTCCATAACTGCTGAGCAGGCGGGTGTACCTATTTCAGAATATTTGGCAGAAGCCAAAGGCATGTCCGAAAGTCAGATGTCTCAAATGATGGCTGGAGTCAGTGAAATGGGGACAGCAGCGGGATTGAATATGAAATTGCCAACGGCAATTCTGGCCAATACATACCCTGCACATCTGCTTCTGCAATACGCACAATCCAAAGGCAAGGGAAATGAAGCCAAGGAGTGTTTGATGCAGGCTTATTTCACACGAAATGAGAATGTATCATCCATGGATGTCCTGCAAAATATTTTGAATGATATAGATGAAGGTTCTGTTCGCATCGAAGATGTAATGCACAACCACGAATGGGACACAAAGTTTCAGGATGATTTATATACCGCTCAACAATTTGGAATTCGTGGGGTGCCATTCTTTGTATTTGATGGCAAATATTCCATTTCAGGAGCCCAGCCTGTTGATGTTTTATTGAGAGTGTTGAAACAATCTGTTTGATTTCTAAAGGCAATCGCGTTTTATAGCGGTAGTTTTGTGGTATGACCACAGAAATTTTGTCCTTCATATCCATAGCTATCGGTTTGATTGCTGTGTTGTTATTACTAAAGAAAGGTAGCGCAGGCAATGCCCATGTAGATAGTCAACGCATAGAAGCTTCACTGGAACGTATTGAAAAAGGTCTGAAAGAAGACTTTAGAATCAACCGTGAAGAGACACAGAATCTATCCAAAGAGAATCGGGCTGAATTGAATCAGACGCTCAAGGATTTTCAAAAAGACTTGAATGAGACATTGCGCATTTTCAAAGAAGAAAATCAAAAGATGTCCAAGGATCTTTTGGAGACCATCAAGACCGAATTCAAAGAGTTTCGCGTAGGCTTTGAAGCCAATTTTAAAGATTTTACAGATCACCAGCGCGTCAAGTTTGATGATCTAGTAAAGAACACGGACAAGCGATTGGAAGACATGCGTGTCACTGTAGATGAGAAGTTGCAGAAAACTTTGAACGAACGTTTGGGTCAGTCTTTTGAGGCTGTTGGCAATCAATTGAAGGCAGTTCAAGAGGGACTGGGTGAAATGAAGAATTTGGCGCAGGATGTGGGCGGTTTGAAGAAGGTATTGAGCAATGTAAAGCAGCGTGGCGGACTCGGGGAGGTTCAGTTGGAAATGTTGTTGGAGCAAATATTGGCTCCTGAGCAATATGAGGCAAATGCCAAGACCAAACAAGGTTCAAATGATTTGGTGGAGTTTGCAATCAAATTGCCTGGACGAGATGACAATCAATCCAACGTGTACTTGCCTATCGATGCTAAGTTTCCAAAGGATGCATATGAACAATTGGTAGACGCATATGACAGTGGAGATACAGCAGCGATTGAGGCTTCCAACAAGAATTTGGAATCAGTGATCAAGAAAATGGCCAAAGATATTAGAGACAAGTACATTGATCCGCCGCATACTACCGATTTTGCTGTGATGTTTTTACCGTTTGAGGGAATCTATGCCGAGGTGATTCGTCGTTCCAATTTGCTGGAGCAATTGCAGCGTGAATTCAAAGTAATTGTCACTGGGCCAACAACGCTAGCGGCGATTTTGAACAGCTTGCAAATGGGATTCAGGACATTGGCGCTTCAAAAGAGAAGCAGTGAAGTATGGACGATTTTGGGCGCAGTTAAAACGGAGTTCGAGAAATTTGGGGGCTTATTGGAAAAGGCGCAAAAGAATATCCAGCAAGCCAATGGCACTTTGGATGAACTGATTGGCACGCGAACCAATGCATTGAAGAGAAAACTCAAAGACGTACAAGCTCTTCCCAGTGGTGAGGTCAAGAATATACTTCCCGAGTTGGGAAATTCTGTTGATGGGGATTCTGACGAATAGCGCGTTATCTTTAACGCATGGATTTTTTGGATACAAGCCATCCGCTAACTAGAATTTTTAATCAACTCAACGCCAGCCAAGATATTGCCATTGGTATAGGAGGTGAGGAGTTTTCATACAGGCAACTCCGATCCAAAGTGATTGGAGCACAAGCGATTTTCAAGAATCGAAGCGAAAAGGGGATTCTCATTTTGGCAAATGACAATATTGATACTTACGCGGCTATATTGGCATGTTGGTCACTTGGAAAATTCTATGTGCCCATTCATCCCAATTATCCGCAAGAACGCAGAGATAAAATTGCGCAGATACTTCAACTTGATTTCATTTTCGATTCGACAATAGATTCATTGAGGGATCGAAAAATTGATGACGCATTGACATTTCCCAATGGCTTACCGAATCCTGAAGCGCTGGCTTATGTTCTATTTACATCGGGTAGCACCGGCGAACCCAAGGGTGTGCCCATACAATGGAGCAACTTGTGCGCATTTGAAAGAGGGTTTCAAAATTTGGGTTATTACCTGAGTAGCCAAGATCGGTTTCTTCAGATGTTCGATTTGACCTTTGATTTGTCTGTCATGTCATTTTTAATCCCATTGACCTTGGGAGCAAGTTTTTATACCGTTCCACATGACAGTATGAAGTATGCTGTTATCGCGGAACTTTTAGAAGAAAAGAGATTGACCTTTGCCCTGATGGTGCCTTCTATATTGACTTATCTCAAGCCATACTTTGATGAGATTGAAGCTACCCATTTGAGGTACTCGCTATTCTGTGGTGAGGCATTGCATGAGGATATTGTAGCACTTTGGTCGGATGTAATCCCGCAAGCGCAGATCGATAATGTGTATGGTCCTACTGAGAATACTATTTTTTGTACGAGATATACTTACAGAAGAAAAGAAACCAATGCCAGCCACCAAGGCATACTGAGCATTGGTCAATCGATGGATTTTGCACAGGTCAAATTGTGGAATGATGAGAAATCGGATGTGATGGCTGGCGAAGCAGGCAATTTATGGTTGGGTGGTCAATATCTCACCCAGGGTTATGTCAACCGTGAAGATTTGAATCTGACGCAGTTTGTTATTCAAGACAATGTACGGTGGTACAATTCTGGTGATCGGGCAATGTATACCAATCAAGGCGATCTGCTTTATATGGGTCGCCAGGACAATCAATTAAAGGTGCAAGGTTTTAGAATCGAAGCATCAGAGGTGGAGTTTCATTTAAAGAATATTCTTCCTCAGGGAATACGGGTAGTTGTATTGGCATCGAATAACAGAAATGGAATAGTAGAGTTAGTCGCTGTTTCAGAAGGTTATATCTGGAGCGATAAAGCAGTGAAAGGAGAATTGGGGAAACATTTGCCGGGTTACATGATTCCTAGTCACTTTTTAGATATGCAAGAATTTCCATTGAATGTCAATGGTAAAGTGGATCGAAAAAAAATAATGACATGGGTAGGGGAGAAGATATAATTATCCGAATTGCAACAAAGGCAGATTCTGATTTTATCATTGAGGCCATTCTTCAAGCGGAAAAAAGTGGAACAGATCGCTGCGCATTATTGAAGTTATGGAATTGTAACGAAAATCAATTGAGGACCTATCTGCGTTCTATTTTGGATGAGGAAATTGATGGAACAGAGTGGTCCATAGATAATTTTGTCATCGCTGAAAGTTCAGGGCATTCCATAGGCGCTTTTGCGGGATGGATAGAAGGGGAGAACGAATGGGGGTTGTCATCGTCAACCTTAAAGGCCAATTTGATGAAGGCTTGTTTGCCCATCGATGTCATTGTGAAAATGTCTCATTTTCAAACAGAAATTCAAGCTGTTCAAATACCAAGAACCCAAGGCGCCTTGCAACTGGAGTATGCTTATGTTGTTCCGGGTTTTCAAGGAAAGGGCGTTATTCAGCGGATAGTAGAATTTATATTCCATCGATATGGCAATTGGAGCTTGGCCGAAGTTCAAGTTTTTGCCAATAACAGTCCAGCAATCCAGGCATATTCAAAATTGGGATTTGTGCGTACTTTTGAGACCAAGCCAACCATAGAAGATTTGGGAATTTTCCCTTATCCCATTAAGTTGAAAATGACAAAGAATAAACCATGACAGCGGAAGAGATTAAGAGAATAGTTGCAGATGCGATTTTTAAAGTTTTGAATCATAGGAATTTTGAAATGCATGATGGTCTTACAGCTCCGGATGTTGAAGGTTGGGACAGCCTTCATCATATGTTGATTTTGAACGAAATAGAAAACGCTTTTGGCTTCAAGTTCAAATTGAAAGATTTGAATAAGATGAAAGACATGGGAAGCTTGGTTCAAATCATCTCAGAGCGTTTGCCTAGTTAATGACATAGTTAAAAAAGTCAAGTACAATCGTTCCTGTATTTCCAGTGTTTTGATTCTCTCTTTGACGATGTAAGTCAGTGGCAACACCCTTAGGAATTTTAAATTTTTGAATA
>JBDLUK010000115.1:0-4200 GCA_039805365.1 Bacteroidota bacterium | reverse complement strand
AAAATCCCTTCGATAGATAATTCAGGATTTAGTTTTTGCTGTACGATTTTGATGGTGTTCAATAATTTCCCCAATCCTTCCAATGCAAAGTATTCACACTGCACGGGAATAATGACACTATCTGAACCTGAAAGTGCATTGACGGTTACCAAACCCAAAGATGGCGAACAGTCAATAATGATAAAATCATAATCGTCCTTAACCTTTTCCAAAGCCTGACGCATCATGTACTCACGATTGGGCATTTGAATCAACTCAATCTCGGCACCTACCAAGTCAATGTGTGCTGGAATCAAATCCAAATTGGGATTTTCAGTTTCAATGATGATATCTCTTGGGTGAACATCATTAACCAAACATTCATAAATGCTGGTCTTTACTGATTTTGGATCAACACCAACACCACTTGTTGCATTGGCCTGAGGATCTGCATCCACTAACAAAGTCTTGTATTCAAGAACCCCAAAGCAGGCAGCCAAGTTAATGGCTGTAGTGGTTTTACCTACACCTCCTTTTTGATTGGCTACAGTAATAATTTTACCCATCGAGCTGTCAATTTTTTGTTGTTTCACGTGAGTTTCACGCTGTAGCGAAAGTAGTTTTTTTGCTTGGATTCTTCCCGAAGTAGAAGGCTTAAGTTTTGCACAAACAACGAAGAATGGAATTGTTTATAACTCCATAAGTGTCTAAAATTCAATTCTTAAGAATGATCTATTTGTTGAAAAGCCTGTTGGGTGTTATGCTACTACTCGCAATTTCCGGTATAATCGTAGCAACCTTTCCAAAATCCAGTTTCTTGCTGGTCCAAATCCAAAATTCCAGAATTGAATGGACCTCCAATCATCCTTGAACTATTGGAGCTAATATGAAAATCGTTGTTGTATACATCGCAAAAGAATGGGGCTTGGTGATTGATGATGTTGTCCCAATGCGCATCGGTAGTAGCGTCCTCATAATCGACCAAACAATAACTAAACAAGTAGTCTTGACTTTCCGGTAATTCTACATCGACAACCAATTCTCCAAAATCATCAAGAGTGGCGCTGTTCCCATACATGATGCAATTTTGAAATTTACATTGATAGAGTGGACGAATTTGTATGTTTTGATTGATGTCTTTGTAATAGTTGTTCAATGCAAATGCAGGTGCTGTTCTCACGCCGCCACTCCAATAGTTGGCAAATGTGCAATTGTCCATGACATATTTACCACCAATAGACAAATAAGCACAGCCTTCACCGCAATTGGATGAGAGCAGGTTGACAGCCTGTATGTGCGCTCCTTGTCCCCAAAGTCCAACCCCAGCCATGTTGTCGATTTTGGTGTTGGTTAAGGTCAGGGCATACGCGGAGGTTCCAGTTGTATCCACCTGAATTCCGGTATTTCCATTTTTGATGATGGCGTAATCGATAACCGAGCCTGGGCTTTTGTAAATCCAAATTCCACCTCTTGAAATGGTATAGATGTCTGGTCCTTGCGACCCGCCAATTTGAAAATCCAATTCAATGCCCCACTGACCTGGAACATCTTGATACTCCGCTTCCAATCGATCTCCTTGAAATACTACTTCGCTTCCTTTTTGGCCTTGTACAAACAGCCTTCCTTCATTTACCAATATCCCAGCACCTTTGTGTAAGTATACTTGGCAGCCTGCATTGATGGTCAAGTCACAATTGGGCTCTATCTCCAATACACCATAGACTACGTGTGGTTTGTCATTGTTCCAAACTTCATGACAGCTTAACGTGGTCAGGGCATCAGGACCTCCATGGAAATATGCATTTTGCCCCCACGCAGCGGTGTATACCTCATCACGCGTGTTGTTGTAAATAATATCAATTTTATCTTCAGCAATAAAAGGAAAGGTTTCATCATTGGGATCTACAGTAACCTGAACAAACATGTACAAAGAATCTCCGGGGTATAGGTCAATATCCTCAAAGGAGGTACCGTTGTCGCCATCTACAGCCAAACGAAACATGGAGTTGCCTCCGCCATTCAATTTGATTTGATCAATGTGCATAATACCCTCATGATTGTTGTAAATTTTACAAACTTGGGTGACGCTTCCAATCGAAGTAAAAACAGTGTCAAAGAACACTGTGTCTGTTGAATAGGTCAGGCGTGCATCGGCAGAAATCTCTTGTGGTTTTTTACACGAGGTAATAGTTGATCCTACCAGAGTAAATACCAGAGCAATTAAAATGAAATGCAGATTGTAAATTTTCACGCGACGAAGTACGGAGATTTTTTTCAAATATTGTTTATTCTAATTTGAAAAAAGCAATGTATTGGTAAGGGATGATTTTCACGTTGGTATAGTAAAAGTGAATAATATCTTCGAAGCCATAACCCAATTGGGCCATCCTGATGGAACCTTCCTGGCACAAGCCAACACCATGTCCAAATCCTTGCCCAATCAATACCATGTCATTTCCATCCTGATGTGCGGAGAAATAAGTGGACTTGAGCTTCAAGTCTTTTCGCATATCCACCAATAAAACTTTGCTACCCCCTTCTTTGTAGTACATTTCTTTTTCAGTGGGGAAGTATCCCATTTGCGCTGTATCGGAAACGGGAATTTTTTTTGCTTCTAAATATCTTTTCCAATCTTGGATGGGTATTCTCTTTTCCCAATTGCTGTTGGGCATTTTAATGCAAAAAGTATCTTCCCTGGCCACACAATATGACAAAGGTCTAGACCAAACATGTTCCGAATTATTGGTGCGTCCTCCACAATTGGAATGGAATGCGGCCGTTATCAAATTGGCGTTTTCATCTACGATTACCAAACTCTTGGTTTGCTCAGCTGCATTGACCATAATGTGCTCATGCTTTGGAAGTCCATTGAATACTTGACAATGGGTCTGATCACACAAATTGTAGCCATCGTCAATGTGTTTGTAATATTGACTCAATGCATAGGTTCTACTAATAACTGCTTGTGCTTTGTAATATTCTAAGTCATGGTTGGGACCTCCTTCGGCCTCAACAACCCCAGATATGTAAGTATCGATGGTCATAACATTAACCATCTGAAGCTGATTGTTGACGATTTTGATTTCAATATTCTCACCATATTTCAATTTTCTTGATTGTGGAGTGAGTTGTACTTGAAAATAACCCTCGTTGCTAGCTTGCAATGTGATTTTAGGCGAAACTACAATTGTACTGTCACATTGAAATCTAACGAGTCCACCACTGTTTCTTATACTGATGATACTGTTCTCAGCTTGAATCCATGTGCTGGATTGGTCATTAATAAATGCACCATTCCCAATGACTTTCAATTCAATTTCCTGTAAATTTTTATTGGAGAATATGCCGATGCGCACCTTTTCCTGCCCGAATAGAATCGAGCAGCTCATTGAGAACAATAGAGTAAAGAGTATACAACGCATCATCAGCGAAAATAACGACGGATAGATGGAAGATGTTGTGGGGTATTAGCTTTTATCAACACCATAACTTGAATTGAAATAATTAAGGGGCCGAAGCCCCTATAATTAAACCTGCAAGGAAAATTGAAACCAGCACTTGGCTGGGAAACCATTTGTATGACGTGGGATTAATTTCACGGTTGCCTTGTTCAGTTATTTTTTTCTTCTTTCCAAGTCTTAATCGTAGTGAAAAGTGAGACGGATAAAGTATGATTGACTTCGCGCTTATTCAGAATTCTTGATACTCCATTTTCTTCCAAATTGGCGAATCCTTTGTTGATGGTTTGGTTTAAATATCCTACTTCCAATCGGCCAATTCGAGGAATAACATAACCTATCCCGATGAATGCGCGATTTTGGTCAAAGATGTTGGTTGTGACATTGGTGCCGAAAGAAGCGAAATACTCATCCATCAGGGATAGGTACAAACAATTGTCTTTAAATGCGGCATCTTTTGAGTAGAGGGCAATGTTGATCTTTTCCATAAAGCGAGCTCGATTTGAATAGATAAATTCGTTTGATTGGAATTGTACATTGTTGATTTTGATATTCGCTGGTGACTCGACCCATCTTTCCTCCAAACGCAAACGGGTGGTAAATTCAAATTTTGAATGTGTGTTTTTTTGTTGGAGCTGCTGCCAAATTCGATGCTCCTCAAATGCGGCCTTGGACGGTATAGCGCCGTATGCCGATGAATGTACATAAGCATATCCCGCGGTTACCGATAAGCCAGCTCCAATATCGCGTGTCAGGCCTCCAC
>JBDLUK010000114.1:0-16126 GCA_039805365.1 Bacteroidota bacterium | reverse complement strand
CCGCGCCATGATGAAATTCAGGCTTGGTTGGATGAAAATGCCTTTTTACAAGAAGCCTTTGCTGGGATGGATATGGATCCAGATTTTTCGGGCTTTAAAAGCAAGTCCATACAGACGCCTTCACACAAAAGCCATTTCAAAGGCTGGATCTGGGGCTTAGCTATTGGGCTTGGTTGCGCACTAATAGCGGTGAGCCTGTGGAATCCCTTCGTCCCAACAAATAATACTCCCATAATCACTTCTCAAATTAAGAATCCAACCACGCAACAATCATCTGCTCAGATACTGTCCGATAAGGAGGAGCATGCGGAGCAACTCCAAAGTACTGCTTCAAAAGCTTCTAAGAACCCAGAGCAAGTTGCTGTTTCAACTGAAATAGAATCTCCACTTCGTCCAATCGCGTCTCGTGTGGGTCAAATAGCTGCTCCAAATCAAAATGGGTATCCCCTTCAAAAAATAAATGTCTGCATCAACATTCAAGGGTATGAAGTGTATCCGTACAAAGAAAGAGGTGCACAGAAAAAAATGGAATTGCCCGGAACTCCCGCTGACAACGGAAATGCCGAGGAACCTCAAAAAGAAATTTCATATCTCGCATACTTGGAAGAAACGATTATCGGATACCAAGAAAAAGATTGGACCTTGGTTGATGAACATTGTAACACCATTCTGAAACAGTATCCAGACGATATCAACGCTTTGTATTTAAAAGCAAAAAACACATTCGATAAAGATCCGAATAAAGCACTTCCTTGGTTTGAAAAAACCCTATCCTTGAACAATGGCCGTTTGAACGAAAAGGAAATCAAAGAATACATCCGATTATCCCAATAAAAAAAGGCTGCATTAGCAGCCTTTTTCTTTCAATTTTTCCTTTATTCCACCGTAACCGACTTGGCCAAATTCCTTGGCTGGTCTACGTTACAGCCTCTCATCACAGCGACGTGATAAGATAACAATTGCAATGGGATTACAGAAATCAATGGAACCAAACTGTCATCTGATTTTGGTATCTCAATCACATGATCCGCCAAATCCTTCACCACTTTGTCACCCTCAGTAACAATGGCAATGATCTTGCCTTTTCTTGCCTTCACCTCTTGAATATTGCTCACCACTTTCTCGTAGCTCGCTCCTTGCGTGGCAATCACAAATACAGGCATCTCCTCATCAATCAAAGCAATAGGACCGTGTTTCATTTCAGCAGCTGGATATCCCTCTGCATGGATGTATGAAATCTCCTTTAATTTCAATGCACCTTCTAAAGCAACTGGGAAAGAGTAACCTCTTCCCAAGTACAAGGCATTTGTGGAATCTTTGTAAATCTCAGCAATGCGCTTTACCTCGTCATTGGTTTTTAATACCTCGGCGATTTTCTCTGGCACAGAATTCAATTCTGCCATCAAACGATTTAAGCGCTCAGGCTTCATCATTCCTCTGTGTTGAGCCACTGATAACGCCAACAAATAAAGAACCGAAACTTGCGCTGTAAATGCCTTTGTAGAAGCTACTCCAATTTCAGGTCCAGCGTGGGTGTATGCACCGCTATGTGTAGCACGAGGAATACTCGATCCCACAACATTACAAACACCAAAGATGAACGCTCCTGCTTCTTTGGCCAATTCTATGGCCGCCAAGGTGTCTGCCGTTTCTCCACTTTGAGAAATCGCAATGACGACATCTGTAGGATAGATAACTGGATTTCTATATCTGAACTCCGAAGCATATTCTACTTCAACTGGAATTCTAGCAAACTCTTCGAACAAATACTCCGCTACCAAACCCGCATGCCAACTCGTTCCACATGCAACAATAAGAATTCGCGTAGCCTTGTTCCATCTTTCTTCATGCTCATCAACTCCGCTCATGCGAACGGTGCCCAAGCCCAAATTCATTCTTCCACGAATAGAATCATTGATGGAGCGTGGCTGCTCATGAATCTCTTTCAACATGAAAGAATCATATCCGCCTTTTTCAATGGCCTCCAATTTCATCTCCAACTCCTGAACATATGGATCTTTGTTTTGGTTGGAAATGGTTACAATCTTCAAGCCGTCGGTTCTATCCAAACGCGCAATTTCTTCGTCTTCCAAATACACCACATTGCGCGTATATTCGATGATAGGTGTGGCATCAGAGGCAATGTAAAACTCATTGTCTTTGCCAACGCCAATTACCAAAGGACTTGACTTACGTGCAGCAATCATTTGATTGGGATTGCTCTTGTCCAAAATAACAATTGCGTATGCACCAATCACTTCAGACAATGCAATACGAACGGCATCAAACAAATTGGCACCCGTCTTATTTCTGATATCTTCAATAAAGTGCACCAATACCTCAGTATCCGTATCACTTTTAAAAACATGACCTCTATTGATTAACTCTGACTTTAACGAAGCGTAGTTCTCGATGATTCCATTGTGAATCAAAACCAATGAACCATCATTGGATGCATGAGGATGCGCGTTCACATCATTGGGGGGACCATGAGTAGCCCAACGTGTATGACCAATTCCAACATTGCCGCTTTTATCCTGCATGCCAACTGCTTCCTCAAGGTCAGAAACCTTTCCTTTGCATTTGAACAAGCTGAATTCACCATTGTGAATCATAGCAACACCCGCACTATCGTATCCACGGTATTCAAGACGTTTAAGACCTTTGATTAAAATATCATAAGCTGGGCGATCACCCAAGTATCCAACAATTCCACACATAATTTTTTCTCCTTATTCAGCGAATGTAACAATTAGACGCGTATTTTCCGAAGGGTTGGCTGGATTGAAATTCGGACCATGAGCCACGGCTCGCTTCACACTGACACCGGAGGTACCTCCAATCAAATGCAATGGCGAAGATTCAATTTCCCCCGTCATTAAACTTTGTACGTATCTGGTAATATTAAATTTATATCTGCGTGAGCTTGCATTGTACGTTCCACTAATCGATTGAGAAACTTCATCGGGCAAGATTTTCAGATCTCCCTCCTCGTTTTCATATCGCAAATACAAAACGTCAAATTGTGTAAATGCCGCATCAAAGTCAACTGGAACAATCAACTCGGCCTTATTGATTACCTTGTTTCCTGCCTTTAAATTCATGAGTGTGGGTAATTCAATGATGGCCTTCAAACCACCTCCACTTTGTATGTAATAATATTCATCGCCGTCCACATCAGCCTGTTTCACATTGGCCAATGCTGTATTTTGGTAACGATGCTCAAAGTAATTGTATCGTGCACAATCTGTATTTACCACAAAATCATACAACAAAGTATCTGGCGTAGTCCCTGATAAATCGCGGTAATACACAGTAATTTTGGTTGTAGGGTCAATCAAATCGTATCGCATCACGGCGTCATATCTGCCTCTCGACTCGATGCACACGCCTTTGAAATACTCCAAGAAAGCAGTTTGGGAATCCAAAACACTGGGGTCTGCAGGATGTGTCAGATATTGACCCAGTTCCAAATCCAATGGGATACGCAGTTGCGGCACTGTAGTATCTCCCCCTAAGACAGCTGGATTCTTGGTATCAATTTTCACCCACTCTTGTCCATCCTTTACCAAGTCTGTCGGCTGAACAGCAACCAATTTTTGCGCGTTGTATGTGCTATCCTTGATTAAACTCTCCGCCAAAGGATGCACAGAGAAGCGCTGACGCATTGGTGTCCCGTAATAAGATGCATTAAATGCCAATGACATCACTACAGAATCTATTTCCATTTGATCAGGGAACTCGGGAGTCAATGCGCTTAAGCGAAATTGCGTGTAGGCTTTGCAGACCGTCTCTCCCAGAATGGGATCGGCCTGATATCCGACAACAGCCAAAGACAATTCATCGGTATTGACATTCTCTTCAATCGTAGTCTTTACCTTGATTTGAAAAGTATCTGTTTGGAATGCATTCAGAAAGTCTTCCTCTGGCAAGAATTGCGCGCCATCGGTAACCTCAGGTGGCTTACATCCAATAAAAACTATTATCCCAAAAAAAAGGGAAAAAATGAATCGAGTTATTCCTGTATTTTTTTTCAAGCCAAAACAGATTTCACCGACAAAACGTGATCAAAGAACTCGTCTGTCGCAGAAAGATAGTCGGTCTCAGCATATTGATTTAAGGTTGGAATTTCCAACTCTTGCGCAAATTTCTTCACTTCATCAGAAGCTGACTCCTCTCCAAATATCACTCCGTCGGCAAATTTCAACGCATTCTTCATCATTTGAGTATGCGTAGCTTTTTTTAACATGTCGATATCCCCTGGCTCAAAACCATCAAAGGCCACCTTCTTGTGCATGTCGGGGCTTGCGATGCCTTCAAACTCCTGTCCATAAACGGAAACAACAATTTTACTGTCTGCAAAATGAGGGTCTTGACCGTACAATTTTTTCACATACAAGGGCATCAAACTACTGAACCATCCATGACAGTGGATGATGTCAGGGGCCCAACCCAATTTCTTTACCGTTTCCAAAACACCTTTGGTAAAGAATATCATGCGCATATCGTTGTCCTCAAACAAATTGTTCTTGTCATCATGCAAAAATGATTTGCGATGAAAGTACTCTTCATTATCGATGAAATACACTTGCAATCTGATTTGTGGAATACTCGCCACTTTGATAATCAAGGGATGATCAGAGTCATCTACAATCAAGTTCATCCCTGATAAGCGAATGACTTCATGCAATTGATGACGGCGCTCGTTAATCTTGCCAAAACGAGGCATGAATATTCTCGTCTCCTTTCCTCTTTCATGAACAGCTTGCGGCATTTGGCGACAAGTTTGCGCAATATGACTTTCAGGTGAAAAGGGGAGAATTTCGTGACTAACGAATAGAATTTTAGGTTTGCTCATGAATGGGCTACAACTTTATAAGTATGCAAAGGTAAATAAAAAACTTTTTTGATTTGCGCAAATGGGTAGCTTTGGGGCTGAAATAGAACACTTTTCTAAATGAAGATACTTTATACGACCCAAGATGTGATGAATTGGAGAGAAGAAAGTCGCTCATCTACTATCGGATTTGTACCTACAATGGGCGCCTTGCATCAGGGTCATCTTTCATTGGTGGACCAGAGCAAATTGGAGAATGATCTCACTTTGGTCTCGATTTTTGTCAATCCTACACAATTTAACGATCCCCAGGATTTTAAAAATTATCCCATTACAATTGACGCGGATTTACAGCTTTTATCAGAGTTATCAGTGGATGCGGTATTTGTTCCCAGCGTTCAAGAGATGTATCCAGATATTTTAAAGGAGTCTTTTCATGTTCCCATCTTGACAGAAACATTAGAGGCCAAAAAAAGACCCGGTCACTTTGATGGGGTGATTACTATTATCAGAAAACTATTCGATTTGGCGCAAGCTACCAAGGTCTATTTGGGTGAAAAGGACTTTCAGCAATTGTCCATCATTCAGACTTGGGTAAAAAAAGAAAAAAGATCGGAAATCATTGTCCCCTGTCCTACTTTGCGAGAAAATCATGGCCTTGCCATGAGTTCAAGGAATGTTAGATTAAGCCATTCAGGTCGTGAGCTAGCATCTTTGATCTACCAGATTCTAACGGAGGTAAAAAATCAAAAGAACCAACAAAGCCCGCCGGAATTAGAAATTTGGGCAAGAAGTGAATTCTTACTTCATCCTGCTTTTCAACTGGAGTACTTTGAAATTATCGATGCGCAAACTTTTGCACCACTTGCCGATTGGCAAGACAGTGCTCATCCATTGGCAGTAGTGGCAACGTTTTTAGAAGGAGTGCGGTTGATTGACAATATGCGCCTTTGATCAAGGAGCGAGCAACTTGAAACCTTTACCGTGAACATTGATGATCTCCAAACGCTCATCTGCTTTGAGATGCTTGCGCAATTTGGCGATGTACACATCCATACTTCGTCCATTGAAATAATTGTCATCACCCCAAATGGTTTTCAATGCATAACTGCGTTCCATGATGGTGTTGCGGTGCTTGGATAACAAATACAACAACTCGTTCTCTTTGGTTGTCAATTTGGTTTCCTCTCCATTGAATTCCAATTTTTGCTTTTTGTAATGAAAAACAAAATTTCCCAGCTTTTCGTCGGTGTCTTCTTCCTCTGCCAACACAAATGGATTGGATCTTTTCAATATCACATTAATACGCGCCAACAATTCCTCCATGGAGAATGGTTTGGTCATATAATCATCACCGCCAGCCTCAAAACCCTTCAAAGTATCTTCCTTCAAGCTCTTGGCTGTTAAAAACAAAATAGGCGTATGCTTGTCCTCCGCTCTTATTTCCTGAGCCACTGTAAATCCATCCTTAATGGGCATCATTACATCCAAAATGATGAAATTGTAATTTCCACGCTTAAATGACTTAATCGCCTCCTGACCATCAATAGCCAAGTCTGTTTGGTATCCTTTTGCATTCAAATACTCCGTCAATAACTGGCCCAAATTGGGATCGTCCTCACACAACAAAATACTAATTGATTTCTTCATATTTCCTAGGTAGTTTGACAATAAATTGTGTTCCTTTTTTTAATTCGCTATTTACTTCTATGGTTCCTCTGTGCTTGTTGATGACACCCATCACGTAGCTCAGTCCCAACCCAAAGCCTTTAACGTTGTGCACGTTTCCGGTAGGCACGCGGTAAAGCTTCTCAAAAATCTTCTTTTGATTGTCCTTGCTAATGCCTATTCCTTGGTCGGTAATGGTAAAGACAAAGAATCCCCCCTCATCGGTTGTATTGATATCAATTTTTGGATGCTCAAGTGAATATTTCAGGGCGTTATCAATCAAATTAAAAATCATGTTGGTGATGTGCATAGGATCACCTTGAATGCAAGGAGAAACACTTTGATAGTCCTCAATCACCATCGCACGACGATTCTTGAATTGTAGATCAAAACTTTTCAATACTGATTGAATGACCTCATGAACATTGACTTCCTGCACTTTCATGCGCATCTGGCCCTGTTCAAACAAAGACGTACGGAGCACATTCTCCACGAGCATTCCCAATCGATTATTTTCCTCTCTAATCATTTTGATGTATCGATCTCTACTAACGTCTGATTTTTTAACCTCTTCATCTCCCAAGACCTCACATGCCAATGAAATGGTTGCAATAGGGGTCTTTAATTCATGGGTCATGTTGTTAATGAAGTCACTTTTTAACTCACTCAATTTCCGTTGACGGTGAATGGTTAAGGCGGTGTATGCAAACAAAGCAATGATGGATGAAAGCAACAACACACTGATTAACAACATACTCCACATCGAACCCAACAGATATTTGCGGGTGTCTTCAAACCGCACCTCCAAATAATAATCTTGACTAAGTGGGTCATTAGGGAACAACAAGCTGGTATAAACTTCCACCTCTGGTTCCTTCAAATCGTTTGGGGTATGTTTCCAAAAGACTTTGTTGGAGCGATCTCTAACTTGTATAGAAAATGGGGCTCTTACCCCTTCCTTTTCCATAAACCCCTGCAAAAGAACTTTTAAAAGTGAGGTATCCAATCGCTCTTCCAATGCAGGAACAATTTGCACCTCCACCCATTCCGCAATATCTTGATTAACATGATTGAAAAAAGTATCCAAAGGAACTTCTGTGGCTACAGTATCTACAATATTCGGGGTTTGTATCTTCGTCAAAGGCTTATCTACTCTTTCTAATTCCAAGGTAGACTTGCTCATCGCGGTATAAACGCGATCTGAAAACGACTGCTGGCGAAGAAGATAGGTATTGTGTACCCAGTAGACCTGAAGCGCCAATAGTCCCAAAAGAGAAAATGCTCCCGTAATGACAAGATATTTCACCAATTCCTTCCGCATGGCGGAAAATTACGGCTTTCTCGTCTACGAGAGCATTTTACTTAACTTGATTTAACACCCTATTGCTTCATCCAAATTTCATTGGAAATTCCCGACTCTCCTTGAATAATCAAATAATACAATCCCGCGCTCCAACCTTCGGTTTTTATTTCGATCATTTGCTGAAACGGTGATTGAAAAATAAGTTTACCCTGGGTGTCCCTCACCTGGACATGGCTGAATTCATCTCCAGCATTGGAAACGTGTAAAACAGCGTTTCCCGGATTGGGCCAAAGACCCACTTCCATGGAGGCGGACTTTAGAAAACCTGCCATCGGTTCTTCCCCACCGTCGTCTCCACAAATATGATAAGTTATTTGGGGAAGTACATTCCAATTGGAAGAATAACCATACTCTCCTGTGACCACATCATTCCATTCCACTGAAATATTGGAGCCATTGTTCTGCCAATCATTTCCACCCCAAGCTTGTTGCATCTCCTGCATGGTAGACTGACTTAAGGTTCCTTGAATGCAATGAGAACCGGCCCATCCAAATAAGTTTTGTCCTTGGCTGATCCATGGAAGTTTACAATCGATCAAATGCAAATGACTTCCGTTCTCTTCAAAATGATTGTGACCAGTCTGCGCATTTCCAATAAATCGAGATTCCGTCTTCAGGGTCACGGCCCATTGGCATTGCGCCACATGGGTACAATTCATATTTACGTTGGCATGATCAACTTGTATGCCTTCAAAATAATCAAAAATATCACAAGCGTCTATTGTCAAATCAGACACCAATGAAGAACTCCCTTGAATGGCCACATCACTGCCTTCCCCACCCATGGTGCTGTTGGAAAACATCCAAGTGTGGTTCATTTCATGAAAATCAAATCCATGTCCCAAAATTTTTGCATCATTCATTTGCCATGTTCCGCTTTTCCATTTCCACATTTCATCTCCAACACTGAATACATGGTCCAATACCACGCGTGACTCCTCGCCCAACAGCGACAAATGATAAAACGCTACATCTCTGTATTGGGCCTTGTTGTTGATGCAGACGATATCTTGTTCTCCCTCTCCCCAGCCATTCACTTGCATCATTCTAACACCTTTCATCAGTACTTGTGCGCGATGTTCCATCTTAGCGCCATTGGCAAACTTGATATTTCCCAATAAACACTGAACAGATGATCCTGGCTCGGCAACCTCATTCCACCTTGCCCCTTCTTCCAATTTCACCAACTGATCTTGCTCAAATTGCCCTTGTATGTGCAATGTACTTCCTTCTTCCAACCACCAATCGACATAGTTTCCATCGTCATATTGTGTCATCACAACTTGTCCGCCCTGTTGATTGGTTGGCATCAATGACAATGTCTGCTGCGCACAAATTCGCACTGTTCCTCCTTCCATCACCAACTTTGAGTTCTCCGAAACGAGCTGAAACACTCCACCACAGTAGCTAACCCAAGAACCTGGCTGAAGCCTAATATTTCCAAAGCAATGAACAATTCCGCCATCGCCAATCACCAAACGAGATCCTGCATCCATGACGAGCTCGCTTCCCTGATTCACGGTCATCTTACCCTTGTCAAATACGCTTATAGTTGTTCCAAATGATGCACGTAAAGTGGCGCATGAAAGCCCCGTATCATCTCCAATGCTCAGCTTACCACCGTCGTGAATTTCCAAATCGTAACGATCACAAAAAGTTCGAATCGACATTTCATGGTGACTGTTCTGCATAGGAATATTCTGCGAAATGTGGAGCGGCAATTGTGCGTTGATATGAACATCATCTTCGGCATTGATCTCACAAGCTGGGAAATACAATTCGTCAATCTCTCCAAAATTAAATGTTCCCCATGATGTATTTTGAGACAATGCATGCAAACCTTCGACATCATCCAACACGTTGAGTAAAAAAGCCATGATTCCTTGATTCAACGCAACATGTGGCTCATTGGAATTGTAACTACCATATACACGATCAAATGGCGTAATCTGCGGATTCTGAATTTGTGCAACTGCGATATTCGCGTCGTATGTCGTATCGATTGCCCATGCGCTATAGGCAGGAACAAAGTTGTGCAACGAAACAAATTGATCCGCTTGAATTTCGCCGCAATTGTTGGTAAAAGTGCTGGTCTCATTCAATACATCTACGAGTTGTTCAACTGACTGGCGAAAACCTCCTGCCGCGTAATCGAGCTCCAGCAGTTCTCTTGGCACTTTCATGATCTCGTGGTGCTGCTCGAAAACAATATTGTTCCATTGAAAATTTGTTTCTGTGTAGATAGCGTCGCCAATAACCACATGTGTTTCGGAATTGGCAGAGTGATTCAAATCCCCAGGCAGAGCGGATAATCGAAGCTGAAACTCATTTCCAGGTAAGATTGAAAATCCATCACAATTTTCTTCTAAGAGATATGGGTGATTGGAAATATCATCAATGGGATGACCCAACACATTTCCATTGGCAATGGCGACGTTTAGCGTCTGCGAAGGGAAAGGCATGGATTCCAAATAATTCATATACTCCTCTCTCTTCCAAGGTTCATCAACATTTCCCTCAGAGTCCAACCATTGATAAATCAATAACTGTTGTGCCGCGGGTCGATCCAAAGCCTCCCAAACAAATGCTTCAGCATCGGCAGAAAAAGAAGATAAAAACCAAAGTCCTGCTTGCAAACCCAATGGTATATTGGCACCAAGATGGGGTGAGTCCATGGAAATATAGGCTCCGGCGCAATGGGGAATACCTTCGCGCTCTAGCTCGGACAAGGCTATACGCGCAACTTGACCGCCCATGCTTGCGCCTGAAACAATCAATTGCTCACTGCCCACTTTGTACAAATTGCACAACTGAATCAATCGCTTCAACGCTTGTGCGTTTCCGCGTATGTCCGCTGCGCCATCATAAAAATCCAATAGAATGATATCATACCCTCGATTGCGCAATTCCTGGTACAACTGCGCTGCACCACTGAGCATCGGATAGTTCTCTGCATCCAAGCCTAAAAATTGACACCATCCAAAATCACCATTGGCATATTGTGAATGGGTCAATGAGAAGTCTATTCCTTCAACAAAAATGAAGGGTCGATCAAAGACCTGATCCTCACTCAAAAGGGTGAATGCATCGGCCTTGTATGAATGTCCCTCAAACTCCCCGGATAGTCGCCAAGGATGAGCCGCATCCTCCATTCCCCAAGGGGGTGTTTGGGGCAACCACAAATTATTCTCACAAGTAGTGCCATTCAAAATGGTTGTACTCGTCTTCCACTGCCCGTGGTACAGCACTTTGGATTGGATTCGCTTGTCCGAAAAATCGGCATAAACAACATCCAAATATTCATTCCTTGGCATCAATTGCCAGCCACGGCCATCATCAAAATCAAAGTATATGGGAACGGTATCTGTAAAAATTTGACTTGGCAAATAATACCGCATCACCATATCGGATCGATTGGATTGAGACAGCGCCGTGAAAAAAGCTGTTTCTTCTGCAACTTGATTTGTTGAAGAGCTATCCAAGAAAAAAATATCCTGCAAACAAGGGTACAATACAACGGTAGAATTCAATTGCTCCAATTCTCGATAAGGAGCCCTAAAGTGATTCACCTCCTTCTTAATTGGACCCGAACATCCACGCAGAACAGCCTTCCAAAATTGCCAGGCCTGCGAATTGGACATCTCCGTTTTAGCTTCTACAGGGGGCTTTTCATGGGGTCGCTGACGGAAAAAAATAGAATTCTGATTGTTGACTACTTGTGATTGTAGTTTTGTAATATATATCAATATAAATATTAGGGCAAGGCTAAGCCTGCACGTGTAATTTTTGCACATGTCAATAAGATTTTAAGTTTGATGTTTTAGTAAAAAATAGAAACCGCCAACGTATCCTGCGGTGCGGCATTTAAAAAGTTCATGTAAGTAAAGGGGCCTACACTCCCATCTGCGTAGTTGACTTGATAAGCGATTTGATTACTCGCCAAACCCAGGGCAGGCAAGACAACAACCGGAGCTTCGTTGTTCAATATATATTGAGACATTGTCAAATTAGACAATGGATACAACGAGATTCCCGCCAAATTGCTCACTTCCCCGGTATCTTGAATGGCAAATCTGGTCCAAGCTTTTCCATACAAATAAAAAGTCTGTACTCGGTCTCCAGGTGAGAAAGTAGATCCAGCTTGAACGCCCAAATCAATGTGATTGCTTCCTGCCTTGGCATAGAACAAACTTGCGTTGTGCGAATCCTCAATTTCAAAATAACCCTGAGCATTGGTGGTTGTCTGAACGACAGACTGGTAATTCCCTGAGGTATTGTAAGTGTCATTTCGCAAAAGATATACTTGCCCATTGGCAATGGGAACATCTGTTCCGTACTCACGCAAATAACCTTTTAATCCAAATGGAT
This sequence comes from Bacteroidota bacterium, assembly GCA_039805365.1. Taxonomy (GTDB): domain Bacteria; phylum Bacteroidota; class Bacteroidia; order Flavobacteriales_D; family Sanyastnellaceae; genus CAMCTV01. Next base: position 3,890 of record JBDLUK010000114.1, on the reverse strand, counting down.
TCGCTGGTGCATCAGGTCGACATGATTGAAGAACCAAAAGCGTTGATAGTGTAAATAAAATTCGTTTCATCATTTTTGTTTTAGTTTGAGCAACAAATCTATTTCGACCTTTCAAAAATCAACTGCATAAATCGACATAAATTATGGGGAAATTATGGTGTATCAAATGACAAATTATAGTCGTCTATAAATGTCGCTACAGCCTCGTCCATTTGTGTATTGCTGTTGACTTTGGTGATTTCAATCTCTTCATCCAACAATTTCCAATCTTTGGAATTTTGATCATTCCACCACAAGCTCATCATGGTCCAACTGTCATTTTTTTTCTGATACCGTGGAAGTAATTCACTTCTCAACGTATTGGACCATTGCCTGGTTGCCAATACCAACTGATCATCCTCGTTGGGAAGCGAAAGTGTATCCAATGTCTTGTCCAATCGATCCAACAACATGACCACGGAGTCTTTCTTTTCATGCAAGTAGCGAAAAGTAAAAGTATCGGCATAACATAGATCCCATCGGTTCCAAACGTCGACAATTTGTTGTTGTTGAACCATGATGGCATTGCAATGCCATTGTGCCTTGCGCTGATCCACAACGCAAGAAGTCAAAAGCAAAAACACAACACTGATAAGCAATACGCCTCTCTTCATTTCAACGAAAATACTGCCTTTTTCAGACTAAATCATTAGCTTTGGCAACGATTTGAAAAAGCCAGAAACATATCTTGATCTGATTGAAGGGTGGGTACTCCTCATCGACAAACCTTTGACGTGGACAAGCTTTGATGTGGTGAACAAACTCAAGGGTCATCTCAAAGGTTTGAAAAAAGTTCAACCTGAAGAATGGCGAGATCGAAATGTCAAAATCGGTCATGCGGGAACGCTTGATCCCCTGGCAACTGGGCTTCTCGTGGTGTGTGTTGGAAAAAAAACCAAAGAGCTCGACCAACTTCAAACAGGTGTCAAAACCTACACCGGTACCATCAAAATGGGACAAGTAACCGCGAGTTATGATCTTGAAACCTCTCCCACGGGGGAGTTCCCCTTTGAACACTTGACCGAAAAAGACTACCTTGAAACGGCCCAATCATTTTTGGGTGAGCAATGGCAAACCCCTCCAGTGTTCAGCGCCAAACAAATCAACGGAAAACGTGCCTATGAATTTGCACGCGAAGGAATTGAAGTAGAGATGAAAAAATCTCAAATCGAGATTTTTGATTTCCAGATTACAAGATGCCAACCACCTGAAATAGATTTCGAAATTACCTGCAGCAAAGGCACCTATATCCGAACCATTGCGCATGAGTTTGGACAACGACTAAAAAGCGGCTCGTTTTTGCAGTCTTTGCGACGAACAAAAAGCCTTCCTTTTGATGTAAAAGACGCCGTTTCCGTAGACGAATGGTGCGATTTTTTCTGGAAATGGAAGAATTTTGAAAAATAATTTGCTGTAATTCAGCTAGTTAAACCTCCCCCTCTTTACAACGGCTTCAGAAAGTTGTACCTTCGCCCTCCTTTATTAAATTAATTAATTGATTATCAAATGAAACTCGGCCAATTCCGCTATAAAGTCCCCGAAGAGTTAATTGCTCAATACCCTGCTCACCACCGTGATGAATCACGTTTGATGGTGGTTCACAAAAAATCTGGAAAAATCGAACACAAAATGTTCAAAGACCTTTTGAACTATTTTGAAGAGGGTGACGTTTTGGTGAACAACAACACGCGGGTTTTCCCAGCTCGTATGTACGGGAACAAAGAAAAAACCGGTTCGATGATCGAGGTGTTTTTGCTTCGCGAATTAAATGCCCAAAATTTCTTGTGGGACACAGTTGTTGATCCTGCTCGTAAAATCCGTATCGGTAACAAATTGTACTTCGGTGAAAACGACGAGTTGGTAGCTGAGGTAATTGACAATACAACATCCAGAGGTAGAACTTTGAGATTCTTGTTCGATGGTACCCATGAAGAATTCAAAGCTTTGATTTATAAGTTGGGTGAAACTCCTCTTCCTCGTTATATCAATCGTCCAATTGAACCAGAAGATGAATTCCATTACCAAACCATTTTTGCCAAGCATGAAGGTGCGGTAGCCGCTCCAACTGCAGGTTTGCACTTCTCTCGCGAATTGTGCAAGCGTTTAGAGATCAAGGGCATCAACATGGCCGAATTGACTTTGCACATCGGTATTGGTACTTTCAGAACGGTTGAAGTTGAGGATTTAACCAAGCACAAAACAGACAGTGAGCAATTGATTATCCCTGAAGAAACTGCTCGTTTGGTGAATGAAGCCAAGATCAAAGGAAACCGTATTTGCGCTGTAGGATCAACTGTTGCTCGCGCTTTCGAATGCAGCATCAGTACTGATCAATTGCTAAAACCATTTGATGGTTGGGCAAGCAAATTCATCTTCCCTCCTTACGACTTTGTAATTGCAGATAGCTTGATCACCAACTTTCACGAGCCAGAAAGTGTCTTGTTGATGCAAGCCACGGCTTTTGGCGGACATGATTTGATCATGCATGCCTACAACGAAGCTGTGAAAGAAAAATACCGTTTCTTCTGCTACGGAGATGCGATGTTGATCTTAGGCTAAACATTGTGACCAAGACCTTACTTTTTATTCCCCCACTTACCCAGTTGAATACGCCGTACCCCGCGACGGCCTATTTAACTGGGTTTTTGCGTCAACAAGGTCTTGAATCTAGACAAGCGGACTTGGGTTTGGACTTGGTTTTAAGGATGTTCAACCATGCAGGGCTCAGCCAAATCTTTGATGAAATTGAAAAGGGAAATTTTGATTTAAAACCAGAACTCAAAGCGATTGTTCAAAATCGTGGGTTGTATCAAAACACCATTGACGCGGTCATTTCATTTTTACAAAACAAAAATTACACGCTGGGGTATCGCATTGCCAAAGGAAATTATCTGCCCCAAGGTTCTCGCTTTTCGCAAGTGAAAGATCTCGAGTGGTTCTTTGGGAATATTGGCGTTCAGGACACCGCACGTTACAAGTGTACCATGTACCTGGAAGATTTATCGGATGTGATTCAAGCTTCGATAGGTCCGCAATTTGGTTTCTCTAAATACGCTGAGCGCATTGCGCGAACCGCGGTGTCATTTGACCCCATTGAAAAAGAACTTCAAAAAGAAACGGGCTTTTTAGATTTGATGCTCATACAATGTGCGGCAAAATATTTTGAAGAAGAGGTTCCGGATTTCGTGGGCTTCACTGTTCCATTTGGAGGAAATCTATACGGAGCGCTGAAGATTGGGCAATGGATCAAGCAAAATTACCCCCATGTCAAAATTGCAATGGGTGGGGGTTATCCCAATACGGAACTTCGTGAACTATCCGATCCGCGTGTATTTCAATATGTCGATTACATCACCTTGGATGATGGCGAAGGCCCGATTCTCAATTTGATCAAAAACATACAACAACCAGATTCAGAGAAAAAATTCAAACGAACTTTTCATTTGGTTGAAAATAAAGTTGTTTTTACAGACAACATGTTAGGTGGCGATTTTTCTCATCAACAAAAACCAGCTCCCTCTTACCAAGGTTTAAAACTAGATCAATATTTATCTGTCATCGACATGCCCAATCCCATGCACCGCTTGTGGAATGACGGCCGATGGAACAAGATGACAGTAGCCCATGGTTGATACTGGAAAAAATGCAGTTTCTGCGACATTCATTTGGATTACATTGGCAGATATGACAAAGCCACGGCAGAACATCTGGTGAATCAGATGGAAGAACTCATAGCGGAAACAGGCGAAACGGGTTTTCACTTTGTCGATGAAGCGGCTCCTCCCGCTGCATTGAGAGATTTGGCCATCGAAATCATCAATCGAAAACTTCAAGTTTCTTGGTGGGCCAAC
>JBDLUK010000113.1:0-7051 GCA_039805365.1 Bacteroidota bacterium | reverse complement strand
TGATCTACCCATTCCACTCCATTATTGGTAAGCAATTGAAACAAAGCGTGGTTTTCTCCCCAAATGCGATGTGCTCCCCATTCAACAGCATGATCAAGTAATCCTGATTGGGATTTGATTCGACCACCTTTTCTGTCTGAAGCTTCATAAACCATGACAGAGACCCCTTGCTGCTGCAACATGTATCCGGCATATAATCCGGCGATACCTCCACCAACAATTCCAACAGTTCCAGAAAAATTCTTTTCTGGCATAGGGAATTTGGAACAAGATGTTAAAGCAGAAATCGACAACAGGAGCCCGGGAAGTCCCAAACCTACCAACCGCAAAACCTCTTCGCGGGTGTACAATTTCTTATTTTCAGAATTTTCCATGGTTGAGATAGCGAATATGCAACGTAAAAAATTAGCTCATGCGGATGTTAATAAAAAAAAGCGAATGTGAATCGTCAAACCCACTATCCACAATACTTTCGTGGTTTCGACAACTTTGAAAAGATGGCAGAGAATGTAAGTTACACAGAGGATAATATCCGGTCATTAGAATGGCACGAGCATATTCGTCTTCGCCCGGGTATGTACATCGGTAAATTGGGAGATGGTTCTTCATACGATGATGGTATATACGTATTGTTAAAGGAAATATTGGACAACAGTATTGATGAATTTGTTATGGGCAATGGAAAAGTCATTGACATTACCATCAAGGACAATACTGTTTCCGTTCGCGATTATGGTCGTGGTATTCCTTTGGGAAAAGTGATTGATTGTGTTTCCAAAATCAATACTGGAGGAAAGTATGATTCAAGAGCCTTTAAAAAATCTGTTGGTTTAAATGGTGTGGGTACCAAAGCTGTAAATGCCTTGAGTACTTATTTCAAAGTTGAAAGTTTCCGCGAAGGTCAAAGCAAAGCGGCTGAGTTTGAAAAAGGAAACATCACCAAAGATTTTAAACAGGTACCATCAACATCCAAGGATGGTACAGCGATGACCTTTGTTCCAGACGCCACGATTTTTAATAATTTCCAATTTCGCATTCAACACGTTGAAAAACTGCTTTGGAATTATTGTTACCTCAATGCAGGTTTGACCATTGTTTTTAATGGGCAGAAATACAAATCTGAAAATGGATTGCAAGATTTGTTGAATGCCAATATGAGTGAAGATCCATTGTATCCAATCATTCATATTAAAGGTTCAGATATCGAGGTGGCCATTACCCATACACAAAGTTATGGTGAAGAATATTACAGCTTTGTCAATGGCCAGTACACAACCCAAGGTGGAACACACCAGGCTGCTTTTCGTGAAGCCTATGTAAAGGTACTTCGTGATTTTTTTCAAAAAGATTATGAAGCGGTAGACATCCGCGCTGGTATTGTCGCTGCAGTTGCAGTAAAAGTTATCGAACCGGTATTTGAATCCCAGACCAAGACCAAATTGGGTTCCAATGAAATAGAACCCGAAGGAAAATCCATCAAGGCCTTTGTTCAGGAATTCTTGAGCAAAGAGTTGGATAATTATTTACATAAGAACCCTGAAGTCGCTCAAAATCTTTTGAAGAAAATTCTTCAGAGCGAAAGAGAGCGTAAAGAGTTGGCGGGTATTGCTAAGTTGGCAAGAGAACGTGCAAAGAAGGCCAATCTGCACAACCGAAAATTACGCGATTGCAAATTGCATTTTGGTGACAAACATGAAAGAGCAGGGGAGACCACCCTTTTCATCACTGAGGGAGATTCAGCATCCGGTTCCATCACTATTTCGCGCGATGTTCAAACCCAAAGCGTATTCTCTTTAAAAGGTAAGCCACTTAATACTTATGGGTTAACCAAGAAAGTGGTTTATGAAAATGAGGAGTTTAACTTGCTGCAGGCAGCATTGAATATTGAAGATGGTCTTGAGGGATTGCGTTACAATAATGTGGTTTTGGCAACCGATGCCGATGTGGATGGTATGCACATTCGATTGCTCATGATCACTTTCTTCTTGCAATTCTTCCCGGATTTGGTGAAATCAGGTCATTTGTATGTTCTCCAAACTCCTTTGTTCCGTGTCCGAAATAAAAAGGAAACCATCTACTGTTACAGTGATGAAGAAAGGGTCAATGCAATCAAGAAATTAGGAGCCAAGCCTGAGATTACTCGATTCAAGGGATTGGGTGAAATTTCTCCAGATGAGTTCAAGAAATTCATTGGAGCGGACATTCGTTTGGAACCTGTCGTGATTGGAAAGGAAATGCACATCAAAGACCTATTGGAATTTTACATGGGCAAAAACACCCCTGACAGACAAGAGTTTATTATCTCCAATTTGAAAGTGGAGAAAGACGATATTGATACTTTGAAATCTGAAAAAATTGAGGAGGAAATATGAGCGAAATGGATGAATTGAATGAAAATTTAGAGATGCCATCAGAGGAAACTCAATTGTCAGGTGTCACTGAAGTCAATGGATTGTACAAAAATTGGTTTTTGGATTATGCGTCATATGTAATTCTTGAGCGCGCTGTTCCGCATATTAATGATGGTCTGAAACCTGTACAGCGAAGAATTCTTCACAGCTTGTGGGAAATGGACGATGGCCGTTTCAACAAGGTGGCCAACGTTATTGGAAATACCATGAAGTACCATCCGCATGGTGATGCTTCAATTGGAGATGCCTTGGTTCAGTTGGGGCAGAAGAATTTGTTCCTTGATACACAAGGTAACTGGGGAAATATTTATACGGGAGATAGTGCAGCAGCCCCCCGTTATATTGAGGTGCGATTGAACAAGTTTGGTCAAGATGTCATTTTCAACCCCAAAACCACCAAGTGGTTGATGTCTTATGACGGAAGAAACAAGGAACCGGAAACCTTGCCAATGAAATTCCCGATGCTTTTGGCCTTGGGCGTTGAAGGTATTGCCGTGGGTTTGGCTTGTAAGATATTGCCGCACAACTTTAATGAATTAATTGATGCTTCGATAGACATTCTTAGAGGCAAAAAGACCCATATTCAACCTGATTTTCCTACGGGAGGATTGATTGATTGCACCGATTACAACCACGGATTACGTGGTGGAAAAATTCGTTGTAGAGCTAAAATTAAGAAAGACGATACCGGAAAATCTTTGATTATTACGGAGATACCTTTTGGAACTACAACCACGTCTTTGATTGACAGTATTCTAAAAGCTAACGACAAAGGCAAGATCAAGATCAAGAAAATTGAGGACAATACCGCGGAGCATGTCGAAATTATCGTTCACTTGGCTCCAGGTGTTTCACCGGATAAAACTATCGATGCCTTATTTGCATTTACAGATTGTGAGGTCAGTATTTCGCCCAACTCATGTGTCATTGAAAACGATAAACCACATTTCTTAAGTGTAGATGAGTTGTTGCGTCAGAGTACGGAACATACCAAGGAGTTGATCAAATTGGAATTGCTCATTGAGCTTTCCGAATTAAGAGAGGAATGGCATTTTGCATCGCTAGAGAAAATTTTCATCGAGAAAAGGATTTACCGCGATATTGAGGAATGCGAAACTTGGGAAGAAATTATCGCGACCATTCACAAAGGATTGAAACCTTTCACCAAACAATTTATCCGAGAGGTCACGGATGAAGATGTTGCCAAATTGACGGAAATCAAAATCAAGCGAATTTCAAAATTTGATGCCAAGAAGGCCGATGATCACATGGCCAAATTGGATGGTTTGATAGACGATTGTCAAGAAAAGTTGGATGCATTGACCGAAACGGCAATTGCTTATTTCAAAGAAATCAAGGCCAAATACGGTAAAAACAAGGACAGAAAGTCGGAAATACGCACTTTTGATACCGTTCAGGCGGCAAAAGTGGCCATTGCCAATGCCAAGTTGTTTGTGAATAAAGCTGAAGGTTTTATTGGCACAGGATTGAAACGTGACGAGGGGGAATTTGTTGAAGAGTGTTCGGATATCGATGATATTATCGTTTTCAGAAGAGATGGTAAGATGATCGTCACACGAGTTTCAGCGAAATCATTTGTTGGAAAGGACATCATTTATTGTGCGGTTTGGAAGAAAGATGATAAGCGCACCATTTATAATTTGATGTACAAGGATGGTCGTAACGGCGCCATGATGAAGCGATTTGCTGTTACCGCAATTACCCGTGATAAAGAATACGACTTGACCAAAGGAACTACTGGAAGTGAAGTCGTGTATTTCAGTGCCAACCCAAATGGTGAAGCCGAGGTGGTAACCGTTCATTTAAGAGCCCTGGACAAATTGAAGAAATTGACCTTTGATGTCGATTTTGCTCAGCTTGCTGTCAAGGGTCGCGATGCTGTTGGAAATATTGTAACCAAGTACGCAGTTAAGAAAGTTGAACTTAAAGAGAAAGGTGTTAGTACGCTAGGTGCCAGAACATTATGGTACGATGCTTCAATTAAAAGATTGAATGATGAAGGGCGTGGTCAGAGTCTTGGTGATTTCTTGGCCAATGATAAATTGCTCATTTTGATGAGTTCTGGGGATTATCAATTGGTAACTCCAGAATTGAGTATGCACTTTGAAGAAACCACGACGCACATTGAAAAATGGATTCCCAATAAGCCCATTTCTGCGGTCTATTTTGATGGTGAAAAGGAACAATGGATGGTCAAGCGTTTCTTGGCGGAACCAAGCAAAGGTTGGGTACGTTTTATAACTGAACATCCCAAAAGCAAGTTGGTATTGGCAACGACTTTGAATTATCCTAAGATTTTTGTTCGTTTCAACAAGAAATTCAAACAAGCCCAGAATAAAATGGATGAAATGGTTGATTTGCGTGAATTCATTTCAATCAAGGGATACAAAGCCATTGGTAATCGTTTGACTCAATTGCCGGTATTAAATGTTGATTTGTTAGAGGCTGATCAAGAATTAGAAAATAAAGCCAATGCGGAGTTTATCGAACAAATGAGCGTGTCATCATCGATGGAATCTGGAGCTGATGAGCCGTCGTTGTTTGATGCAGAGGCTTGATAAGATCATCATTGTGATTAATAAATAAAGGGCTTCGGCCCTTTTACTTTAGCTACTTTCAAATCATAATTTACATTATGTAAAGTTGTATTTAACTGAAATATAATAGATTAAATAACATCTCATAGATCTGGATACAATTCATCCATATATAAACTTAATCCGCTCGTCTTCCCTTTTAACTGAATACAAACAAAAATGCCCCAGTTTCCTGAGGCATCATGTGTAAGCGATTAAGGTTGATTTGATTTATCTGTATTGATTGGCTTTCTCTTTTTGTCCACCTTTCAAATAACATTCTTTTAAGGCTTGTTTCAATTGCGCATCATTGGAATCTTGTTTGTAGCAAATTTCAAAGTATTCAGCTGCTTTTAAAAACATCGGCTTCAATTCTGTCTTACAAGCGTTAAATTTATCTGCTTGGTTCATAGGAATTGCATCACACTCTTTGTTCTTTTCAACAGCCTTGTTGTAATACAAAGCTCCAGCGTTGTATGCGGCATCAAAATAATCTGGCTTGATAGCAAGTGCTTTCAAATAACTACTTTCTGCTTCAGCCACATTGTTTTCTTTTTCAAAAGTCACACCCAATACAAACCAAACACTTTCGTTATTGGGATCAGTATCAGATAATGCCTTTAGAACATCTTGGGCTTTCTTATAATCTTTGTCCTCGATGTAAATATTTACTTCGGCACGAAGCAAGTCAGCATCCTTTGGGAAAGCTTTGCGGGCGTCACTCAAAAATGTAATGGCCTCGGCCTTTTTGCCTTCAGCAATTAAAATATCGCTGATTCCCAAATAAGACTCTCTCAAATTGTATTTGTTCTGGATGCAAGTATTGTACTCCACTTTGGCTTTGTCATACATGTTGGCTTTGTGGTGGCAAAAAGCCGCATTGTAAATGAAAGCAGTATCTACAACACCATAAACTCCAGAAATCTGAGAAATATTTAAAAACAAATCTCCTGCAGCCCCTAAGTCATTTGCCTTGTATTTTTTTTCAGCACGTTGACCAATGATCACTTTTACATTATCCAACTCAACGGCAACGTCTTGCAAATAGTCTTTTCTTTTATCAATCTCAATTTGCTTTTTGAAGGATTCGAGGCAAATGTTGAAAGCATCTGGATACTTTGCGAACAAAACAGAATCCTTGACGATGTTCGAGTAAATATTACCGCGATATCTCCAATATTTTTCCTTTTCTGTTGCCTTTGGATCAGTCAAGGCTTCATCAATAAATCCTTTGGCTTCTTCGAATTTACCTTCCTTGTTCGCATTGTATGCGCTGGTAACTTTTGGTTGTGCCTGTGCTACCCATCCAGCTAGCATCAATGTGGCCATCATTACTAATTTTCTCATGCTTTGATTTTTTTTGTGCAACTCAATCATCTTGCCATTTTTTTATAGATGTATTCAGTTCACATTTTTCATAATTATTCTGCAGAATTTTCTTCAGTTGTTTCCTCAGCACCGGCTATGTCAGGTGTTGCTTCAATTGAACCATCACTCTCCATTACAATATCAGAAGAAACCTCTTGGTCTTCATCATCCTTGATAACCGCTGTAACAGCTGCAATCTCATCATGTCCACGCAGACTGATCAATCTTACTCCTTGAGTGGCTCTTCCCATTACGCGAAGATCCTCTACTCGTAAACGAATCGTGATACCCGATTTGTTGATGATCATGAAATCCAACTCGTTGTCTACAGCTAAGATGGCAATCAGATCACCAGTCTTGTCTGTAATATTGATGGTCTTCACTCCTTTTCCGCCTCGGTTGGTAATTCTATAATCCTCCAAAGAAGAACGTTTGCCATAACCTTTGTCGGAAATTACCAGGATATCTCGTTCTGCGTTCTCTACGCAAACCATACCAATTACTTCGTCTTTGGCACTTCCTAATGTAACAGCCTTTACTCCTTGAGCAGTTCGGCCAACGGCGCGAACGGTACTTTCGTTGAAACGAATGGCCTTTCCTTCTCTTGTACCCATCAAAATCTCACAATTGCCATTGGTCAATTTTGCCTCTAGCAATTCATCTCCATCTACAATG
>JBDLUK010000112.1:0-9854 GCA_039805365.1 Bacteroidota bacterium | reverse complement strand
ACAACAATAATCGTTACTGAAAAATGAAATTATCTAAAATGCGTCAAACTACTAAATGTAGTGATTCACTCATCAAATATTCTTTGATATTCGTAAAAGCAATATTGCTCATCATCACATTCACAGTTAACGCTTCAATTGGTCAAAATATCCCTAAACATGCGAATGAGAATGACAAGTCTGGTAAAAATCCAAAGACTGCTTCGATCGAGATTGACGTTCGTTCTATTCAAAAACATATCGTCAAAATCAATGATCACCTTTATGCCTCCCAGTTTGAAGTCAACAACGATGAATACTCGATTTTTCTCAACCATTTAAAACAAAATAAGCAGATTGAAAAATACCAATGGTCTCAAATTGATTCATCCCAATGGCGAGTAAATTCTGCTTACAATGAACCTTTCGTAAGGTACTACCACGCACACCCCGCCTACGCAAATTATCCCGTGGTCAATGTAAGTTTTGAAGGTGCCAACTTCTTCTGCGAATGGCTAACGCAACAATACAACGCCAACGCAAAAAGACAATTCAAAAAAGTTTTGTTTCGTTTACCAACAAAAGAAGAATGGATCGCAATTGCAAAATGTGGAAATCCGTCAGCCATATATCCTTGGGAAGGAAATGAATTGAAAACTAAAAAAGGAATTTATCGATGTAATTTCATGAGAGCAGCCGACGATACAATGGGTGTGGCTGGCAATAACAATGATCATGCTGATATAACTGCACCATCAAAATCCTATTGGCCGAATAAATGTGGCATTTACAACTTGAGTGGAAATGTCGCTGAAATGATTGCAGAGAAAGGTAAAACAATGGGTGGTAGCTGGCTAGATGAAGCCGAAGCGATGAAAATTGAAAGTCCTGGTAAATTTGCGACATACAACACACCAATGCCCACGATAGGATTTAGATACGTAATGGAAATCATTGAGATGTAATATTTTGAAATCATCACAGGACTTACCAAAAATATTGTAATAATGACCATTGGAATTTTGCCTGGTGTTTAGATATTTCAAAATAGGAATAACCTATTGCTGGCATATATTTCTCATTGGCTCTTGATGATATGAAAGCATACTAGTAGGATGGTATAATTTAAACATCCTTCAAATTGTTGAATATGCTTACATTCGTGAATACATGGAAATAAGACATTCAATCAATTTAGCATGACAATAAGCTCAACTTCCGGATTAAAAAAATTACTTCTTTTATTTCTTTTTATTGCGGGCTTATACTTTGCAAGAGAATTTCTTACTCCTTTAGCTGTTGGTGCCGTAGTTGCAACTTTGTTTCTCCCCCTTTGCAGATGGATGGAACAGAAAAAAATCACGAGAGGACTTGCAGCAATTTTTTGTCTTTTGATATTGCTCATCGCCATTTCTGGAATTGGAATTCTACTCAGCCATCAAATTTCAACGCTTTCGAATGACTTTTCTATCCTGAGAGAAAGAAGTATCGAGTTAACCCACTTCATTCAAAAATATATTTTTGACCACTCCGGAATTTCCTTAGAAAAACAAAACCAAGAATTAATCAACCAACAACCGGCCATCACACTTTTTCTGAAAGAAATTGCCATCTCATTGCCTTCCCTTCTGACCAACTTCATTTTAACATTGGTTTATATTCTGTTTCTATTGTATTACCGCAGTCACATCAAGCAATTCATCCTTATGTTTTCTTCTGAATCACAGAAAAATGAAATGGAAAAAGTAATTGACAGTGTGGGCCACGTATCCCAACAATACCTACTCGGCCTTTCCAAAATGATTGTTTGCTTGTGGGTCATGTATGGTGTAGGCTTCTCACTATTGGGCGTTAAGCATGCTTTGTTCTTTGCCTTCCTATGTGGATTGCTTGAAATAATACCCTTCATTGGGAATATCACAGGTACCACGATAACAGTTTTGGTAGCTGGTGTTCAAGGTGGAAGTTTTCTTATGCTCGCAGGGATAATTGGCACCTATGGTATTATTCAATTTATTCAAGGTTGGGTGCTGGAGCCTCTGATTGTTGGGTCTGAAGTGAAAATAAATCCTTTATTCACCATCATCGCGTTGGTCATAGGTGGGCTTTTGTGGGGATTGCCCGGCATTTTTCTTGCCATCCCATTGATGGCCATGTTGAAAATTGTATGCGATCATATTGAACCATTAAAACCATATGGTTTTCTGATTGGTGCCATTGAGAGCAAAAAAAAATAATTCGATAAAATCAGAAAAAATCATCCTACACTTCGCGGTTCTTCTCTTGATCGAGATCCGCTTCACTTTTGCTCAAATAGTTTCTAATCCATTCCATAACTTGAGATCCTATTCCTACCGAATTTTTTGAAACAGCGTTGGCCACGCCAAATTCTAAAATTGCTCCCAACAATTGTTTCAACGGATTGTGCGAGGATCCTAGAGCCACCTTCTTAGAGAGATAGCCCACTGCAAGTCCTAATACCGAACCTAAAATATTGTCTTTTATATCATTAGTTGCAAAGATGTCTTTTACTGTCCTCTTGATTATACTGGCAGGTTTCATCTCTTGATAGGTCAAAGCAAATTGCTCTTTCAACAAACGTTCCTGCTCCAACTGTTTCAATTCAAGTTGCATTATAGACTCACGCAAAGCCTTTGCCGATGTTATTCTTTCCATACAACTCAATTTAGAATTCGATTAATGATTGTGTCGCTGCTGCGCTCTTTTATCCAATTGTGCAAAAAGAAGTACAACACCAAACCTACAACACCATAAAAAGCTCCGACGCATAAAAAGCCATAGTAAATCTTCCCCAAAACCTCACCGAGCCAAAATGCCGCACCAACACTTACCATCAAAATAAAGAGGCCAAATGCCATATATGCCAACATACGTGACACCATGGTCGAAGCCACATCTGATGTTTTCTCTATCGCCTTAAGCTTATATAACTCGATGCTAGTTTTGCCATACTCACGCGCCTTATCTAACAAAGGCTCGAAAAAAAAATCTTGATTATCCATATTTTCATTTTTACATACAAGGATTCCAGTTGGGCCGCTTCAACTATCCAATAACTAGAGCCAATCCCGACACAACCAAAGGTATTCATTATACTTGACTTATCTCCGAAGATTAGTCCTCATTTTCTTTGAAACCCACGTTGAGTGATGAATGATTAGCATCCCTTACCCATACCGTTGATCTTAATGGCGCCTGTCCAGTGACACTTCGGTCACTGTCCACCCCGCTGTCCGCTGCTATTCCTCGGTATGGCGCTACGCGCCATGCCTGCGGGATATCCGCTACCATCGTTGGCGCGAAGCGCTACAACCCCAATAAACAATAACATATCAACATTGGCGAAAATGAAATTGTAACAACCTAAATTCCACAAATGAAAATTATATATCCGCCAGTAGAACCGCACACGCTTTCGATTGAAGAAATTCTGTTGGCATTACATACAAATTCAGAAGTAGGTTTAAGCCACGCCGAAGTAAAAAAACGAACCGTTGAATTTGGCCCAAATATTTATGAAGCCAAAAAGCAGAAAAGTATTTTTCTAATGATGATTCTGCAATTTAAAAGCCCAATTGTTTACTTATTACTATTCGCGGTAGCCGTTACATTCTATTTTCAAAATTTTATTGAAGCTCTTGCAATTCTGGTTGTCATATTGGCAAATGCCCTCATTGGTTTTCTAATGGAGTTGCAAGCACGCAATTCTATGAATGCACTCAGGAAAATGGATGTGATCCTATCCAAAGTCATTCGTGATGGCATCATTCAAGAAATACCCTCCGAAAATATTGTTCCAGGAGATATTGTCTTGCTGGAAGCAGGAGATGTAATTCCCGGCGATGCGCGGTTAATACAAAGCAACGAATTGCAATGCGATGAATCTTCACTCACAGGAGAGTCACTACCTACTGAGAAAAACATAAAAAAACTTGCAAGCGATACAGCTCTGGGAGATCAATTTAATATGGTTTTTAAAGGTACTTCTGTTACCAATGGAAATGGGAAGGCAGTTATTACCGGTATTGCCCAAGATACTCAATTGGGTTCCATCACATCGCTGGTAGAACATGCCGAGGAAAAGGCAACACCCCTCGATAATAAAATTCGAGTTTTGAGTAACAAGTTGATTTGGATAACACTTGGATTGACCACCTTTTTTGCCATCACCGGAATAATTCAGGGCAAAGACTGGGTAGTGATTTTAGAGACTTCTATCGCTTTAGCTGTAGCTGCTTTTCCAGAAGGACTTCCCATCGTAGCTACTGTGGCTTTGTCTTATGGGATGCTTTTGATGGCCAAACGAAATGCAATCGTTAAAAAACTATCGGCCGGTGAAACATTGGGAAGCACCAACGTGATTTTAACAGATAAAACAGGAACTTTAACCGAAAATAAAATATATGTAGATACACTTTCCTTTCCGGAAGAAACGCTAAGGGTATCTATAAAAGACAACATCCTAAATTTTGAAAAAGGAAGAATTGAAAAAAGTGATGGAGGCTTTAAACAGCTAAGATTAATTGGAGCGCTATGCAATAACTCTTTCTTAAAGAATATAGATAACAATTCAGAACTAACTGGTGACCCAATAGAAATTGCACTTGTCCACCTTGCCAACGCTTCAGGTACACCTGCCAGGGACCTGAAATTACAATACAAAAGGATTGGCGAAATGCCATTTAGTTCAGACACCAAAATAATGGCCACCTTACACAAAAGTGCAAATGGACATTTTGTTGCTGCCAAAGGTTCTGTTGAGCATCTGTTGGAGAAGTGTAGCAAATTGCAAGTTGGATCTTCTATAATTGATTTGGGTGAAGAAGAAAAAAAAATAATTATTTCAGAGTCCGAAAAAATGGCTGCAGATGGTCTGCGAATACTAGCATTTGCGTTTAGGGAAGAAGCTGAAATTGACACGGCTGATTATTTGAATGCTCTGGTATATGTCGCGATGATTGGCTTTTTGGACCCACCTCGATTAGACATTAAAGAAGCGATGTTGACTTGCAGAAACGCTGGTATAAAAATCGTAATGATTACTGGCGACCATCCTTTGACCGCTCTTAATATTGCGAAAAAAGTAGGATTGGTAGATGAAAGCGAAAAACATGCAATTACCGGAATTGATCTACCTCCAATGGAATCACTTTCGGAGGAATGGAATAAAAAGATACTATCAACTGCTATTTTTGCTCGCACAACACCCAAACAAAAATTAGAAATCGTAGACATTTTTCAAAAAGCCGGATACATTGTAGCCATGACAGGTGATGGTGTAAATGATGCTCCTGCTCTCAAAAAAGCAGATATTGGAATTGCTATGGGCTTAAGGGGTACTCAAGTAGCAAAGGAGACTGCCAGTATTGTTTTAAAAGACGATTCCTTTGTATCCATTGCACATGCCGTTTCACACGGCAGAGAGATATTTCAAAATATTCAGAAGTTCGTTGTCTATCTTGTCTCATGTAATTTAAGTGAAATTTTCATTGTGACAGCTCTTGGTTTTGTTGCTCCTGACGCTACTTTACTTCCACTGCAGATCCTTTTCTTAAACATGGTAACAGATGTATTTCCTGCACTAGCACTTGGTCTAGGTAAAGGAAATAAAACCGTGATGAAAAGACCACCAAGAGACCGCAAGCACCTTATCGTTTCCAATAAAGATTGGATTACTATTAATTTATATGCTGCTATTATGACTTTATCAGTAATTGTTGCTGTTTTTTATTGCCAACATACTATTTCAACTGATTTCAAAATTTTAAATAATGTAGCATTTGTAACACTTGCATGCGCCCAACTATTTCATGTATTCAATATGTCATCGGCACATTCAAATTTCTTGGTAAATGACGTCACCAAAAACAAATTCGTATGGATTGCAATTTTCATTTGCACCATTCTTTTGGTGTTGGTGTATGCATTACCTCAGATGCAATTAATACTCGGGTTGGAAATGTTATCTGCTGAAGTATGGGCGGTATGCATTCTAGCTGGATCGATTCCACTGATACTGGTTCAGGGTTACAAAATTATTTGGGGGAAAATCAAACTAACTTAAACTATATCCAAAAAACAGTTTGCTTAGACCAATACTTCAATAAAGTCCAGGAAACTCAAAATCTGAATAAAACAGAACCATTTGTCTTACCGCACCAAGTTAATCGAGCCCTTCAAATCGTGCAGAATCAAGTCCTCATTGATTGATTTAGACACCCCATTCAATGACCAATTGTAAACGCCATCCGGAGCAAAAACCTTTGAAGATTCGTACGAACTTCCAACCCAAAACTGATTGGGATTATTGGATTGGAAAATCAAATCTCCCCAACGGTTGTATACTTTAAAATCGTACTGGGTAAATCCACACTCACAAACAGGGGCAATCGCATCGTTGATATTGTCACCGTTGGGCGTGAAGCTGTTGGGCACAAATACCATACAGTCACAATTGACTTCGTTGACAACTACCTCAAAAACGCGAACGCCACAATTGTCGGTCACCTCAAATGGATAAGTTCCCGTTTCAAAAACTCTCCTCGGAAATGCTTGGGTAGGGTCGTCCAACCAAGTAAAGTTCACATTGCTATCCAACGAAGGGCCAATCAACAATTCCTCTAAATCACATACTACATATTCCGAGACAAAATCAGGAACTTCAATTCCTCCAGAGAAAACAACCACGGAATCAATATCCGTCTCACATGCTGAATTGACCTGAACGAAATAAGTTCCTGGTTCTGTGACAACGATGTTGGGTATCTGCAATCCATTGCTCCACGAATAGCTCACAGCACCCGTTAATGTAGCATCCAATTCAACTGACTCTCCCGGGCAAATAACAAGATCACCTCCCAAATCTACAGAACCAACACTTGGATACACTTGAACCCAAAGGGTGTCTTCATCTGACGTTCCATTGGCGTCTGTGACAACTACGCTGTAGAATGCGTCTACTAACGTACTTGAATTAACCAAAGGAGAATTCGAAAAATTGATTGGATTCCAAACATAATTGTACGGAGCCAAACCACCGGTAACAATGGCCTCCAAAGTAAACCCTTCACCCGGACAGACTGTAATATCCAGTCCCAAATCCACATTCAAGGGAGGACAATCCAAAATCAAAATGGAGTCTACTGCTACACCACACTGTCCCGACACCTCTAACACATAAAGGCCAGGTGTATTCACAACGATAGCCGAGCTTGTTGCCCCTGTATTCCAAGAATAACCATTAGCATTGGGATCAATTCCATCCAAGGTAATGTTGCTGGTGCAAAGCGTAAGGTCCGGTCCCAAATCAGCAGTGACATCACTTTGGTTGTTATCCTGTAAAACAAAATCATCAACGAAAACATAAGCCAAGGAAATGATGTCTTGCGTGCCGTACAAGCTTGTCGATTGCTGAGCATCTGTTAGAAAGTTACCGAAGGTGAATTGCGTATAAGGCTGATCTGCTGTGATTGTAAAAGTGAAAGTCTGCCAAGTCTCTGAAGTAAAGACAGCGGGAATCAACACCTCATACCCCGGCGAGTTGATCAAACCAAGCGTACCTGCAGGTTGGAATACAGGACCATTGCTCAATAGAAAACCCCATCCATTGGTATAAATTCCACCAACCAAGGGCGAACCGATGGTCATGGAAAAAGTCAAAGTGTATTCGTTCCCCACTACCATCGGAGTGGTAAGTGGAATTGAGATGTATTCGCGGGCATTTTCTACCAGAGAGACATTGCCACCAACACCCATAACAGCGTCTCCCTCAAAAGGAAGAACATTGCTGAAATAATTGATGGGTAGCGCAGCATATGGACCTGTTCCCTGCAAATGAAAATAGTCCGGGGTTCCATTGCTCGTGCTACAATCAGAAGAAGTGGCTGCATTGGTCCAACCTGTTGCCAACGACCAACCACAATCATCATTGGGAAGTGCTGAATAGGTCTCGAATCCTCCATTGGGGATGAGCGAAGGGCATTGGGCAGATATAAATTGACCCGCTCCCAGCATGCACATGATGGCAATGAAACGCAACATGCCCATCAGAACAACATTTGGACAAGAATGTTCGGATTTTGATTCAATTTAACATTCTCTAGATCTACAACTTCTGGGGTTAGTTCCAATAACACATACAATCTCGATTCAATTCAATCCAATAACTAAATACTCAAAATTCTCTCGGTCATCCATTAATCCCATTAGATTAGCAATTCAGAAACAACAAAGCCATTAGATTATGCTCGATTTTATTTTGGATATCAAGACCAGAAATCAACCCTTGTTTTTTTTCGGCGCCATTTGTCTCGCTTTTTCAATAATCATGTTCATCCTCACCAAAACAAGTCACACCAGCGTTTACGGAGTGAATGCCTACTACAAGCCTTTCAAATTCGCTATTTCCACTTTCTTATTTGCCTGGACCATGGCTTGGTATTGTCACTATCTCAGCAATTTTAATATCGGCTTATACAATTGGACGGTCATTATCTTGCTCGGTTTTGAAATCATTTACATAGCACTCATGGCGAGCAAAGGTCAAACCTCGCATTACAATGTTTCCACACCTTTTCACTCCGCTATGTTTTCCCTAATGGCCTTGGCCGCCACTTGGGTCACTCTGCATACAGCTTACATTGGATTCCTCTTCTTCCAACAAACTTTTCCCGAATTACCATCCCATTATGTCTGGGCAATCCGGATTGGGATAGTCCTATTTACCATATTCTCATTGGAAGGATTCGCCATGGGTGCCCGATTGAGTCATAGCGTGGGTGCCATCAATGACAACTCCAATTGGTTTATTTTGGGATGGAGTAAAACGGTTGGAGACCTTCGCGTAGCTCATTTCATTGGCATGCATGCACTTCAAGTATTGCCTATCCTATCCTTCTACTTCTTGAAGAACACCAAAGCCACGGTTTTTGTTGGTTTGCTGTATAGCGTTTTGGCTTTTTCAGTATTGTTCCAAGCGCTCAAAGGGAAGCCTTTGTTTTCAGAAAAAAAGGAAATTACTGAGAATCATTAAATAAGTGCATTATCCATAAATTCAGACGAATAATCGCGCACCAACTCAAATTACTATACAGATTGAAATTATTTTCTTTATGAAATTTGAAGCACCCCAAATAATCACTTATCATGAGAGAAAAATCATTGGTATTTCCATGAGGTTGAGCTTGAATCAAAACAAGGTAGTCCAATTATGGCGAGCGTTTATACCCCGAAAAAATGAAATCATCAATCGGATTAAACATGATTTGATTTCTGCATCCATGTATTCCAAAGATCACTTTTTGAACTTCGACACAACAAGAATTTTCAAGAAATGGGCAGCTATTGAAGTATCAAATTTTGATCACATACCTGAAGGTATGGAAACAACTATCATTCCCGGGGGACTGTATGCTGTTTTCCAATATCGAGGTTTAAGCACAGATCCTTCTATATTTCATTACATTTATGGCACCTGGATTCCCAACTCTATCTATGAATTAGACCACCGTCCGCATTTTGAAATTTTAGGAAAGAAATACAAAAACAACGACCTCGATTCTGAAGAAGAAATTTGGATTCCGATTTCTGTAAAAAGACCAACGCAATAAGCAAATAATGTAATCGTTTCATGATTAGACCCCTAAACTTCTAAGCCATGAAAAATTCACTTCTTTTACTTCTTCTGGTATTTGTTATAGGAATCCAAAATAGCTACGCACAAAGTTGCTCCGCGCATGTGACCATCGTATTGGCAACCAAGACGGGTGGTATGTGGTTACCACCTCAAACAATCCAAATAAAAAACCGCTTCGCACATCACAACATGACGGTGCACAATCCACCCTCACCCTTAC
>JBDLUK010000111.1:0-14097 GCA_039805365.1 Bacteroidota bacterium | reverse complement strand
CTTTCAAAAAACACAACGCCCTCATCTACCGTCATGGCCAAAACATCAGCGATGCTCTTTCCTTTGTATCTCACTTCGAGCGTTTCACGATTGTAACGTTTACCGTTGCAATCCTCACACTCAACCATCACATCCGGTAAAAAATTCATTTCAATCACTTTGACACCGCCACCTTTGCACGTCTCGCATCGGCCTCCTGAAACGTTGAAACTAAATCGGCCCGGCTGATACCCTCTGACTTTGGCTTCTGGATGTTGCGCAAAAAGTTGTCTGATATCCGTGAATATTCCGGTATAGGTACTTGGATTAGAACGTGGGGTTCTTCCGATCGGACTTTGATCGATCTCTACAACTTTGTCCAAATGTTCCAAACCCTTTATTGTTTTGTAAGGCAATGGTCGTCGTTGGTTATCATAGAAGTGATGCGCCAAAATCGGATACAACGTGTGGTTGATCAAACTTGATTTACCGCCACCCGAAACGCCTGCAATACAGGTAAAAGTTCCCAAAGGAATCTTCAGGTTCACATGTTTCAAATTATGACCTCTTGCACCATTCAGTTCTAAAAACTTCCCGTTTCCTTTTCTTCGCTTCTTGGGAACCTCAATTTTTCTTTTTCCACTCAGGTATTGCCCGGTAACACTCTTGCCTTTCAAATGAACTGCAGGTGGACCTTGCTCTACTACTTTTCCTCCATGGACACCCGCCCCGGGACCTATGTCAACAAGATAATCAGCACTTAGCATCATGTCTTTGTCATGTTCTACAACCAACACACTATTCCCAACATCACGTAGAGACTTCAAACTATTGATGAGCTTTTGGTTGTCCCGTTGATGAAGTCCAATGCTCGGCTCATCTAAGATGTATAGAACGCCAACCAGCTGCGCTCCAATCTGCGAGGCCAATCTGATTCGTTGGGCTTCTCCTCCACTGAGGGTTTTAGAACTGCGGTGCAAGGTCAAATACTCCAAACCTACATCGATCAGAAAACGCAATCGGTCTTTGATTTCTTTCAGCGGCTCACGAGCAATTTTGAGTTGACGCTCAGACATGCCTTCATGGGCACTTTCCATCCAAGTCGATAAGGATTTCAAATCCATCGCGGCCAAATCAAAAATATGTTTGCCGTTTACTTTAAAATACAACGACTCCTTTTTCAATCTCGCCCCTTGACATTCAGGACAAGCTACCTTGTTCATGAACCCTTCTGCCCACCTTCTAATCGCTGGACTTGCATCATCCTCAGCTTGTCGCTCTATAAAAGCAATGATGCCATCAAATTGGGTCTTCATGGACTGTCCATTGCTCATGGTTACTACCACTGTATCTTCCGTCCCGTACAACAAAACCTGCATGGCCTCTTTGGGAATGTCTTTGATGGGGGTTAATGAACTAACTTCATAACCCTGCAAGACAGATTCTATTTGCTGAAAAATCCAAGTCTGCTTTCCTTGACCCAGTGGGGCAATTCCACCCTTTTTGATGGACAAGTTATCGTCAGGAACAATTTTCTTTAAATCGATTTCTGCTACCTCTCCCAATCCATTGCAATGCGGACAAGCTCCGTATGGACTATTGAATGAAAACAAATTGGGCTCGGGCTCTGGATAAGAAATTCCCGAAATAGGGCACATGAGGAACTTCGAATAATGTTGAACCTCTATTTTTGTTTTCTCATCCAAGGGGGCAACCATCATAGAACCCTTTCCTTGCTTTAAAGCCAAACGAACAGAGTCTTTGATTCTGGATTCCGGTTCGTTTCCTGCCAAACGATCGATGACCAATTCTATATCATGAACCTTGTATCGATCCAACTTCATTCCTTTGGTCAATTCCACTATCTGACCATCTACCCTCGCTCGCAAAAATCCTTGGCGCATGAACTGCTCAAACAATTCTCGGTAATGACCTTTTCTTGCTTTTACAATGGGCGCTAGGAAGATGGTTTTCTTTCCAGCAAATTTCTTCTGTATTTGGGTAAGTATTTCCTCTTCGTTGTACTTCACCATAGGTTGGCCGGTAGCATAGGAATACGCTGTCGCCGCTCTTGAATACAACAACCTGAGGAAATCATAGATTTCAGTTATGGTTCCTACTGTCGATCTTGGATTTTTGGATACCGTTTTTTGTTCGATAGAGATAACTGGCGAAAGGCCATTTATCTTGTCTACATCTGGACGTTCCAATTCACCGAGGAATTGTCTTGCGTAGGCATCAAAAGTCTCAATGTACCTTCTTTGTCCTTCGGCATAAATGGTATCAAAAGCCAAAGAAGACTTCCCACTACCACTTAAGCCTGTAATGACCACCAATTGGTCACGTGGGATGGTTAAATCAAAATTCCTTAGATTGTTTTCCCGTGCCCCTAATATCTCAATTACCTCCTCCGACATGACACAAAAACATATGTTACTTTAAAAAGTTCAATCAAGACACTTTCACCAAAATCCCTTCAATCACCGAAGCTGCAACTTCAGCGCTATCGGCCGATTTGGTTAATACGCTGATGATTTCACTGATTTTCATTTTTTCAATGGCATCCAAGTCATTCTCGAAAAGTTCCACCAAAGTTTGATCTCTCAATTCCTCAGCTCTTTTCTCGTTGTTTCTTATCACCGCAATGCACTTTTGAACTTCTTCGGAGTAATACATTTCAGGCAATTCTTTCACCGCCTTCAATAAAGAAATACATTGCTCATTGATCAATTTCGCTATGGCAATCATATTGGGATGAATTTGCCTTGGTTTGTACAAATTGATGCGCTTAGATGCACCGTAAATGTAATCGGCGACATCATCTAAAACAATGGCCAACTCATGAATATCCTCACGATCAAAAGGAACCAAGAAAATGGCATTGGCTTCTCTAACAATAGCATCCGTGATGGCATCTCCTTGCTTTTCAAAAGCGCGGATGGTATCCAACATGTTGATTCGTTCAACATCTGAACCTTTCAATCCCTCGTGCATAGCACTTGACATATCGCATAAACTATTCGCGCTTTTCTCGAAAAGCGGATAAAATCTCTTGTCCTTTGGCACCAAAGCCTGAAGAATTGTATTGATGTCAGCCATGTTAAATTTCATTGTGCGATATTGCATCGCAAATCTTTTTCAAAGATGAACAAAAGTTTTCTAATTTGTTACTTTATTGTTAAGCTGTGAATAAAAAAAGGGAGCCGAAGCTCCCTTTTCTTTTGAATCGAAATTCATTATTTCACCGCTACACGGAAAGTATGGTGCAATTGTGCGCCCATTACTTCTACCATATAGATTCCAGTTTCAGCTGATTCCAAGTTCAAAGTCAAGTTGTTGTTACCTGAAGTCAATTTGTTGAACTTCTCAGTTCTAACGATTTGACCCATTGCATTGTAAACAACCACTTTCACATCTTGAGTTGACAAAGTGATCATGTTGATATTCAACAAACCTTCTGTTGGGTTTGGATATACTGAAACGTTCTCAGTAACGAATACTTCGTTTACCGCAACAGTTCCAACGCACTCACAGTTTGCATCGTAAGTTTCGTTAGATGTGTTAGACAAACCGTCCTCACATGGAGAACCTACAGTCAAACACTCACCACCAGCAGTCAAAGCGTAT
Organism: Bacteroidota bacterium; assembly: GCA_039805365.1. Classification (GTDB taxonomy): domain Bacteria; phylum Bacteroidota; class Bacteroidia; order Flavobacteriales_D; family Sanyastnellaceae; genus CAMCTV01. Next base: position 10,491 of record JBDLUK010000111.1, on the reverse strand, counting down.
GGGTTGTAGTTACAAGAAGTTGAATCTTGACAACCTGAACAATCTCCACAAAGATCAAAACATACAACTGGCAATACTTGTGCAACACCAGCACGGATAGCTACACGGTTGAAACCACCTACTCCATTGTCTAAACCACAAAGTGTATTGATTCCAGGACCTTCTTCGATCGTTGGAGCAAATACATCAGTACCCGCCATGAATTTGTATTGAACGTTAGCTGGACCAGCTAAGTTTACAGTGCACTCATACACTTGATCGCCATCTACGTCTGTCATTGCAGTACGTCCATCTTGCCAAGCTGGAACAGTTGCTCCAGAGATCATCCACAAAGTATCTGAAGCTGTATTGAAAGCAGCCAAAGCAATTTGATTCGCCATATTCACACGGAAAGTCATGTCAGCTGCGTCTGGATCAACCACGCACTCAGCAGTACATTGATTGTAGCAATACTCAACTGTCATAGCTGTACCAGTAACTTCCAAAGAGCGGTTACCACCTACGTTACATTCAGCAGGAACTGACTCGTTGTCATTATCAACACCGCTCCAGTTGTTACCGTTGATGAATTTGAATTGATAAGTTCCGGCTTGAACTTCTTTAACCAATTCATAGATGTTGTTACCCACTGGAGCCATCGTCCAATCAGCAGCACCTGGATCCCAACCTTGCAAGCTACCAGCGATGTGAACACCATTTGGAGAAACTGTTTCGTTGCTCATGTTCACACGGAATGTTACAGTTGTTGGCATTACACATGATGTGCAAGTTCCAAAACAAAATGCATCTGTAAGGGTGTTGGGTTGATCAACAACAACCTGACGGTTACCGCCTACGAAACAAGTTCCGTTGGCACCTTCTTCAAATCCCCAACTGTTACCATTTACGAATTTGTAATCGTATGTAGCAGGAGACAATTGCAACAACACGCCATAAACACCGTTACCCATGTCATTCAAAGAAATGAAACCTGGATCCCAGTTGGCATAAGCAGCATTTTCAATAATGTTGTCATAGTTAGGGTCAGCAAAGTTACCCGCAACGTGCAAGTTAGCTGGATCAAAATCTTCACCAGCTTCACCAGTGATTCCATCACCATCTGCATCTACCATTGACATATCTACACGCAACAAAACTGCGTTTGTTCCGCACAAAGCGCAAGCAGAATAACATACCGCATAAGTTGCAGGTTCAGTTCCTACTTCGATAAAACGGTTATCGTTACCATTCAATTCAACTTGACAGATGTTGGGCGCATCTTCAGCAAAAGGCCAATCATTACCATTGACAAATTTGAATTCATAATGCTCTGGCAATAAATCCAAAGTAATAGAGAAAGTACCGTTACCGTTGTCGGTCATCGGCATAGCAGATGGACTCCAGTTGGTATAAGATGGGTTAACAACAGATCCGTCGTAGTTAGGATCTGCAAAGTTTCCAGCGATGTGAACGCCGTTTGCATCAGGTGTCAAACCTGCTCCAGCAATGTCAACAGTAAAGGTAACAGGGGTCTGTGCATACATCACCGCCGCTCCTAAAATCGACATCACCAATGTGTAGATTTTTTTCATTTTTATAAAGGTTTAAGTTTTACTTGGTGTACTTTTAACACTTTCCAAAAATAACACAAGTTTTAAAGTACTGCAAATGAATTTTTCACAAAAACATAACATGTTCGAAAACATCATGAGATCAACTGTACTGGCAAGTATCACGTTCTTTTCTTGCCTTCAATTGTTGGCGCAAAGCCGAATCCAGTGCGACCCGCCCAATTGGTTCACCAATACCCAATATCGTCAAATTGACATACTCGTAAGAGGTACCGATTTCTCGAATTTTATTACTGTAGGAGCTGAAGGCGATGCAAAAATTCTTTCATTCCGCAAACTTCAAAATCCGAATTACGCAATCGTGAGCATTGAGTTACCTGAAAATTGTCCAGCCCAAGAAATTACTTTTACGTTTACCCCGACTCTATCATTGAATCAAATATCAATAAATAACCAACAGCTCAAATTTCCGATTTTAGAACGAACATCTTTTGAGCCAAAAGGTCTTGAAACATCGGATTTGATGTATATGATATACCCCGACCGATTTTCCAATGGTGACCCAAACAATGATTCAATTCCTAGCTTGTTTCAAGGATCAAAAAGAAACGGTGAAAAAACTCGTCATGGTGGCGATTTAAAAGGGATTATTAACCATTTGGATTATGTTAAATCTCTTCACACCTCTGCTGTTTGGCTGAATCCCGTTCTTGAAAATAACCAACCTCGAGATAGCTACCATGGCTATGCCACGACCAATAGTTACAAGGTCGATGCTCGTTTGGGGCGCAATGAAGAATATCTTCAGTTCTCACGAGCATGTCATGATAAAAACATGAAGGTGGTTTGGGATGTCATCTACAATCACTGGGGCAATGAGCATTATTTATTCAAAAATATTCCTGACTCCAGTTGGTTTCACTTCTACCCCACCTTTACCAAAACAAATTACAGAGCAGAAACGCTAATGGATCCGTACAGCAGCGCCATTGACCGAGACAGAATGTCCAATGGTTGGTTCGATACACACATGCCCGACTTGAACCAAAGCAATCCCGACTTGTCTAAATATCTGATTCAAAATTCAATTTGGTGGGTGCTCGCAGGAGAGATAGACGCCTACCGAATTGATACCTACTCTTATCCTGACCAAAAGTTTATGGCGGATTTGAATCAAGCACTTCGAGATGAGTTTCCGAACTTCTTCCTATTTGGCGAAACTTGGGTACAAAGCGCTCCAGTTCAAGCATATTTCACAGAACAATTCAAAAACGCGCCATACAATTCCAACCTCAATGGGGTTACCGATTTTCAACTATACTTCGCTATTACTAAAGGACTCAATGAAAACTTTGGGTGGGAAGAGGGATTGAGAAGAATTCAAATGACGATGGCGCAAGATTTTATTTATGATGAGCCTTTCAACAATGTGACATTTTTAGACAACCATGACTTGAGTAGATTTTATTCGGTCATCAATAAAGATTACAAAAAATGGCAAGCTGGAATGGGAATGCTATTAACGCTGCGCGGAATCCCTTGCATATACTACGGAACCGAATATCTATTTGAAGGCTACACCAATCCAGACGATTTGGTAAGACAAGAATTCAATGGTGGTTGGCCGGGAGATAAGAAAAACTTTTTCACCCAAAAGAATATTACAAAACAAGAAGAAGAAGCTTTTGCTTATTATCAAGCTCTCACAAAATTCAGACAATCTTCCAATCTAGGATCGATGCAGTTGAAACAATTTGTTCCTGAAGACAACGTGTATGTTTATTTTAGATATGACAAAAACGACACCTACATGATTGTCGTTAATTTAGGCTCAGAGAAGGATCTGCAACTTGGTCGTTACAGCGAAATGCTAGAAGGAAGTTCCAAATTAACCAACGTTCTAACTGGCGTGAGCCACAGCACAAGAGAACCATTGAAATGGAATAAAGAGGCCAGTTTTGAAATCTTCAAAGTACATTGATCACCAAGACATAACATCTTCAATGGATGGAAATGTATTGGTTTTCCATGGATGCGTTTGCGGATCAACCCATTCAATGGCTGTTATGTCCTCTTCAATTTGAGGAATCAAAATCTCATTTTTAGAGGCGCGCATCTTATACCAATGGGTATCTTTTAGCACCCACTTTTCTTTGTGGAAATACATGTGATATATAACGCCCAATTTCACACCCCGTTCCACATATTGTAAACCACATTCTTCCATCACCTCTCGAACAGCAGCTTGATGAATAGACTCACCCTTGTCCACCTTTCCCTTGGGAAGATCCCATTTATCACGGCGATAAATCATCAAGATGTGGTCGTCCTCATTTTCTACTCGACCACCCGCAGCGGCAATACATTTGAACGAATCCTGAAACTCATGCCAATGCAATTCTTTTTCACCAATAGCAACTTGCCAACACTGGTCAGATTCCAAATCCAATTGACCTACCCATACTTGCCAATTGGACTGCGGTGTTAAGGACAAACAATTTTCTAATTCCAAAATTGAACCGCTAAAATAAAGCGTGCAATTGCCTATATAAACTTTGTAACTTTGTGCCATGTCTGATTTAAAAAATATCGCCCTAAAAGTAGCTGAATATTTACTTCAAATTGAAGCTGTAAAATTAAGTCCTGAACAACCGTTTACATGGGCAAGTGGATTAAAGTCCCCTATTTACTGTGACAATAGAAAAATTTTGTCCTATCCAGCGATTCGAAAAGAAATTGCCTTGGCTTTTGTTGAAGTCATCAAATCCTTTCCAACACAACCTGAAATAATTGCAGGTGTTGCAACAGGAGGTATTGGCATCGGCGCCTTGGTTGCTGAAGCCATGGAATTGCCATTTATATATGTACGAAGCGAAGCTAAAAAACATGGTTTAAATAACCAAGTCGAGGGTATCTGCCCCGAAGGATCAAAAGTTTTGGTTATCGAGGATTTGATTTCAACTGGAAAATCGAGTCTACTCGCAGTGGAAGCGCTTTTAGAAAGAAAAGTTCAAATCACAGGAATGGTGGCCATCTTCACTTATCTGTTTCCTGAGTCCGCTGAGAAATTTGGTCATCACTCATTCGATGTTAAAACACTCTCCAACTACGATATACTTTTGGAGCAAGCTGTGAACTCGAGTTATCTTGCGCCGGAACAAATCAATGCGCTCAAAGATTGGAAAAATAATCCAGCGCTTTGGTCATCACAATTTGAAAGTCAGTCATGATAATAGAGAGTAAGAAATTTACCATACATCGTCCAGCCCCAGAGACATTGGAGTATTTGCACGATTTGCATCATTTGGAGAAATTCCTCCCTGACGATTGCTTCAATTGGCAATGCGATGGCGTAACGTGTTCATTTGAAACCAGGGGCAATATTAAAATCATATTGCAAAAGGATCAATCTGATGACCGATCAGTTTCTTACAAGAGTTTGTCCACGCATCCCATGTCCTTTGTTTTAAAGGGCAAGGTTGAGCCCGAACAGGAGAATAGTTGTGTAGTTCAATTTGAAATGAATGCTTCCATCAATCCATTTGTGGGCACAATGATGAAACCCATGTTCACTGATCTTATCAATAAGATGTTGGAAAAGTGGGCTGATGTGATGAATTAGGCCAGCAATTGACGAAAAACATCAAAAGATAAAGGTTTACCAATAAAGTCTGTAACAAGCGGATTGGACTTTGCCTTATTCAAATCTCTTTCATCTAAGGTAGAAGACAATACGTATAGACGTGAGTTTTGAGATGCCTTGGGATTCATTGCACTGATTTTTTCTAAGACTTCAAAACCGTCCATTTCCGGCATTCGAATATCTAAAAAAATAACATCCAACCTTTGCTCATCGTGATCCTTGAGGTACTCCAATAATTGTGTACCAGACTGGAAAATTTCCAATTGAACGTCCTGAACAATTCTCTTGATTACCTCAGAATGTACCAAGTTGATTACTTCGTCATCATCTACAAGCGCGATGTGTTTCATATTTAATTCTGTATTAATGGTAATGATATTGTCATAATTGTCCCTAATCCCTTTTGGGATTTTACTTGAATTTCTCCACCCAATTTACTAACGATTTCCTTACAAATGTATAATCCCAAGCCCGTTCCAATGCTTGCCGAAGTTCCTCTAAAAAACATTTCAAACACGCGTCCAATGTGACTTTCATCAATACCCTGACCATTATCTTCAATTTGCATAACAGCATGCGTATCATTGAAATCAAATGAGAACTTCACCACAGACTGCTGTCCCATCTTTCTGTATTTGACACTGTTACCGATGATGTTCTTCAGCAAAACAGAGATTCTTGCTTTGTCATTGAACAGCAAACTTGTTGATTTAAAAGCCATGACCATTTCTAACGGATCCTCAGTGATAAATTTAAGATCATCAAAAATGTTTTGAACCAACTCATTCAAATCCATCCATTCCGGTTGAATATCCAATCGTGAGTTTCGTGAGTACTCTAAAATCTCTTGGATAGTTCCGTCCAACCTTGTGACTGACTGATCAGCCATATTTAAAAACTGCACAGCCTTCTCTGGAAGGCCTTGATCATGCAGAACCAATGATATGATGCCTTTGATGGATAACAGTGGCGATCTCAAATCATGAGAAATACTGTAAACGAAATTATCCAATTCCAAATTAATTTTTCTCAATTCATCATTGGTCAAGGACATTGAATTTTGAATTTTCTTCAATTCCGAAATATCAACACCCGTTATAATTATACTCTCCCAATTTCCATTTTCTTCAAAATGAGGAAGTACATTGTAGAGATATACCAAATCACCATCAGCGCTCACATCTTCCCATTGCACCATTCGTCTCTCCTGAATGCTTCTTCTGATGGAGAGAACCAAATCGTTCAAACTTCCCTGCTCTTTTACATCACCAGATAACAAATCATTTCCCTGGGGTAATCTAGACCACAAGGTATGATTCTCCCTTCTGTTATTTTTAAATACAATCTTGCCATCCGTCCCTATTACAACAATATCCATTGGAGAATTCTGCAAGATGTTCTCATAAAATGACTTCAACAATTGAATTTGAGCCAAAGATTCATCTCTTTGGTGAATCAACAACAACTCCTCCGTTACATCCTTTGAGCTTCCAACCATTCTAACTACTTTACCTTGGTTATTCTTCTCCGAAACAGTCAAAGTCTCAATTGTACGCGACTCCCCATTATCGTATCGATGAATATTATAGACATCCTTGATTACCTGCAAATCACCCTTTCTCAGTGATTCCACATTACCTAAGATCCTATCACGATCTTCCACAAACATTGAATCTAACCAAATCCTTCTTAAATCTTCTTTGATCTCTGTGGAAATTCCATGAAGTTGATATAGCTCTCCGCTCCACTCTACTTTATCGTCTTCAGCAGTCCACTCCCACAATCCAATTTTAGAGTGATTGGTTATAATTTTAAATCTTGAATTCAATTTCAACATCTCCTGTTGTGATTGAATTTCATGGGTAATATCCTTTTGCAATGCAATAAAATTGACATGCTTTCCCTGCTCATCAAAAACAGATATAATCTCTAGCTGGTTATAATATGGATTACCCGCCTTGTCATAATTGACAACGGTCATTTCTATATCATCCTTACTCCAAAGCGCATCCGACAACTTCTTTCTAGAAACCTCATCGGTTTGTTTACCCTGTAAAAAATCCTTTGGTTTTCTTCCTTTAATTTCCTCCAAGTTATATCCAGAAATCTTGGTAAATGCTTCGTTCACCCATTCAACGTGTCCATGTGCATCCGTAATGATTACACCATTTTTGGTTTTGGTAGCAATCAAGGATAGCTTACGCAGTTCTGCAGAGGATTTTTGAATAACGCCTAATTGTTCTTCAATTTCAGCACTTCTTTGATGATTGGAAAAAATAGATTGAACATTCTGCATGAAGACATTAAACAAAGCCAAATGTCGTTCTTGAACATTCCGGTATATAGCCGAATTGGCTTTGGAATTAAGGCCAAGAAATAAAATTTGATTGCCTGACTTCACATCTTTGAGATGAAAATACAAACCTTCAAAAAAAGGAGACAGACACTTCAAAAAAGAAAAATCATCTAGTTTCAAAATATGGGATTCGCCATGTCCGTGCAATTGACAAAGTATACTTAAATCTTCATCCCAACAAATTCCTTTGTCTATTTTGTGTCCCTCTGCAAATAACTCCCACTTCTCATTATCATGAATTCTCCTTGCTGAAATAGCACATTCCAATTCAAAAACATCCACTATGCCTTCACAAACCAAGGCGAAAAAACGATCCAAACTGGGAACATTTAAAAGCATCGCATTGTAGCGCTGCATTCTTTTGTAAAGCTCCAATTCTTGATCTAGACGATCTCGGGTATTTATAAGCGCTTGCTCAGTGGCTGAAAATCTAGTTACGCGCAACTGAAGGTCGCGATACAACTTCAATAACTCCTCATGTTCCAGCCCTTCAATACCCATTATCACCTATCGATATAAAACGTACAATGCCGTTGTGTAGTTGTGGTAAGTATTTTCTCCTCCCAAACGAGCTATTTCTCCAAATCCATACATGCCAAGCCAAGGTGGGCACTCACCATTTCTATAAAACGGATATTGCATTTTACTGACCAATTCATCTTTGATGATTCTATTGAATAAAAATCTTCCACGTGCCAGACAATCCGCATGGAAAACAGCAACCGGTGTCTTACCAATCATGCGTTCATTCATTTGCTTAACCATGTTGTCCATCTCCGTAAAAATCAATTCCTCATCTCGCGTGGTTAACCAAAGTTCCGTTCCTTCTTGGATATCGGTCGCATAATACATATCGTCTCCAACGTGACTTGTTACCACACGAAGAATATGCTCATTTCCGTATTCCTTAGCTAATTCAGGACTTAACTTCTCACCCAATGCACCAACAGGAATGGAGTCGCCGCAGTGCGGATTAGAAGAATCAATGCCCAATCTTTGGCAATACTCTGACCAAGCTGGCTTACCATTAAATTCATGAATAATGTGTCCTGTAGCTTTGGTAACGAGCAAAGGCTCGCCAATTGCAACAAAGCCGTGCGTAGCTTGTGTCTCCACAGACAACGAGGGGTCCGAAAATCCAACCATATAAGCGGCATGTTCGAAAACCTGGTCATCAATCCCTTGGTAGGATACTACCCCGCGCATATTATCGGAAGATGTAGCACCGAAAATGGTTACTTCTTTACCAAATACTTCTTCAATGGCTCTGATACATCCATTGTTGTCAATGTCAATCCCGGAGGCCAACAAATAAATCATATTCACGTTGGCGTCTTTTGACTTCATTGACAATGCCATTTCCTTGGTCTTCAAATATGCATTGGATCCATAAATACCATCTGTGGATTCAACGACGAATTCGTTTCCCTTGATTCCCATAACGGCGATATCCTTCATGGATTCACTCACCCCTTCCTTACCAACAACCCCACAACAAGAAGCGGCCAACACCCTGGCGTTGGGACACATCCTCTTGGCTTCATCTAAGAGCACTTTATAGTCATGACCAATAGAGGCATGAAAAATCAATAAATCGGCATTCGAAAAATCATTGCCCATGGCACTTTCCAATACCTCTTGGACTGCACGCTGCGTATTTACGATACGACCACTGGCTGAATAAAAAGACAACATAAAATTAGAGTTTAAGGTGTCTTCAATGTTACGAATAAATAGTTAAACAGTTGGTGACCTCTGTCATATTTCACGCTTCCTTATCACATGGATAGCAGAACTCCACCATTGCTCAACGCGCTCCCAATAGTTGATTAAGATAAAGAACCAGGAAATAATAAATAAGGAAATCATCCACGATTGCAATGGTGATAAATACTCTTTGTAATGTTCCAATGGCAGTCCTACTCCAAGTAATCCTTCATAGATAATGATCACATGAATGATGTAAATCGGAAAGGTATTTTGGCCCATTTTAAGAAATAAACTCTTAGGGATTTCTACAAGCCGATTGATAATCACCAATATCCCCAAAAGACATAGCACCATGCTTAGTCCTATAAGAGAATCCTTGTTGGCCATTTGATGCATGGACGTTTGCCACCCCAAATCTATCAACTTCAAGTCAATTGCCTCTAGCATAAAATAGACATCTCGCTTGAGCACATATCCCAATGCAAACAATGTAAATCCGAAAGTAAAACTGAGCACATGACGTTGATTCAACCGAATAAAATGTCCCAAGGCGCCTCCAAGCAATGCATAGCCCGAGAACCTAACAAAACTAAACTCAGAATACATTCCGAAGAACATATTCTGGATAATACGGGGAGCATCTGATGGCCAATAATGCAAGTGCTCTATTGCTCCAGAAGCCAAGAGCGATTTTTGGCTTCTTACGTAAGTTTCTAAAATTCCGTTGCATCCAAAAACAACAGCACTGCCCAAAAAAGCAATGACATAAAACGGAATCCGAGAAAATTTAGCAATGAAAAAAGCACCGATCAGCAATAACAACGCAACGGCAATGGATTGCAACACGTGAAAGGCCATGAACCAATCCGTGTTGAAGCTGCTTCCCTCCCATTGACAGATGATAAAGTTCTTAAAATGAAATTGCAAGAGATAACCCCACAGCAACAATTCCACCACTCTCTTCAATCCCTTTTTTACACGTGGATGTTTCCAAATCGGGACTTGCTCAATGGGCTGAGTCAGTAAATAAGCGAATACCAATCCGGAAATTGTAAAAAACAAAGGAGACGTATATCCATGCAATTGATGCCACAACTGATAAAAAGAAGAATTCTCTGCCCTGTATTGTGAAGAGAGAAGTTCGCCTGTAATGTGACCTTCCAACATCATAAATATGGCGATGGAACGGGCCAAATCGATGAACGCCAAACGTCCACCTGATTTCTTTGATT
>JBDLUK010000110.1:0-17773 GCA_039805365.1 Bacteroidota bacterium | reverse complement strand
CGATGCGTGTATGTATATGTTCTCTAATGGACAGACAGTTCGCATGCAATCATTGTTTGCTACGGGTGGATTTAGATCATCTTTATTAAATTCAAATGGATGCGGTGTTCCAACACCAGTTCTTTGCGGAACAGTTACAGGATTAACAACTTCTGGAATCACACAAACTTCTGCTAACCTTTCTTGGGCAGCATTGAATGGTGCAACAGGATATGTTTTGAAATACAAGACTACTGCTGCTGCAACATGGACCACAGTGAACACAACAACCAATACATACGCATTGACAGGATTAACAGCTGGCACTGCTTATTCGTACACTGTTGCTGCGGTTTGTGCAGAAGGTACAGGAAATGCAACTTCTGCTTCTTTCACAACTACTGCAGTTGTAACCAACTGCACAGATGTGTATGAAAGCAATAACACTTTAAACAAGGCAAAAGCGATTACTAAAAATATCGATATTACTGCTTTGATCAACACATCATCAGACAAAGATTATTTCTCGTTTTCTACTGCATCCACAGATAAGAATGTTAAGATCGAGTTGAAGAACTTACCCGCGGATTATGATGTTAAATTATATAAAGGTTCAACCTTGGTAGGCACTTCAGCCAATTCTGGTCTGACGAATGAGACCATTACCTACAACACCACAACAACGGGAAGCTACAAAGTATATGTGTATGGATACAATGGAGCATTCAATGCCACACAATGTTATACACTTCGCGCGAGTACTTCAGGAGTAAACTTCCGTGAGATGGAAAGCATCGAAGTCCTTGATGGTGGAGATGTTGTAAGTGCTCAATTGGAAATTCAGAATGTTTTCCCAAATCCTACTGAAGACAAAATTCAGATTCAATTCTATCAAGCTGATGAGGAAGAGGTTCAGATTGAAGTTTGGAGCTTAATGGGCCAATTGTTGATTCGTCAAAATTGGAATGCTTTTGCAGGAAATAATGGTCTCGCTTTGGATTTGAAAGATTTGGCAGCTGGAAATTATGTTTTAGCTGTTCGCTCTAATCATGCGGTAGATACGCAGTTGATTCAGAAAAACTAATTGCATTACGCAACAAAAAAGGGGGCACTGGCCCCCTTTTTTTATATCAATAAATCAATGTTGATAGCTTTTTGGTCATCAGAATTTTCACCTACACATTCCATATACTTTCGTTTTGACTAAAACCATTCTTATGACTAAAAAGTTTTGGACGTTATTAACGCTCGCAGTAATAAGTATTTTCAACGCAAATGCGATGCAGATTATTGCGAATTACAACAACGCCGTTACGCCGACAACTTACACGCTAGATGTTGAGCCCAGTGATGTTGGAGAGAATATCAAAGCAAAAATCCAAGATCAATCGGGCTTAGAGCCAGGATTAATGGTATTGTTCTTTAATGGACAAACAATCCAGGATGGTACAACATTGGCCGACAATGGAATTAATGACGGTGACGAGATTTTATTCTATTACAATGTTTCAGGTTGCACGTTTGTAGCAGCTTGTAATTTTGATAATACAGCTTCGGTTGACGACGGATCTTGCACCGATCCAAGCGTATTTTTTGCTGATGCCGATGGTGATGAATTTGGAGACGCCAGTCTTCTTTTAACAGGATGTACCCAGCCCGCTGGCTATGTTGCTGACGCAACAGATTGCGATGACAATGATGCATCTGTAAATCCTACAGCTACAGAATTGTGCAATTACATCGATGACAATTGTGATGGCGAAATTGATGAGTATGTTGTTTCTACCTTCTATGCGGACATGGACATGGATGGGTTTGGTGACCTTAACTCAGCTGTTTTTGATTGTCAAACACCAACGGATTATGTGACCAATAGTGACGATTGCGATGACGCAATGGTAACTTATTTGGACACTGACGGTGATGGAAATGGAGGACTTACTATGGATGCTTGTGGTGTGGATTCCAACACGGATTGTGATGATGAAAACAACAGTATTTATTCAGGTGCAACTGAAATCTGTGGTGATGGAATTGATCAAGATTGCTCAGGTAATGATTTGAATTGCCCTATTCCAGGATGCTTGGATAACCTAGCTTGTAATTTTAACGAGCTGGCTGAAGTAGATGATGCTTCTTGTATTTATCCTACCGATTTTTATTTGGATGCTGATGCTGATGGCTTTGGAGACAACAACAATGTAACCTCTGCTTGTTCTCAACCCACGGGATATGTTACGAATGATTTTGATTGCAATGATGCTGAATTGCTTTACCTCGATGCAGATGGTGATGGTTTCGGCATGGAGACTTTTGATGCATGCGGAGTATCCAACCAAGATGATTGTAATGATGAGAATGCATCGGTTTTCCCCGGAGCGACCGAAATGTGCAATGAGTCAGATGACAACTGTGATGGTGAAGCGGATGAATTTGTTTTGATCGAGTTTTATGCTGACTTGGACGAGGATGGATTTGGCGATGCCAACAATAGCACTTTTGCATGCTCATCTCCTGTAGGCTTTGTTGCCAATGCCGATGATTGCGACGATAGCATGGTGACGTATGCAGATGCAGATGAGGATGGTGTCGGATTTGGATCAATGGAAGCTTGCGGTGTTTCTGTCTTCAACAACGATTGCGATGACAACAATGTGAATTTGTTCCCAGGTAATGCTGAGGTGTGTAATGGTATTGATGACAACTGTGATGCAATTGTTGATGAAGGTTCCTTGTCGACTTTGTATGCCGATGTGGATGGCGATGGTTTTGGTGATTCAAACAGCGCAATCGAAGGTTGCTTGTCATTAAATCCAGGCTTTGTTTTGGATAACACAGATTGTAATGATAACGCGATTACCTATAACGACAATGATGGCGATGGTTGGGGATCAGGGTTGGCTTTGGCTTGTGGTGTTTCTGCTAGCAACGAAGATTGCGACGATACCAATGCAGCATTGTTCCCAACACAGACTGAAATGTGCAATGGTATCGATGACAACTGCAATGGACAATCTGATGAAGGTGTATTGCTTACGTTCTACTATGATGCTGATGCCGATGGCTTTGGAAATGTAGACAGCACGGAATTGGCTTGTGCACCATCGGTAGGATTTGTATCCAATAGCGATGACTGTAACGATGCGCAAATTACATATGCGGATGCAGATGGAGATGGTTTTGGAACAGGCGAAGCAATTGCTTGCGGTATTGCTTCTAACAACACGGATTGTGACGACAACAACAACGCGACATTCCCAACTCAATTGGAAACTTGTAATTCAATAGATGACAATTGTGATGGTGAAGTGGATGAGTTCGTTTTAAACACATATTACGCAGATGCAGATGCAGATGGTTTTGGTGATGCAAATACAGCATCGTTTTCTTGCGCTCCTGCATTTGGTTTTGTAAGCAATAGCGATGATTGTGACGATTCACAAGTGACCTATGATGATGTGGATGGCGACGGATATGGAGCAGGGGATGCCATAGCTTGTGGGACGGCTAACAACAATTTAGATTGTGATGATGCAAACAATGCAATTTCACCTGACGTTGCTGAAGTATGTAATGATATCGATGACAACTGTAATTTTGAAGTGGATGAATTTGTATTGAATACCTATTATGCAGATTTAGATGCAGACGGTTTTGGAGATGTTTCTGTAACGGCTTATGCTTGTGTAGCACCTGCAGGATTTGTTGACAATGGTGACGATTGTGATGATAGCCAGTTGTTGTACGAAGATGCCGATGGGGATGGCTATGGAAATACCAATGTCATCGCTTGTGGTGTGGTAAACAACTTGGATTGTAATGACGATGTAGCTTCAGTAAATCCTGGTTTGACAGAGGTTTGTGGCAATGCAGTGGACGAGAATTGTGATGGAAATATCAACGAGAATTGCCCAGTAGACATGGATGGTGATGGTTTTGATAACATCGCGGATTGTGATGATTCAAATCCAAACATCAATCCAGATGCTGTCGAGTCTTGTAACGGTATCGATGATAACTGTAATACTGCAGTTGATGAGAACTTGATGTACACCATCTATTTCTATGACCAAGATTATGATTCATATGGCGCTGGAGTTTATGATACTTTGTGTTACAACCCTGGTAATGGATATACAACGCAGTTGGAAGACTGTAACGATGATGATGCCAATATCAACCCTGGTATGACAGAAGTATTCAATTATATCGATGACAACTGTAACGGTATCGTAGATGATAATTTCGTAGATACAGACAATGACGGTATTGAGAATGGAGTAGACACGGATGATGACAATGATGGGTTGTTGGATGAAATTGAAGATGACTTCAATGGTGATGGAATAACAGGAGACGATTGCGATGGGGATGGAATACCTAACGTTTTCGATGCTGATGATTGCGAGATTTTTATTCCTGAGGGTTTCAGTCCTAATGAAGATGGTGTGAATGATTTCTTTCAATTGCAACAGTTGCCTTATGGATCGGTGGTTGATTTTGAAGTGTACAACCGATGGGGTGGTTTGGTTTACGAAAGTGACAATTATTTGAACGATTGGAATGGTACCAATATCGATGGCAATGATTTGCCAGCTGGTTCGTACATCTATGTCGTTCGCATTGCCAACAAGTCGTTGGAGTACACAAACAATTTAACGCTTTGGAGATAATCCTTAAATAGAGAAACAATGAAAAAATTAGTATTTCTAGGATTCGCGGTTTTGTCTTTCGTGGCAAATGCGCAACAAGACCCTCAATATACCATGCATGTATTAAATCCGTTGGCCATCAATCCTGCTTTTGCTGGATCGAGAGGTGAACAGGATGCAACCTTGGTTTATCGCAATCAATGGATGGGCTTGGACAAATCGCCAACGACCATAGCAGGTAACTATCAATCTCGATACAACCAAGGAAGATTGGGTACTGGGGTGAGTTATTTTGGTGATAAGAATGGTCTTTTTACACATAGCGGTTTAACCATTTCTCAAGCTTATCACATGAAGATGACATCTTGGACCTTGTCGTTGGCTTTGAGTGCGGGTATCGAAGAGCTCTCAGCCAATTTATCTGGTATCAATCACACCATTGCTGGTGAAGTGGATAATGCTTTCTCAAGTGATATCAAGCGTACTTATTTCAATTTTGGTTTCGGTGGTTTTGCTTACAACGAGCGTTTTTGGATTGGCTTCTCAATGCCACATCTATTAAAACAAGATTGGGGCAAACAAACCAATGGGGAGGTACAACCGGCCTACCAGGCAGCGCATAGCTATTTAACGGCAGGTGGTGTAGTGAACGTGAATCCATTTGTAGATGTCAAGCCTTATGCTTTAATTAAATGGGCAGAGAACGTAGCACCACAGCTAGAGATGGGTTCAACATTTTATTATCAAAAGCGTTGGGGTGCAGGTTTAGGCTATCGTGTAGGTGATGCCCTTACTTTCAATGCAGAAGCAATTGTCAATGATCATTTGCGTATTGGATATGCTTATGATAGAACTGTTTCAGGTTTGAGCGCATTCACTCGTGGCGGACACGAGATCATGGTGCGTTACCATTTTGGTAAAGGATACAAAGGTTTGAGATAATACAAAATGACTGTAAAATAAAAAACCTTAGCATTTGCTAAGGTTTTTTTTTGAATATGAATTCCAATTAGTATTGAATCAACTTGGTAAGTATCGATTCCAATTTGTGATTGGCCAAATATACTTTCTCAATCTCTGCGCTGAATGGAATCGGCATATCCATGCTGCCACAACGCATCACCGGCGCATCCAAATACGCAAAACATTCTTCTGTAATTCGCGCTGAAATCTCACCGCCAATACCTCCAGTTAAATTGTCTTCGTGCACAATCAATGCGCGACCTGTTTTCTTGACGCTTTCAAAAATAGTTGGATAATCCAATGGTGCCAGTGTGCGCAAGTCGATAACCTCCACATCCATAGGGTGGTCCTTTAAATACTGCATGACCCAATGCACGCCTAAACCATAGGTGACAATCGTTGCCTTGCTTCCTGACTGAACTATTCCAGCTTGACCAAACTCCAAGGAGTAATATCCTGCAGGAACATCACCTTCAATACTTCTGTACAAAGCCTTGTGCTCGATAAACAATACAGGATTAGGATCTTCAAAAGATCGACACAGCAATCCCTTGGCATCTGCAGGGAATGCAGGATAGGCGATTTTTAAACCAGGAACGTGAAAGAACCAAGCCTCGTTTGTCTGGCTATGAAACGGACCGGCAGCTGTGCTCGCTCCTGATGGAAGACGAACCACAACATCCGCCTTTTCGTTCCATCTGTAATGTAGCTTGGCTAGGTTGTTAACGATTTGATTGAAACCACATGTAACGAAATCTGCAAATTGCATCTCAACCATGGCTTTCCATCCTTTGATGGACAATCCCAATCCGGCGCCAACAATCGCAGATTCGCAAAGTGGAGTATTGCGAACACGTCCTTTTCCAAACTCTTGAACAAATCCATCGGTTACTTTAAATACGCCTCCGTACTCCGCAATGTCCTGCCCCATTAAAACCAATTTGTCATGCTTGCGCATGCTCTCTTTCAATCCATCCTGAATGGCATCAATGAATCGCATCTTTTTTAATTCACCTTGTGGTTGCACCGCAGGTTGTTCAAAAGGACAATATACATCACTCAATTCTTCTTCTACGTCTGGCGTAATCTCAGGAAGTGCATACACTTTCTTCAAAGCAGTGTTGATACGCAATTTGATTTCTTCTTTCTTTGCTTCAGCGTCCGATGCTGAAACAAAGCCCGCGGAAATCATCCAATTTTCGAAATTCTCAACGGGATCTTTCTTTGACCATTCTTCAATAACACCATCGGGATAATACTTGGTTCCAGAGGCTTCTTCATGACCTCTAATTCTGAAGGTCATCAATTCCAATATAATCGGACGTGGGCGTTGACGAATCGAAGCCAAAATATTTTTAACGGTGCTGTATACTTCTAAGATATTATTTCCATCAATTTGGATCGCATCTTCTGCAGGAATACCATAACCAATGGCCTTGTCTATAAATTGCTTGCAACGAAATTGCTCATTGCTTGGCGTGGACAATCCCCATGCGTTGTTTTCTATGGCAAAGATGACTGGCAAATCCCAAACAGCGGCAACGTTCAACGCTTCATGAAAATCTCCCTCACTTGCTCCGCCATCTCCAGAAAAAACAACTGTTCCTTTTGGATTCATTTCTAACTTTTGCGCAAGGGCAATACCATCTGCCAATCCCAATTGGGGACCTAAGTGAGAAATCATTCCAACCAAATGATGGGCCTGAGTACCAAAGTGAAACGAACGATCGCGTCCTTTGGTAAATCCCGTTTTCTTTCCTTGAAATTGAGCAAACAATTGCTCCAAATCCAAACCACGCGAGGTGAAAACACCCAAATTTCTGTGCATCGGAAGGATGTACTCATCCTCTTCCATAGCGCAGGTGATACCCACTGAAATGGCCTCTTGGCCATATGAACTGAACCATTTGGAAATCTTGCCAAGTCGCAATTGACTCAACATTTTTTCTTCAATCTGACGGGGTAACAAGATTGCATCGTACAATCTCAATAACTCTTCTTTGGTGAGGCTTCCTTGTTGGAAGGGAATGCGAATTTCTGTTGCCATAATATTGGCAACGAAGATAGGAAATTAAGCGACCTATTGGTCGTATCTTTGAGCTTTCGGTTGAATAGACTGACATGGATCAAATCATAGAAATAACCATTACCCCCGAAGAGATTCAAGATTTGAATCTGATTCATTACAAAGCTTGTTTGCAAGCAAATGTGTCTCCAAAAGATTGGAAAACAACCATTGTCAAATCCAGTGTAGACGCTAGAAAGCGACCCATCTATCGGTTGCAAGTAGCTATACATGATTCTGAAAGTCATCCATTGGCTTTCGCTATTCCACAATTTCCATCTGTTGAGGGTTCAGACAAAAGGGCATTGATTATTGGCGCAGGGCCTGCGGGATTATTTGCCGCTTTGAAGTTGATTCAATTGGGGGTTAAGCCCATCATTTGGGAGCGAGGAAAAGATGTAAAGGACCGACGAAGAGATTTGGCCATGATTACCAGAAATCAATCGGTAAATCCTGAGTCCAATTATTGTTTTGGTGAAGGGGGTGCAGGTACATATTCCGACGGAAAATTGTATACACGCTCTACCAAGCGTGGAGATGTAAAATCAATCTTGCAGTGGTTGGTGCATTTTGGTGCCGATGATAAAATATTGATCCAAGCGCATCCGCACATTGGAACCAATAAGCTTCCGCAATTGATTGCGAACATGCGGGAGCAAATTATTGCTTCAGGCGGAGAAGTGCACTTTAATACAAAATTTACTGATTTTCAAATGGAATCAGGAAGTATTGTCAATGCCACCAATCAGCGTGGGGAGTGCATTCCAATTGAGAAAATAATTTTGGCAACAGGACATAGCGCACGGGATATTTTTGAATTTTTTGATCATAAGAAATTGTCCATAGAATTCAAGTCTTTTGCATTGGGCGTGCGAGTAGAGCATCCACAAACTTGGATTGATCAACAACAATACCATTGCGAAGTGAAATCAGAGAACTTACCACCAGCCGCATACAGTTGGGTGGAGCAAGTGAACGGAAGAGGGGTTTATTCCTTTTGCATGTGCCCTGGTGGAATTATCGCGCCATGCGCAACGGATAAAGAAGAAGTGGTGACCAACGGTTGGTCGCCAAGCAAGCGAAACAATCCATGGGCCAATAGCGGAATTGTGGTTCCTGTTCAATGGGAGGATATTCCAGAGTTTCATCAATATGGTGCGTTGGCAGGACTTCGGTTTCAGCAAGCGGTGGAAAGAAAATGTTGGGAGGAAGGCGGAAAAACGCAGCAGGCTCCTGCGCAAAGGCTCATTGATTTTGTGCACGGAAGAATATCAAAAGATTTGCCTGGTTGTTCCTATTTGCCAGGTGTAGTCAATAAGAATTTGTATGATGTTCTTCCCGGTTTTATTGGGACAAGCTTGCGACAAGGATTTCTTCAAATTTCAAAAAAGATGAAAGGGTATTTGCATCCTGATGCCATACTCGTTGCGCCGGAATCGAGAACGTCCTCACCGGTAAGAATCCCAAGAGACAAAGATTCATTGCAACACCCAGATTGTAAAGGATTGTATCCTTGCGCTGAGGGAGCGGGATATGCAGGTGGAATTATTTCAGCGGCCATTGATGGAGTGCGTGTTGCAGAAACATTATCTTTGACCTATGCCTAATCTTTCGCGCTGGATTGACGATGCCGCTGACCAAGTGGCCACCTTGCCTGGGATAGGAAAGAAAACGGCTTTGCGTCTCGTATTGCATTTGATTAGAAAATCGCCTGAAGAGGTAACAAAGTTTGCCCAGAGTATCTTGGATGCCAAGGCAAATATCAAAAGTTGTCAAGAATGTCATCAGCTATCTGATGACGTTATCTGTGAAATCTGCAAGAACCCAACGCGCAATAAAACGTCCATCTGTGTCGTTCAGGATATAAGGGACGTACTAGCAGTGGAAAATACAGGGCAGTTCAATGGGGTATACCATGTTTTGGGGGGATTGATTTCTCCGATGGAGGGAATTTCTCCTTCGGATTTGCATGTCGATTCGCTCATTGAGCGCGTAGAGAAGAATCAAGTTCAAGAGGTGATATTGGCATTAAATGCAACAATGGAAGGTGAGACAACGTCATTTTACCTTTACCGAAAGTTGAGTCCGTTTGATCTTAAAGTTTCTAATATCGCTCGAGGTGTAGCAGTAGGCGGTGAACTAGAATACACAGATGAAGTAACCTTGGGAAGAAGCATCGTGCACCGTACTCCCTATGAAATGACTTTGAAGCGATGAAGTTATCCGTCATCATCGTCAATTATAATGTCCAATATTTTTTGGAGCAATGCCTAATGAGTGTCCGGAAAGCATTGGTAGGTATTGATGCAGAAGTGTTTGTTGTTGACAATGTTTCCAAGGATGATTCCGTGCAAATGGTGGCTTCCAAGTTTCCTGAAGTTGTACTGATTGCCAATACAGAGAATGTTGGATTTTCAAAGGCCAACAACCAAGCCATGCGATTGGCCAAGGGCGAGTACGTTTTGTTATTGAATCCGGATACGCTGGTAGAAGAAGATACTTTTAGGAAGTGCATAAATTGGATGGACAGTCATCCGCAAGGGGGTGGACTCGGTGTGCGAATGGTGGATGGATCAGGTAAATTTTTACCCGAATCCAAGAGAGGGATTCCCTATCCAATGACCTCTTTTTACAAGATATCAGGTTTGTATCGATTGTTTCCAAAGTCGCCAAAAATCAACCATTATTACTTGGGTCATCTCTCAGAGATGGAGAACAATGAAGTGGAGATTTTATCTGGTGCGTATATGTTCATGCGCAAAAAAACCTTGGATGAGGTTGGCTTGTTGGATGAAGATTTTTTCATGTACGGCGAGGACATCGATCTATCGTGGCGCATTCTCAAGGGGGGGTACAAGAACTATTACTTGGCCGACACCAGAATCATTCATTACAAAGGTGAAAGCACCAAAAAAGGTAGTCTGAACTACGTCTATGTCTTTTATCAAGCCATGGATATTTTTGCGAAGAAACATTTTTCAAATGCCAATGCGGGAGGGTTTAGTTTGCTGCTTCAAATGGCCATTTGGTTCAGAGCAAGTTTGAGCTTTTGTAAGAGGATTGTTTCCACATTGTCATTTCCGGTAGCGGACCTTTTGTTGACCTTATCATTGTGGTGGATCATCAAGGATTTGTATTCCGAATATACAGGTATCGATATTCCAAATAGAATTGCCATTCCTGCATTTGCGGTAACTGGATTATTTTGGTTGGTACAGGCGTGGTTACAAGGATTGTATGATCGCCCGTTAAAGCCCAACAAAACATGGGTGGCCATAGGTAAGGCTGCGATTTATGTCTTGTTGATTTACAGCTTGCTTCCTGAAACTTGGCGTTTTTCGAGGTTGCTGATAATCGCAGGATCCCTCATCGCGATGTTGGTTTTTTGGATCAATAGAAAATTGCTTTTGTGGTGGAAGGATAGAGGAAAGATCACTGCTCAGAATGTTGTGATTGTTGGATCTGATGTTGAATGCGCTCGAGTGCTAACATTGATGCAACAAACGGAGAGTTTTGCGCATACCCGAATGGATACCGTTGATTTTATCCAAGGTGTATCGGGCCAAACGCTTTCTGCAAAAGTTCGAATCGAAAAAATTACTGAGGTTGTTTTTTGTGCCAAAGACGTCTCGTCTGAATCGATCATCGCGGCAATGAGTCAATTGTCTCATTCAGGTATAGAGATGAAAATCGCTCCGCCAGAATCTTATTTTTTGATTGGCAGCCAATCCATTGATGGCATTGGAAATCAGGTGATGGTAGATATCAATTCTATATCTCTGCCAGAAAACAAAAGGAAGAAGCGATTGCTGGATATCGTCACGTCTTTGTTTGTGTTGTTGTTCTTCTCAATGATTGCATTGATGGGCAAGTGGCGTGGCCATTATTTTAAAGATGCCTTCTATGTTTTATTTTCCAAGAAAACTTGGGTAGGTTATCGTCAAAAAATTGACGGTTTACCAGTGATGCCAGAGCCTGTTGTAGCTATTTATAGCAATGAGTTAAGCGAAGATCAAAAATTAAAGCAAAGTATGCTGTATGCCAAGGATTACAGTATATCCAACGATCTGCGCGTGTTGGCCAAGACCTTTTTTAATCTTACTTTCTAAACTTGGTTTCGTAAAGATTCACCCAACCTTTTGGCGTAAATTTCTTTGCCAATTCGCTCAAAAGATCCCAAGGAATATCATCCATTTTTTTAAAACGAATACAACTTTTGCCCATGTCCAATTTTGACTTGCAATGCAAAGGATATTGTGCTACAAACCAATCTAGAATTTCAGGATCGGCGTAAATTCCCATATGGTACAATGAAATCGCTGCCTTTTGCGAGGCCATGCTCAAGAAAGGAAGGGGCTCCTCTGGCTTGCAATGATATCCTGCAGGGTAAGTGGAATGCGGAACGACATAGCCAATCATACCAAAGGACATGGTTTTCTCAAATCCTTTGGGAAGGTTCTTGTCAAAAACCTGAATCAATTTCTCCATGATCGCTCGGCGATCTTCAGGCAATGAATCCAGGCATTCTGCTATACTCGCAAATCCCATATTATTTTTTCTTGATGGTTTTTACTGCAACTTTTTTAGGCGCCGCAACCACACTTTTTTTGTGAGCCAACGCAGCTTTCACAAACGCGACAAATAATGGATGGGGATTCATCACAGTACTCTTGTACTCCGGATGATATTGGGCAGCTACAAAGAATGGGTGAGAAGGAATTTCGACAACTTCTACCAATCCGGTGTCTGGATTCATTCCCATGCATTTCAATCCTGCATTTTCAAAATCCGCTTTGTAGGCATTGTTGAATTCATAACGATGACGATGACGTTCTTCAATTATATCCGTACCATAAGCCTTGTAAGCTTTTGATTTCTTGTCCAACTTACAGGTATAAGATCCCAAACGCATCGTTCCACCTTTATTGACGACTGTTTTTTGTTCGTCCATCAACGCGATAACAGGATACTTGGTGTTTTCCTTCATCTCCGTGCTATGTGCATCTTTCCATCCCAAAACGTTTCTGGCAAATTCGATAGTGGCCATTTGCATACCCAAACAAATTCCAAAGAAAGGGATGTTGTTTTCACGAACATATTTAATGGCTTCCAACTTTCCGTCAATTCCTCTCGACCCAAATCCTGGCGCAACCAAAATCCCATCCAATCCTTTGAGTGTTGAGGCAACATTCTTGGGCAACAAATCCTCTGAATGAATCCAATGCACATTGACCTTGGTTTCATTGGCAGATCCACTGTGGTTAAAGGCTTCGGCAATCGACTTGTATGCGTCTTTCAATTCAACATACTTTCCTACCAATCCAATATTTACCTCATGCTTGGGTTCTTTGTATCGCTTCAAAAATTGATTCCATTGGGCGAGATCGGGTTTTTGTGTTGACTTAACGTGCAACTTTTTCAATACCACCTCGTCCAATTTCTCGTTTTGCATCAAAATCGGAACATCGTAAATGGTAGGTGCATCAATACTCTCAATAACGGCATCTGTAGTAACGTTGCAGAATTTGGCGATCTTAGAACGCACGGATTCTCCCAATGGATGCTCTGTGCGACAAACCAAGATATCAGGCTG
The DNA here is from genome assembly GCA_039805365.1 of Bacteroidota bacterium. GTDB lineage: Bacteria > Bacteroidota > Bacteroidia > Flavobacteriales_D > Sanyastnellaceae > CAMCTV01. The sequence continues at coordinate 4,521 of JBDLUK010000110.1, read as the reverse complement.
AACGCCATTCTCCAACAGCATCTTAACACTGTGTTGTGTCGGCTTCGTTTTCAATTCACCTGCTGCATTCAAATAAGGCACCAATGTTAAATGAATCACGATGCAATCTTGCTCTTTTTCCCACATCAATTGTCGAACAGTTTCTATGTAAGGCAAGCTTTCGATGTCGCCAACAGTCCCACCGATTTCTGTGATGACAAAGTCGAACTTTTTCTTGTTCCCTAAAATTTGAATACACCTTTTGATTTCATCGGTGATGTGCGGAATAATCTGCACGGTCTTGCCCAAATACTCACCGCGTCTTTCTTTCTCGATGACGCTTTGGTATATTCTACCTGTGGTTATGTTGTTGGCTTGTGAAGTGGGAACGTTCAAGAAACGCTCATAGTGGCCCAAGTCCAAATCGGTTTCAGCGCCATCATCGGTTACAAAACATTCTCCATGCTCGTATGGATTTAAAGTTCCTGGATCAATGTTGATATAAGGATCGAGCTTTTGAATCGTTACCTTGTAGCCTCTGGCCTGTAAGAGTTTTGCAAGTGAGGCAGAGATGATTCCCTTGCCTAAAGATGATGTAACACCGCCGGTTACAAAGATATATTTTGTGTTGTTGGACATGCCCGTAATGGAAAATAGGATTACGGGATACAAAGATAAAGCAGGGGAGGCCTATGCCCCGAATAAATTACATGTTTTGGGTCAATTGTTTTACCCACTTGAATTCAATCAGCCATTCGCGAGCGGCGATGCGTAAGATCGTATACACGGGCAAAGCCACCGCCATGGCGGGAATTCCACCTACAGTTGCAGCGGCCATGAGCACAATAAATAGTTCCAAAGGATGAACACGAATGCTTCCTCCTAGAATCAAAGGCTGAACCAAAAAAGCATCGATGCATTGCGCTACCAAGTACACGGTGGTTATGCCCACCACCAAGCCGCTCATGCTGTCCGATGCCTGAACGGAAAGAGAGGAAGAGATTCCAATAAGCAAGGCAAAGCCAAACGAGATCAATGGTCCCAAATAGGGAATAACATTCATGAGACCAGAAAACAATGCGATCAACCAAGCATTGGGTACTTGGGCAATACTCAATCCTATACCGATCATCACAGTCATTAAAATAATTTGGATAACCAATCCACCAAAATATCGGGATAAAGTTTTTTTGGTATGAATAACAATATTCTTCATTTTGTCCACGTGCTGATCCGGCGTCACGGACAATAAGATTTTGTAAAACAATTCTTCATCTTTCAAAAAGAAGAAGGACATGAATAAGACTGAAATAAATCCACCCACCACGGCAAAAATCCAACTCAAGGCATCTGTGAAGTATGCAGAGAAATAAGAGAAACTCAAGCGCTGTTGCGTTTCTTTGAGCAGCTGCAAATACGTATCGGATTGTATACCATTGTCGCGCATCCATTGAACTTGTTGCGGAAAATGAAGTGCAAGGTTTTGCTCGATATGTTCAACATCAATTTGCTGAATCATGAAAATTTCAGATTGTATCAAGGGATAAAACAAGGCAACGATTCCCGTGAGCAAGCAAAGCATTATTCCCAGGGTCAGGATTGCGCCCACCCATCGGGGCATCTTCCATTGACGGAAATTAATTTTCTCAAATTGATCTACCAATGGATCGCCAACAAAACCAACAACAGCGGCGAGGACCATGTAGAGTAAGATTTTTCTAAACACATAAACCAATCCACCAATCGCCACCAACAAAAGGAGTATCCACCAATAGTTCTGTTCTTTTTTCATATTCAAATTTCTGGATGCTGGATTTGTTCAATGTGTGCAGCGGCTCTCATATTTTCTTTTCCCATGTTATTCGGAAACGACAGTTGAGCAAAGGTGCAGGTTTCAAAAGGTTCCCACTCGCCTGTCAAATGATAGAACAAATCTGAGATACCGGGATTATGTCCCACCAATACCAAGGCTTCCAATTCCCAACTTTCTTCCAATATTTCAATCAGCTGATTCAAATCGGCGTTGTACATGTCCCTTCTTGCTTGAAGCGTTACATGGGGATGCACATTGTGCAAGTGCACGGCAGTTTCAGTGGTTCGTAATGCGGCGCTATGAAAAATGGTATTGAACTCGCCAAGTTCAAGTTGACGTGCTTGGCGCTTAGCCTGTGCATTTCCGCGATCGGATAACCCACGATCAAAATCTTTTTGAATGGCTACCGCATCTTTGGCTTGTGCATGTCGAACGAGGATAAGGTTTTTCATGGATCAAGCACCAAGTCCAACATCCAACATCATCATCACCAAGAAGCCGGCTATAAAGCCCAGTGTCGCGATGTCCGTGTACTTGTCTTGTTGTGTTTCGGGAATTACTTCTTCAACCACTACATAGATCATCGCACCAGCGGCAAATGCAAGGGCATAGGGCAGAATGGGCAACATTTGCATGACTGCAAGTGCGCCGATGACACCAGCAATGGGTTCAACAATGGCCGAAAGTTGACCATAGAAAAAACTCTTTTTTCGAGTCAATCCCAATCTTCTTAGAGGAAAGGAAACAGCTATTCCTTCGGGAAAATTTTGTAGCCCAATCCCTAGTGCTAGGGCAACTGCACCTCCAATGGTAGCTTCAGGGACACCTGCCGCAGCTCCACCGAATAGAACGCCAACTGCAAGTCCTTCCGGAATGTTATGAAGCGTAATGGCCAATACCAACAGAATGGTTCCTTGAAGTTTGGTTTGCACCCCTTCTTTTTTTTCTTCTGGGAAATTCAAATGCAAGTGAGGCATCAATTTGTCAAGAGCAAATAGGAACAAGGCGCCAGCCGCGAATCCCACAGCAGCGGGAATGGCTTTCACAAATCCTTCACCAGGGCTCATCTCAATAGCTGGATTGAGCAGAGACCAGAAGCTTGCAGCAATCATTACTCCACCTGTAAAGCCCAACATCCCATCAAGCCATTTGCGGTGCAAGGTTTTGAAAAGAAATACCAATGCCGCACCAGCTGCGGTTACCAACCATGTAAAGCAGGTAGCGTAAAAAGCTGCCCATACGGGATCAATAGAAGCTAGATAGTCGACCACGTGTTTCATATCCCAAAGTTAATCGTTATCGGTTACTTTGGTTCGGTTCAAGTCAGAAATGAGAAAACTGTTTGCGCCAGCGCGTTCCATTGGGATCAATCTGTTCCAAATAATAGCGCAATTTGGTTTCATTGTATTTGGGTAATTCTTGAATGTCCAAAAGTTGAAGTAAGGTTTCAATGTAGTTTTTTGGCACCTTGTTGTACAAACATGCATCGAGCACCATAAAGCGTAAAACACGTTTTTCAAACGGGTCCAATTTCGGGAATATTTTTTCTATCCGGGCAAAAAGAAAATCCCAGTTGTATTGGGCCCAAGCCGTTTTTTTAAGATGAAAATGGTGCAAGTCCAGTATCCACATTCTGGACAAATTAAAAATGTGAATTCGATTTTTCAGTGTTTTTATATGGGCATATTGCGCTTTGATCTTTTCATAAAATTTGCCTGCATTTGCGCGCTTCTTTTTGAACAAGAACAAGCATTCCAAAGTGTCAATGTAGAGTGAGTCGTTTTCGAAAACCTGCGATTTGGGATTGAGTACTTTGCGATAATATTGAAAACTCAATTCTGAATTTTTTAACGCAAAATCAGGGTCTGTGCCTATTTCAAAAAATGAGGTTTTGATAAATGGGATATGGGCCGTTTTCTCATAAAATTTCTTTTCCCATTGCGGATTTTTCTCTAAAATATTGCGCAAATGAAAACCGATGTTGTCAAGTAGTAATGGCGACGTCATACATTTTTCATCCGATGAAAGGTCTTCGAGCCATTGACAAAGTGGTTTCCAAGAATTGAATTCGATACATCTTTCGAGTAAGGAGGGATTCTGAGCATTTAAGGATTGAATCCCCATAAAGCTCAGTTTGGCTTGCGATTCCAGGTATTCTTCGGAGTATTGGTTCCAACTTTTATTGTAATAGACAATACTTACCAGCAAGTCCAGTGTAGAAAGATAGAAATGATTGTTGGTATCATCTGAAAAGTAGAGACGGTATAGGGTAGAGGCTGAAATTCTCTCTTTTTTGATTTCGAGAATTTTGGCAGATAGACGTTTGCAATCCGAGAAATTTTGAACCACCACGCCGATGTCCGATTGAAGTTTGAGCTTCAAGGAATGCATCAATATGGGATCGATATGGTGGAGAGGTTTTGGCACAGTGCGAAAGTAGCCAAGATTCGTTTTGCATAAAAATACAATTATCAGTTTTGTATACTTTTCCAAAAACTTGAAAATACTTGATATGAAAACGTGATGTTTAAATTGATAGTAGAGTTGAAATTTGATGAAAATTATTGTTTATGCGTTTTGTTTTGTCTATGTTGATGCTTGTTTTGGCAATGGCCGTAAATGCCCAAATTCCTTCCAATGGTCTAGTGGCCTGGTATCCTTTCAATGGCAATGCCAATGATGAGAGTGGAAATGGAAACGATGGTGTGGTGAATGGAGCGACGTTGGCG
>JBDLUK010000109.1:0-3498 GCA_039805365.1 Bacteroidota bacterium | reverse complement strand
GTAGTCCATGTAGTTCATGGTCATCTCAACTGGAGCACCTGAACATGTACTCAAATGTGGATAGGTTGGACAACCATAGTTAGCAGTATTGTGAGTTGGCGTATCCTCTACCAAATCGCTTCCACAATTTGCGTCTCCCCATATGTGGCGAAGATTTAACCAGTGACCTACTTCATGTGTTGCAGTGCGACCCAAATTGAAAGGAGCGGTAGCTGTTCCTGTAGTACCAAAATAACGATAGTCTATTACTACTCCATCTGTAGCTGCTGCACCGCCAGGGAATTGCGCATATCCCAAAATACTATTGCTTAAGGTACATACCCAAATATTGAGATACTGACCTGCGGGCCATGCATCTTTTCCACCTTGCGCTGAATATTTCATGGCATCATTGGTAGAGAAAGAAGTAACAGCTGTAGGCGTTCTTGTAATTCCTGTAGTTGCATTTCCATTGGGATCAACGGAAGCCAAACAAAACTGGATATTGGGATCTGAGGCAGTAAAAATACTTGGTGTATTTGCTGCGTCAGCATTTAACTTTCTGAAATCGTTGTTCAGTACATTGATTTGAGATTGAATCTGCGCATCCGTAATATTAGATGTACTGCTTTTGTACAAAACGTGCACAACCACAGGTATTGTTACCATTTGTCGATCACTTTGATCGGCATGTTGTACATACTCACTTGTCTGCTGTTCAATCAACGACATGCGCTCTTGAACTGCAGGATCGTTTAACATGATCCAATTCAAGTGTTCCATAGATCCACAATTTCTTTGCGAAAAAGCAAAAAATGGAATCAATGCAAAAAGGATAAAAATTTTCTTCATGGGTTAAGGATTACGAAGTAAATATAAGATGTTTGTAACATGGTAATCCCAAAGCTCATCAAAAAAAATAAATTATTTCTCATTGAATGGCTCGCCGTTATCCTAAACATCGGATTTACCATCCTCTTTCAACAGGGTAATCCTTGGGCTTTTGTAATGGGCGTGGCTGGACCGCTTTTATTGGGGTATTTGAGTTACCAAAGGAAATTACTTGCCGATGTCTTGTTGCAATTGGCTTATTGCATTTTGGCTATATATGGCTACTATCAATTTGTCACGATTCCTGTAATGACCGAAAGCGTATTTCTACATCTTCTGGGCGCCTTGGTTAGTTTGGGATTGGGTTTTGTGATGGGTATTTATTTAAAAAAGAAAACAAGTGCTGCTCTACCGATGTTGGATTCTATGATTACCTCCTTCTCCCTTTGGGCGACGCTTTTACTGATGTCGGGATTTCAAAGTGCTTGGCTCTATTTTATTGTCATCAATATGGTTTCTGTGTTTCTGTTTTACAAAAGAAATCTCAAGGTAATTAGCTTGCTCTTTGTCTTGTATGCGATGCTAGCAATACAGGGATATTTTAAATTGGTGTGAAATGAGAAAAGGGAATTGGGTCATTGCTGGACCTGAAAGCAGCGGTAAAACTTCCTTGTGGGAATCGCTTGGCAATATTTTTAATACCGCACAGTTGATTCCTGAAGCCAATCGAATATGGCTAACTGAAAATCAAATCACCCCCCCATATTCCTCGGAACAATTGACTTCTATTTTTGAGTACAGTCAGCAACAGTTTGACCAAGCACCAGCCATTGGCTTTAATTTGTGGGATACAGATGAATTGAATTTGTTGATTTGGAGTCAATGGGAAAATCATCCGATGCAACATCATTGGATGAAAAGATTTTTGGACAATGATCACCGTTACATTCTATGTCCCCCCAATATTCCGTGGGAATCAGACCCACTTCGCCAAGGTCCTGAAAGCAGAGATGCCCTCTTTCGAGAGCATCTACAACTTCTTTCAAATAAAAAATACTATTTGCTTGAATCCAATCAATTGGAAGATCGGATACAAGAGGCTTTGTTTATCATTGACCATCTCGGATAGCCGCAATACCAGGAAGAACTATACCTTCCAAGCTCTCCAACATTGCGCCACCGCCTGTACTTACGTAGCTTACTTGATCTGCCATTCCCATTTGATTGATCGCAGCGACAGAGTCGCCACCACCTACCAATGTGAATGCGCCTTTGGAAGTAGCCTTAACCAAACTTTCTGCAATGGCTTTTGTACCATTAGCAAATGCCGGGATTTCAAAAACGCCCATTGGTCCATTCCACAATACAATGCGTGCTGATAAAATGGTTTCACTGAACAATGCTATTGAGTCATTGGAAATATCCAATCCCATCCATCCATCTTGGATTTCATCAATTTTTGAAACCTGTGTATTTGCATCCGCTGCAAATTTGTCAGCAATCAATGCATCCACCGGAAGTAACATTTTCACTCCTCGAGCTTCGGCCATTTTTAATAGATTCAAAGCCTGATCCAAACGATCATCTTCAACCAAAGAGCTTCCGACATGACCACCTTGCGCTTTGATGAATGTGAAGGCCATTCCACCACCAATGATCAAAGCATCTACTTTGTGAATCAAGTTCTCAATGATTCCAATTTTTGAAGAGACTTTAGATCCGCCAACAATCGCTACAACAGGTTTCTCACTTGAATGCAATACTCGATCTATGGCTTGTACTTCGTTCTCCATCAAATATCCAAAATACTTGTCTGTTGGGAAGAATCGAGCAATAACTGCCGTGCTCGCATGTGCGCGGTGTGCGGTGCCAAATGCATCGTTGATATATACATCTCCGTTTTCTGCAATCTGACCAGCAAAAAACTCATCTCCCTTTTCCTCCTCCTTGTAGAATCTAAGGTTCTCCATTACCATCACAGATCCCCATTGCATTTCATCAACGGCCACTTGTACTTTCTCACCAATACAATCGTTTACAAAATTCACATCGCAAGTCAAGTACTTCTTTAACCCTGATATTACATGGCGCAATGAGAAGATATCTTCCGGTCCGTTCTTAGGTCGTCCCAAATGCGACATTAATATCACTTTGGCTCCATCCTTAACCAATTTCTCGATGGTTGGAATAGCCGCCTTGATTCTGGTATCGTCTGTAATATTTAAATCTGCATCCAAAGGCACATTAAAGTCAACACGAACCAACACACGCTTATTGGAAAAAGAAACTTGGTCTATTTGATACATACAATTTGTTTTTTGCAAAGCTAATTTTGTTTCATAAAAAAAGGGGCCGAAGCCCCTTTTTATTTTTTTACTTGATCACTTGTAGTGACTTCGTGTACATTTTTTTACCATCGACAACCAAAGAGATTTGGTATTGACCAACACCCCATTGCGCTACTGGAAGTTCCAAAGAATGTGTACCTGCGTTTTTGACACCCAAGTTAGAATAGGTTACCAATTTACCTTGAAGATCACGCACCTCATAAGCAACAGCAACATTTTGCTTCAATGTGTATTGCACTTGTGCTGCTTGTACCGCTGGGTTAGGGAACAATTTGAAAGTCTGCAATGACTCACCGTTGATTTCATCAACAGAAACACGCTCTGACAAAATCAAACGCAA
>JBDLUK010000108.1:0-3591 GCA_039805365.1 Bacteroidota bacterium | reverse complement strand
CATTGATTTCTTGACCAATCTTGAATTGTACAGGCATAGCAGATTTGCTCCAGTTGTCGCCTACTTTCAACATGTCTTCAAATTTCTTTCCATCATCATCGATGGCAACCCAACCCACAGAGTATGTGCGTGGCATGTTACCAAAGAAAATCTTTTCTTTCCAATTGCGTTTACGATTCTCATCCAATGGCATTTGTTGACGACTGTAATCTACTGCTGATTCAAGAATCAAATTCTTTACTTCTGTTGCAGTCAATTGAGGATAGTACGACCAAATAGCAGCCGCAACACCAGCAGTAACTGGAGAGGCCATTGAGGTTCCGCTCATTGCCTCATATTTTTTACCAGGAACTGTTGAGTAGATATCTACACCTGGTGCAAAAACATCAACTGTCTTACGACCATAGTTACTGAAACTTGCCTTCAAGCTTTCTGGATTTCTATCACTGGCACCGATTTCCAACCAAGTGGTGCATTCACCACCAGAACTATATTTCGCCGTTGGGAAATTGTCTTTCTTATCGACGTTCTTGTTGTCATTACCAGCTGCATGTACCAACAACACACCTTTTGATTCTGCATATTTCACTGCTTCGTCCACGCGAGCTTTGAAAGGCGAATATGCTTTACCAAAACTCATGTTGATCACTTTGGCACCGTTGTTTACTGCATAGATGATTGCGTTGGCAACGTCTTTGTCGCGCTCGTCACCATCTGGCACACAACGGATAATCATCAACTCTGCATTGGGACAAATTCCATCCATTCCTTTTCCATCACGAGATGCACCTACGATACCCGCAACGTGTGTTCCGTGCTCTCCAGCAGGACCATCGATGTGGTTGTTGCCGTAGTTCATTTCATTGATATCTGAATAATTGTCACCTACAATTGAACGAGAATCAAAATCCAAGTTGTATCCAAATTCCAAAGCTGATTTTACTTGATCCCCCCATTGTGGCAATACCGCATCAAAATTGTTTTCAATTCCTACAACAATCAATTGCTTGTAAATAGGAAGTGAATCATTGTCATTTTGGAATCCCATTACTTCGTCTTTGGTGTAATTGTCACCAATTTCTTTTTTGAAGAAGTTCTTGGCAGAAGCATACATCTTAACAAATGCCTCATATTCCTTAACATCGTTTTGCGCGTTGGTCAAACGAGATTGGAAATCTGCTTCAAGCTTTTGATAATATTTAAATTCCTTCTCTTTCCCTTTGATTGATTTTCCATCAGGGAACATACCCTTGTACATTTTATATACGCGAATAAATTCCATGTTGTCTTTCTCAACATCACCATTCTTGCCCCCCAAGAAACTCCAACCGTGAATGTCATCGATGTAGCCATTCTTGTCATCATCAATACCATTTCCTGCAATTTCACCTTTGTTGGTCCACAAACGAGTAGTCAAATCCGGATGATCAGTTTCTGTACCGCTGTCAATAATGGCAACAACTATCGGAGCAAATGAGCCAGAAGCTGGCGAAAAATCTTGAAGGGCCTTTGCAGCGCTCGTTCCAACTATGTTGTTGGTGCCGAAATCTGCGTGCTGCCATTGTTGATCAATGGGTGAATTTTGTGCTTGTGACAAAGTTGCCAAACAAGCCGTGGTTAAAGAAAAGATGATTTTTTTCATTTCAAATTATTGAATTGCGAATTAACGAAAAAAAAAGCAAGGTTGGACCATTCAACGTTTCATTCACTTTGAATAGTTAACAATGTTTTTTAAATAACATCTTAACCAGATGATAAGCACCTTTTCTTTGGCAGGTTGAACCATTAAATAGAAGAAGAAATGAGCTTCCCATCTGATTTAGAGATTGCGCAGAAATGCGAGATGAAACACATCAATGCGATTGCAGAAAGATTAAATGTTTCCGTTGATGACTTGGAACATTATGGTAAATACAAGGCCAAGTTGCCATTGCATTTGATCGATGATGAAAAAGTAAAGCAAGCCAAGTTGATTTTGGTAAGTGCCATTACCCCTACTCCAGCGGGAGAAGGAAAGACCACTACCTCCATCGGACTGACTGAAGGTTTGAATAAAATTGGAAAGAAAGCTACTGTTGTATTGAGAGAACCATCTTTGGGTCCAGTCTTTGGAATCAAAGGTGGAGCAGCTGGCGGTGGATATGCGCAGGTGGTTCCAATGGAAGACATCAATCTACATTTTACAGGAGATTTCAGCGCAATTGAAAAGGCCAATAATTTGTTGGCTGCATTGATAGACAACAATATCCAAAGCAAAACCAACAATTTGGGAATCGATCCACGACAAGTGTATTGGAAGCGCGTCATGGACATGAACGATCGTTCATTGCGTCAAATCATTATTGGCATTGGCGGAACTGGAAATGGGGTTCCCAGAGAAGATGGATTCAACATCACTCCAGCATCTGAGGTGATGGCCATTTTATGTATGAGCAAGAATATCGAGGATTTGAAAGAGAAGTTGGGCAATATTTTCGTAGGCTTTACCTATGACAAGAAACCGGTTTATGCGCGTGATTTAAAAGCACAAGGCGCAATGGCTTTGTTGTTAAAGGATGCCATCAAGCCCAACTTGGTGCAGACATTAGAAGGAAATCCTGCGATCATTCACGGTGGTCCATTTGCCAATATTGCGCAAGGAACCAACACCATCATCGCGACTAAAATGGGATTGAGCTTGAGCGACTATGTCGTAACAGAAGCTGGATTTGGTGCTGACTTGGGCGCGGAGAAATTCATGAACATCAAATGTGGATATGGACAATTGAAACCAGATGCCATTGTTTTGGTTGCTACGATTCGTGCATTGCGTCACCATGGAGGAGCGCCCAAAGAAGAGTACAATACCGCTTCAATGGAGCGTATTACTAAAGGAATTGAAAACTTAGAAAAGCACATTGAAAACTGTTTGCATTTTGGGTTAACACCTGTTGTTGCATTGAACCACTTCCCTACCGATACCGAAGAAGAAATTCAATTTGTGATTGATCGTTGCGCATTGAAGGGAGTGAAGGCCGTTGTTGCTCGAGGATTCTCACAAGGCGGAGATGGCATGCGTGATTTGGCGCGTGAGGTTGTTGAAGTATTGGAATCAGGAAGAAATGCTTTTGCACCCTTGTACGATTGGAATGCACCTGTTAAGGAAAAGATAGAGAAAATTGCCAAGACCATTTATGGAGCAGATGCGGTTCAGTATACCAAGGAAGCTGAAACCAATTTGAAGACCATCGAGAAATTGGGATTGTCTGCATTGCCCATTTGCATGGCCAAGACCCAAAAGTCTTTCAGCGATGATGAGCGCAAGATTGGTCGTCCAAAAGGATTTGTGGTAACTGTTCGTGAGTTTGAATTTGCGGTTGGCGCAGGATTTATCATTCCCATATTGGGCGATATGATGCGTATGCCAGGACTTCCAGTTGTACCCGCATCAGAAGGCATGGACATCGATGCCAATGGGGTGATCAGTGGATTGAGTTGATTGGTGAATCGGTGGATCGGTGGATCGGTGAATCGGTGAATCGGTGAATCGGTGAATCGGTGAATCGGTGAATCGGTGAATCGGTGAATCGGTGAATCGGTGAATCGGTGAAA